>NZ_JAWORT010000020.1:0-82501 GCF_033337975.1 Vibrio sp. Vb2880
GCGTCCTGGAGGATTCGAACCTCCGACCGCCTGGTTCGTAGCCAGGTACTCTATCCAGCTGAGCTAAGGACGCGCAGATCTTCTTGCTAAGAAGTTGTGAAGTAAATCACATTCATTTCTTACGAAACAAAAAAAAGGCCATCGGGCCAGTCAATGAATGGCGGTGAAGGAGGGATTCGAACCCTCGATACGGGATAAACCGTATACTCCCTTAGCAGGGGAGCGCCTTCAGCCTCTCGGCCACCTCACCGTTTTCATTGTTATATCTCAAAAGAGATATGGCGCGTCCTGGAGGATTCGAACCTCCGACCGCCTGGTTCGTAGCCAGGTACTCTATCCAGCTGAGCTAAGGACGCACTTTTTGTTGATAAATCAACGTTGCAAGAATGGCGGTGAAGGAGGGATTCGAACCCTCGATACGGGATAAACCGTATACTCCCTTAGCAGGGGAGCGCCTTCAGCCTCTCGGCCACCTCACCGTCTTGCGGAGGCACATATTACGTTTTACCGAAAATATGTCAAACACTTTCTTTGAAAAAATCTACGAAACTGGCTTAACCGTTGCTGATTTAATCAAAGTGACTATTAAACGAACTTTATCACTCTATTATGATGAAAAAAGAGAGTCTTCTCTGAAAAAAAGACATTTATTTTCAAATAACTTTCTGAAGTTCGAATCAACATTATTGATGAATTCACAGCCATACTCAACACAATAGTTTCTGCAAATTTTCAAAAACAGTAAAAACTAAAAAGGCCAACCCTTCGGTTAGCCTTTTTCATTCAAACTAAGCTCTGTAAACAGGAGCGACTTAGTAGTTACCTGAAGCAACGTTGCCATTGCCTTTTTCAGCTTGAATGCGCATGTAGATTTCTTCACGGTGAACTGAAACCTCTTTCGGAGCGTTAACGCCGATACGCACTTGGTTACCTTTAACACCTAGTACAGTTACAGTCACTTCATCACCAATCATCAGTGTTTCGCCTACGCGGCGAGTCAAAATTAGCATTCTTTGCTCCTTGAGTAATCTCTAAATTTTCTTGCTACAAAGCTATTATCCAACAAAAGTTATATTTTCGTAAACTACCTTGTTAGCGAAAATCAGCCTAAAAAGGCATGTTTTTGTTGAATGTTTAATGCTTCACTAGACGTAATGTAAGCATCATGCAGAATGTTTGCTGCTGTATCCACACATTCGGGTGCTAAAACTAGCATCATAGTGAGTGCATTCGTTGCGCTGAAATTGATCTCAATATCTCGCTTTGCCAACAAATCGCATGCGTGCTCTACCATTCCATTGGCCTCAAGCCCCACTGCGGTCAACAGGCTTACCACTTCACTATTACGGATTTTGTCGCTGAACACCAGATCGAACTTGGCACATGCATCTTGTTTTATCATGATACCTGCCCGTTCTGTTTCCTCGATCACATTCCAAATGTCGATACCCAACATCTGACATTGTTTTGTAGCACTAGATAAATGTTCTTTATCGACTTCGATTATGGCAAGGTCACGTTGAATGGCTATACCAGAGACGGCTTGATTGCCTAACTCCCCCTTTACCAGACTGCCTTCATTAACATCAAATGTCGAAAGCACGCGCAGTGGCACATTATTCTTCCATGCAAATTGCACTGAAGGTAAATGTAATACTTTCGCGCCTCGGCTTGCCATCGCTTCCATGGAAGGAAAATCGATAACCGCCAATTTTCGCGCGTTTTTCACTACACGTGGGTCACAAGTATAAATACCATCAACGTCGGTAAAGATTTGACACTCATCAGCGCGCAATGCGCCTGCCAGTGCCACTGCGCTCGTATCTGAGCCACCTCGACCTAATGTGGTGATATCCCCGTTCTCATTCACACCTTGAAAGCCTGCAACAATCACGATTTGGTCTTGCTCAAGCAATCCCAGAATTGTCTTAGTATCAATGTGTTTAATCGTTGCGTCATTGTGTTGATTATCCGTCACAATATTCGCCTGTGCTCCGGTAAGCGAGCGTGCAGCATGACCCAATTTATTGAGTGTCATTGCTAACAGTGCCATTGACACTTGCTCACCAGCAGAGAGCAAAACATCAAGTTCTCGAGCTGTAGGCACGCTATCTATCTGTTTAGCGAGGTCCATCAGTCTGTTTGTTTCGCCTGACATTGCAGACACGACAACAACAACTTGATTGCCATCATTTTTCGCCTTAATGATGTGTTCAGCAACTTGGTGGATTCTTTCAATTGAACCCACTGAGGTTCCGCCAAACTTTTGCACGATAAGGGGCTTTTTCACCAGTCTTCACCTTCCCAAGACCGAAGTCTCTTTAGAACTGCTTACATCGTCAGTATTTCCTATTAGAAAAATTATATAAGCAGTAGTTACAACAAAAACCAAATAGCCTAAATGACTCGGTTAACTTTTGGTCAATTAAACCACTTGGCTGCTAAAAAAAATTACGCTCAATCAAAGAAACTTGATTGAGCGTAATTTTAGTAGTTAAAAGCTTATAAGCGCTCTTCTAACCAAGGCTGAACTGTTTTAATTGCCTCTGGTAGTGCGGCTACATCAGTACCACCAGCTTGAGCCATGTCAGGACGACCACCGCCCTTACCACCGACTTGCTCAGCAATCATCTTAACTAGATCACCAGCTTTTACTTTACCAGTTAGATCTTTAGTCACACCAGCAATCAGGCCAACCTTGTCACCTGTTACGTTGGCAAGCAGTACGACACCAGACCCCATTTGGTTCTTGATGTCATCAACCATAGTACGTAGGTTCTTGCTGTCAGCGCCTTCAAGAGCTGCGACTAGAACTTTTGTACCATTGACTTCAACCGCTTTGCCCATGATGTTAGCGCTTTCTGCTGCCGCCATCTTATCTTTTAGCTTCTGCACTTCTTTCTCTAGCGCTTTTGCTTTCTGTGCAGATTCTGCCAGTTTCTCTTCATACTTCGCGTTTTGAGCTTCAATCGCGTCTAATGCAGCCTCGCCTGTTACCGCCTCAATACGTCGAATACCTGCAGCAATGCCGCTTTCTGAAGTGATTTTGAATAGGCCAATATCACCTGTGCTTGATGCGTGAATACCACCGCAAAGCTCTGTCGAGAAGTCACCCATAGACAGTACGCGTACTTCGTCATCGTACTTCTCGCCGAATAGAGCCATTGCGCCTTTCTTCTTAGCTGACTCAATGTCCATCACGTTGGTTTCAATCGTGTGGTTGCGACGAATTTGCGCGTTAACTAGACGCTCAACTTCTTTCAGTTCTGCTGCAGTTACGGCTTCTAGATGCGAGAAGTCGAAACGTAGGTTGTCTGCCTTCACCAATGAGCCTTTCTGCGTTACGTGCTCACCTAAAACTTGGCGTAGTGCTGCGTGTAGCAAGTGCGTTGCTGAGTGGTTTAGAGAGATAGCTGCGCGACGCTCTGCGTCAACGATAGTTGCTACTTCATCACCTTTCGCTAGAACGCCTTCTGCCATTACACCGTGGTGCGCGATTGCGTTACCTAGTTTTTGAGTGTCCTCAACGTGGAATACACCAGACTCAGTACGGATTTCACCAGCGTCACCACACTGACCGCCTGACTCTGCGTAGAATGGCGTTTCACCAAGTACGATGATTGCTTTGTCGCCCGCAGATAGTGAATCTACTTCGTTGCCTTCAACGAACATCGCAGCTACAGAGCTAGAGCCTTTAGTACCTGTGTAACCACAGAATTCTGTTTGCGTATCAACTTTGATTGCTGCGTTGTAGTCAGTACCAAAGTTACCCGCTTCACGCGCACGTTGACGCTGCTCTTCCATCGCTTTCTCGAAACCTTCTTCGTCGATTGCGAATTCACGCTCACGTGCTACGTCGTTAGTTAAGTCAGCTGGGAAGCCGTAAGTATCGTAAAGTTTAAATACGGTTTCGCCGTCTAGTACTTTACCGTCTAGGTTATCTAGTGCTTCGTTTAGAATCGCCATACCGCGCTCAAGTGTACGACCGAAGTTTTCTTCTTCGATACGCAGTACTTTTTCAACCACAGCTTGTTGACGCTTCAGCTCTTCACCAGCCGTACCCATGATTTCCGCTAGTACACCAACCAGTTTGTGGAAGAATGCACCTTGTGCGCCCAGCTTGTTACCGTGACGAACTGCGCGACGGATAATACGACGTAGAACGTAACCGCGGCCTTCGTTTGAAGGCATAACGCCATCCACGATCAGGAATGAACATGAACGGATGTGGTCAGCGATAACACGTAGTGATTGGTTTGATAGGTCTTCGTAACCGATAACTTCTGCTGCTGCTTTGATAAGAGCTTGGAATACATCGATTTCGTAGTTTGAGTGAACGCCCTGCATGATTGCAGAGATACGCTCGATACCCATACCAGTATCTACCGATGGTTTTGGTAGCGGTTCCATAGTGCCGTCTGCGTGACGGTTGAACTGCATGAATACGTTGTTCCAGATCTCGATGAAACGGTCACCATCTTCTTCAGGCGTGCCAGGACGGCCACCCCAGATGTGCTCACCGTGATCGTAGAAGATTTCAGTACATGGACCACAAGGGCCAGTGTCGCCCATTTGCCAGAAGTTATCAGACTCATACGGCTTGCCGCCTTCTTTATCACCAATGCGAACAATACGATCAGCGGGCACGCCAACTTTCTTGTTCCAGATGTCAAACGCTTCGTCATCGGTTTCGTAAACAGTTACCAATAAACGATCCGCTGGCAGTTTAAGAACTTCGGTTAGGAATTCCCAAGCAAAGGAGATCGCATCTTCTTTGAAGTAATCGCCAAAGCTGAAGTTGCCTAACATTTCAAAGAATGTGTGGTGACGAGCAGTAAAGCCAACATTTTCTAGGTCGTTATGTTTACCACCAGCACGTACGCAACGCTGAGCCGTAGTCGCTCGAGTGTAGGCTCGTTTTTCTAAGCCTAAGAAACAATCTTTAAATTGGTTCATACCTGCGTTTGTGAACAGCAGGGTTGGGTCGTTATGTGGAACTAACGATGAACTTTCTACGATTTGGTGTCCTTTGCTCTCAAAGAACTTGAGGAACGCGTTACGAACCTCATCAGTGCTCATGTACATGCAGCTCTTCCTGAAAATAGTCGAGTTAGAATTTTGCCGTATTGTAGATCATGCAAACAGCTGAGACTAGTTTTCTTGAGGAAAAGAGGGAGTAGGAGAAAAAATTTGAAGCAAAACAAAAATCAGTGCGGACGACTGACCGTTAATCTTCGTCCTCAAAGTTCAGCGCGTAGCTGATTTGGTCAAAACTGTAGCCACGATATTGCAGAAATCGCACCTGTTTAGCGTACTCTTTCTGGTCTTTGGCTTTAATACCTTTGAATTTCTTTTCTGCCGCCTGTTTAGCCAGTTCAAACCAATCTTGCGGCTCTTCAGCCATAGCTTGCTCAATCACCGATTCCGCAACACGCTTCTGGTTTAACTCTTGACGAATTCGACGCTCTCCATGTCCTTTGTATACATGCTGTCTAATTTGACTCTTCGCGTAACGTAAATCATCTAGATAATTATGGTCTAGGCAAAAATTAATTGCGATGTCGATGTCTGATTCTTCATAGCCCTTCATCGATAATTTTTGGTAAAGCTCATACTGACCATGATCGCGACGGCTAAGCAATTGGATAGCTGCCTCTTTGCTCGATAATGTTGGCGCCTGGCGTTTTTGGTACATGATGATCCTAAAAGTATTTTTGCTGTACAGGCTCTCAATGGCCTTTGTGATAATTCGATTTTTGATTTCAATAGATACAACAAAGCCCCGCATTGCAGGGCTTTGTCATTTATTAATCTATGAGAGATTAAAACTCTTCAGCTTGCTCTGGCGCTTCACCAGCTTCAGGCGCTTCCGCAAGTGCTGGCGCTAGCAACATTTCACGCAGTTTTGTATCGATAGTTTTAGCCACTTCAGGGTGCTCACGCAGGTAGTTACACGCATTCGCTTTACCTTGACCAATCTTATCGCCATTGTAGCTATACCAAGCACCGGCTTTTTCAACTAACTTGTGCTTCACACCTAGATCGACAAGTTCACCTTCGCGGTTAAAGCCTTGGCCGTACATGATTTGTGTGTTTGCTTCTTTAAATGGTGCTGCAATCTTATTCTTAACAACTTTGATGCGCGTTTCGTTACCTACGACTTCGTCACCTTCTTTGATTGCGCCAGTACGACGGATATCTAGACGAACAGAAGCGTAGAACTTAAGTGCGTTACCACCTGTTGTTGTTTCTGGGTTACCAAACATCACACCAATCTTCATACGGATTTGGTTGATGAAGATACACATACAGTTAGACTGCTTTAGGTTACCCGTTAGCTTACGCATTGCTTGAGAAAGCATACGTGCTTGCAGACCCATGTGGCTATCGCCCATTTCGCCTTCGATTTCTGCTTTCGGTGTTAGTGCTGCGACAGAGTCGACAACCATAACATCGATAGCACCAGAACGTGCAAGTGCGTCACAGATCTCTAGCGCTTGCTCACCTGTGTCTGGCTGAGAAACTAGCAATGCATCGATATCAACGCCAAGTTTCTTCGCGTATACAGGATCTAGAGCGTGCTCTGCATCGATAAACGCACACGTTTTGCCTTCACGTTGTGCAGCAGCAATAAGCTCAAGGGTTAGCGTTGTTTTACCTGAAGATTCTGGACCGTAGATTTCTACGATACGACCCATTGGTAGACCACCAGCACCCAAAGCGATATCAAGAGAAAGAGAACCCGTTGAGATGGTTTCTACGTCCATTGCGCGGTTATCACCAAGGCGCATGATAGAGCCTTTACCGAATTGCTTTTCAATTTGACCTAGCGCAGCGGCGAGCGCTTTCTGTTTGTTCTCGTCCATTACTTTCTCCGATTTATTCATCTTCTTTGGGCGACGAATAGTAATTCATTTTTCTTAAGCAGAAGAACTGCTCAGCAATGAAAGTTATTATACTGTTGATTCATACAGTGTCCATACCTGTATGAAAAAAATTTGGCTGACCTAAAGTCATGATTTGCTCTAGCCCTTATCAATGCTGGGCTAAAACAATTTAAGAAATTCTAGAGTAGATGTTGATACAATTGAGTCAGCGCATGCTCGACCGCTTTTTTGCGAACTTCTGCACGGTCACCAGTAAAATGCATGGTTTCGACTTGCTGCCAACTTTGGTTATCAGCAAAAGCAAAGCAGACCATGCCGACTGGTTTCTCTTCACTGCCACCACCCGGCCCTGCAATACCACTGATGGACACACCGATGGTCGCATTGGAGTTTTTAATTGCACCCTGTACCATTTCAATCACAACTGGCTCACTCACTGCACCATGCGCTTCTAACGTTGAAGCTTGCACACCAAGCATCTCCATTTTCGCTTCATTACTGTAGGTGACAAACGCACGGTCAAGCCACGCTGAACTACCAGCAATGTCAGTAATGGCGGTTGCAACACCACCACCTGTGCATGATTCTGCGGTCGTTAAAAGATGCCCGTGTTTAGCCAATAATGCGCCTAAATCGGCACTCAATTTTGTTGTTTTTTCCATAGCCAAAATGCCCTTTGTCTCTTTTTACTTGATAGGGATTCACGTATCCTAAGCCGCTACGGAAATAAACAAAAGAACTTACCTGTGAAAGCTGAACAAAAACACACTCCGATGATGCAGCAATACCTCAAGCTAAAAGCTGAGAACCCAGAGATTTTGCTGTTCTACCGCATGGGCGATTTCTACGAACTCTTTTACGATGATGCCAAGCGAGCTTCTCAGCTTCTTGATATTTCATTGACCAAACGTGGTGCGTCTGCAGGTGAACCTATCCCAATGGCGGGTGTGCCATTTCACGCCGTAGAGGGCTACCTGGCAAAACTTGTTCAGCTTGGTGAGTCTGTGGCGATCTGTGAACAGATTGGCGATCCGGCCACCAGCAAGGGCCCAGTAGAACGTAAAGTTGTGCGTATCGTGACACCAGGTACAGTGACGGATGAGGCGCTGCTTTCTGAGCGTGTCGATAACTTAATCGCAGCAATTTACCATCACAACGGTAAGTTCGGTTATGCGACGCTGGATGTCACCTCTGGTCGCTTCCAACTGACAGAACCAGAAACTGAAGAAGCGATGACAGCCGAGCTTCAACGTACCGCACCACGTGAGCTACTGTTCCCAGAAGATTTTGAACCTGTACATTTAATGGCGAGCCGCAATGGTAACCGTCGTCGCCCAGTCTGGGAGTTTGAGCTTGATACGGCTAAGCAACAACTCAATCAACAATTTGGCACAAAAGATCTGGTTGGTTTTGGTGTAGAACATGCGTCCTTAGGGCTGTGTGCTGCTGGTTGTTTGATCCAGTACGTAAAAGATACTCAACGTACGGCTTTACCTCATATTCGCTCTTTAACGTTTGATCATCAGGATCAATCCGTCATCCTTGATGCTGCTACCCGACGTAATCTGGAAATTACTCAAAATCTAGCAGGCGGAACCGATAACACGCTCGCTGCAGTACTCGACCATTGTGCAACACCGATGGGCAGCCGAATGCTGAAGCGTTGGTTGCATCAGCCTATGCGTTGCATTGAAACGTTAAACAATCGTCTTGATGCGATTGGTGAGATTAAAGAACAAGCTCTGTTTGCCGATCTTCAACCAACGTTAAAGCAAATTGGTGATATTGAACGTATCTTAGCGCGCCTTGCATTACGCTCTGCTCGCCCTCGCGATATGGCTAGACTTCGCAATGCCATGCAACAGCTACCAGAGCTAGAATCTGTCACCGCTTCTTTGACCCATCCGTACCTAACGAAATTGGCGAAGTATGCAGCTCCGATTGACGAAGTATGTGACCTGTTAGAGCGCGCGATTAAAGAAAATCCGCCGGTTGTTATTCGTGATGGTGGCGTCATCGCTGAAGGCTACAATGCGGAGCTCGATGAATGGCGAAAATTGGCAGACGGTGCAACAGAATATCTTGAGCAGCTTGAGCGAGATGAGCGTGAACGACACGGTATCGATACGCTTAAAGTAGGCTACAACAACGTTCATGGCTTCTTTATCCAAGTAAGCCGTGGCCAGAGCCATTTGGTTCCACCGCATTATGTACGTCGCCAAACACTCAAAAACGCTGAACGCTACATCATCCCAGAGCTTAAGGAACACGAAGACAAAGTACTTAACTCGAAATCTAAAGCGTTAGCACTTGAGAAACAGTTGTGGGAAGAACTGTTTGATCTATTGATGCCAAACCTTGAGAAGCTGCAAAACCTAGCTTCTGCCCTGTCTCAACTGGATGTATTACAAAACCTAGCAGAGCGTGCAGATTCGTTAGATTACTGCCGCCCAACGCTTGTGAAAGACGCAGGAATTCACATTCAAGCTGGTCGTCATCCAGTCGTAGAACAAGTAACAACAGAGCCGTTCATCGCGAACCCAATTGAGCTTAACCCAACCCGTAAGATGTTGATCATCACCGGTCCAAACATGGGTGGTAAATCAACCTACATGCGTCAAACTGCGCTGATTGCATTGATGGCACATATCGGCTCTTATGTACCGGCAGAATCCGCACAGATTGATTCTTTAGATCGTATATTTACTCGTATTGGTGCGTCAGATGATCTTGCATCTGGCCGCTCGACCTTCATGGTAGAAATGACCGAAACAGCCAATATTCTTCACAACGCAACTAAGAACAGTTTGGTGCTAATGGATGAAATCGGACGCGGTACTAGTACTTACGACGGTCTCTCTTTAGCTTGGGCAAGTGCGGAATGGCTCGCAACACAAATTGGTGCGATGACCCTATTTGCAACTCACTACTTCGAATTAACAGAGTTACCGAACCAACTGCCAAGCTTAGCGAACGTTCACTTGGATGCCGTAGAACATGGAGACAGCATTGCCTTTATGCACGCAGTTCAAGAAGGTGCGGCAAGTAAGTCTTACGGCTTGGCTGTTGCGGGCTTAGCTGGCGTACCAAAAACGGTCATCAAAAATGCGCGTAACAAGCTATCTCAGCTAGAGCTACTGGGGCAAAACAGTGACACACCGCGTCCAAGTGCAGTAGATGTGGCCAACCAGTTGAGCCTGATTCCAGAGCCTAGCGAGGTCGAACAAGCTCTGTCAGGTATTGATCCTGACGACTTAACGCCACGCCAAGCTCTTGAAGAGCTGTATCGCTTGAAGAAGATGCTGTAAACAGACTCACACCGACGAGCAAAAAAGAAAAAAGGCTATGGGGAACCATAGCCTTTTGTGTATCTAGTGAAATACGGATTACTTAATCGTCTTCTACGTTAAACAAGTTTTCCATATTCAAACCTTGTTTGATTAGGACTTCACGAAGACGACGTAAACCTTCCACTTGTATTTGACGTACTCGCTCACGTGTCAGACCAATCTCTCGACCAACTTCTTCCAGCGTCGAAGGCTCGTAGCCTAGTAGGCCGAAGCGACGTGCAAGCACTTCTTTCTGTTTCGGATTCAACTCTTCTAACCAATGAATCAACGATGATTTGATGTCGTCATCTTGAGTCGAAACTTCTGGATCAGAGTTGTTTGCATCAGGAATAATATCCAGCAGCGCTTTCTCACCGTCACCACCGATTGGCGTGTCGACAGAGCTAATACGCTCATTAAGGCGTAACATTTTGCTTACGTCTTCGACTGGAATATCTAATTGAGCAGCAATTTCTTCTGCGGTCGGTTCGTGATCGAGCTTTTGAGAAAGTTCACGCGCAGTACGCAGATAAATGTTCAGCTCTTTCACTACGTGGATAGGTAGACGGATCGTGCGAGTTTGGTTCATCAACGCTCGCTCTATCGTTTGTCGGATCCACCATGTTGCGTAAGTAGAGAAACGGAAACCACGTTCTGGGTCGAATTTTTCGACCGCTCGGATCAAGCCGAGGTTACCTTCTTCAATCAGATCGAGTAGTGCTAGACCACGGTTACTGTATCGACGAGAAATCTTAACAACCAAACGTAGGTTACTTTCGATCATACGTTTGCGTGCCGCTTCGTCGCCACGTAGGGAGCGTCTTGCGTAAAGCACTTCTTCTTCGGCAGTAAGTAAAGGTGAGAAGCCAATTTCGCCCAAATACAACTGAGTTGCATCTAAGCTTTTACTGCTCGCGTCAAATTCTTCACGCGCAGTCGCTTTGCTTTCTGTGGATGATGATCTTTCGAGTTCGTTATCAATGGTCTTCACTGACGCATTGTCAAATGCAAACTCTTCAACTTTGGTTACTGTGTTGCTGATACTCATAACGCCTCCCCCTGGCGAGTTAGCAAGACATGACAACTCAATATGTCGCTAAATGATGTCGCAAGTTGTTTTTCAAAGTTTTAAGGCAAATAGCGTTTTGGATTCACTGATTTACCTTGATAGCGAATTTCAAAGTGTAGTTTGACCGACTTTGCACCTGAACTACCCATGGTGGCGATTTTTTGTCCGCTTTTTACGCTTTGTCCTTCTGTGACCAGCAGTTTGTCATTATGTGCGTATGCGCTTAAATAATTGTCGTTATGCTTTACTATAATTAAGTTGCCATAACCTCGTAGCGCATTGCCTGAATAAACGACTGTGCCGGCTGCGGTTGAAACGATAGGTTGACCACGCTGTCCTGCGATGTCGATACCTTTATTTCCCTGTTCTCCCGCCGAAAAGTTCTTGATTACTCTCCCTTTTGTTGGCCACAACCACTTTGAGACTTTATCACTCTTTGCTGTGGTAGTTGGCGCTTTTTGCTTCACTTTTTGGTTATCTTTTGAACCAACATACTCCTTTGTTTTCGATTGTTCAACCTTCTTTGGAGGCTGTTTTTGTACGACTTTAGGCTTAGTCTCTGTAGGTTTTTGACTAGAGTTTTTACTCGAAGGTTTAGGTTTAGAGGCTGTTGATGTTTTCGTCACTGGAGCTGGGGGTGTCGTAACAACAGGAGCCACAACGGGTTCAACTTTTTGACCATATTTAGGGGCGACATATTTCGGAGCCCAAAGTTTTAGCCTCTGTCCTGGGTAGATAGTGTAAGGCTGAGTTAACTCATTGTAACGAACAAGATCATTTACATCTTTATCTGTGACATAAGCTATGAAGTAAAGTGTATCGCCTTTTTTTACCTCATAATAACTCCCTCTGTAACTCCCTCTTTCAAGGCTTGAATAGTCTTTTTTTAGGCTAGAGACAGGTGCAGGGGAATGCGCTGCACAACCAACTAGTCCTGCAGCAAACACAAAGCTAATACTAATATGACGTAGTAACTTATTCACCTATCCCTAACCCTTAAGCTAAATCACCCGCAACCAGAGGTACGAACCGAACCATTTCTACAACGGTAGAGAGATATTCGTCTCCCTTACGCTCTATTTTTAATAACTGTTGTTCCGTATCTCCAACAGGAATGACCATTTTGCCGCCATCTCTTAATTGTGAGAGAAGAGCTTGGGGAATCACTTCAGCGGCAGCGGTAACAATGATAGCATCGAAAGGACCTCTCGCTTCCCAGCCCTGCCACCCATCAGCATGCTTAGTTGAAACATTGTAAATATCCAATTGCTTCAGGCGACGCTTTGCTTCCCATTGCAACGATTTAATTCGCTCAACGGAGTATACATGATCAACAATTTGCGCCAGTACCGCAGTTTGATAACCCGATCCCGTTCCGATTTCCAGAACACGACTCGCCGGTTCTAGCTCAAGCAACTCGGTCATACGAGCAACGATATAAGGCTGAGAAATAGTTTGTCCCTGACCAATTGGTAACGCATTGTTATCATAGGCTTGGTGCATCATCGCTTGAGAAACAAAGCTTTCTCGTGGCAAGCGTTGGATAGCATCCAAAACTCTTTGGTCTTTGATGCCACTGGAGATAAGAAACGCTATCAACCTGTCAGCATGTGGGTTACTCATTACTTCTCTTCCTTTAACCAACTATCCATAGCACGCAGCGACTCGTGAGCGGTGAGATCAACTTGCAGAGGCGTCATTGAAACTCGGCCATGCTCAATTGCATAAAAGTCCGTGCCCTCTCCTGCATCTTGCTCCTTTCCTGGTGGCCCTAACCAATAAATGTCATGGCCTCTCGGATCTTTCTGCTTGATCATATTCTCTGCGTGATGACGTGCACCTAAACGCGTAACTTCAATTTCACCTAAATTCTCTGATGGTAAGTCAGGCACGTTTACGTTCAGTAGACGATTCGTTGGAATCGGCGACGCTAAATGCTGTTGTACAATTTGACGTGCAATTTTAGCGGCGGATTCGAAATGTCGCTTACCCACTAGTGAAAAAGCCACCGACTGAACGCCAAGGAAATGACCTTCCATGGCGGCTGCTACTGTTCCAGAATAAAGAACATCATCACCCAAATTAGCGCCATGGTTGATTCCTGACAGAACAAGATCAGGCAAATCATCTTTCATTAGCTCATTCAGCGCGAAATGCACACAATCCGTGGGCGTGCCTTGCACTGAGTAGATATTTGGGGCAATTTCAGTCACGCGTAATGGTTGTTCTAATGTGAGTGAATTCGAAGCACCTGAACGATTTCGATCAGGTGCGACAATGGTCACTTCGGCGATATCTCTCAACTCATCAGCGAGGGCATGAATCCCTTGTGCATGAACACCATCATCATTGCTGATTAAGACTCTTAAGGGCTTCGGGTTTCGTGAATCCTGTTCCATTAGTATTCTCTTTCTACTTCAACCTCATTAACTAACTCACGAACAATAGAGGTCGCAAAAGATCCCGCATCCAGTGAGAAAGTCAGCGTAATGTTGTTACCTTCAACCGTCCAAGCTAAATCTTTTGGCTTCAGCGCAATATCGCGACGATCGTGGCGCATGCGATTACCACGAATCAGCGCCATGAGGTCAGGCTCTTCGTCTAAAAACGGTTGCTCTAATGCCAGAGCCTCGGCTTGAGTAGGCAGTGCATTATCGCCAGCAAGCGCAGCGGTAATTGCCGCTTCACCTTGTGCAAATTGCACTTGCAAATCAGTGATGTTGTTTGCATCAATCAACTGAGTGCCAGAATTCGTCTGTGCAATGTCACCATCAATGAACTTATCAAACACACAATTCTCTAGACGAGCTGAAACGATGCGGTTGAAAATCCACGAACGAGCCGCTGATAAATACATGCTTCGCTTGTTTTGATTGCGGGTACGAACGTTTTCGCGTCCCCATCGACGTGCTTCTTCAAGGTTGTTGCCATCGTTACCAAAACGCTGACTACCAAAGTAGTTTGGCACGCCAACTTGTTTCACTTTTTCAAGACGTTGCTCTACATCCGCTATATCTGTCACTTCAGACAAAGTAACCACGAACTCGTTCCCTACTAGGTCACCAGGACGCAGTTTTTTATTGTGACGATCTGTTGCAAGGATTTCGATACTTGGGTATTGAGCCAAAAACGCTGAAAAATCTGGCGTTTCACCTTTTGGTAAATGGACACTTAACCACTGTTCCGTCACCGCATGACGGTCTTTAAGACCCGCCCAGCTAACGTCTTTCGACTTAACACCACAGGCTTTTGCTAACTCGTTAGCAACGAAGCTGGTGTTCTCGCCCGTTTTACGGATACGAACCATTAAGTGCTCGCCTTCGCCCGTAAAGGCAAAACCTAAATCTTCGCGAACCTGAAAATGCTCTGGCTGCGCTTTAATTTTTGCCGATGCAACTGGCTTACCCGTTAGGTAAGCCAATGAAGATAAAATGTCTGACATGATGTGTTTCCGCTGATATCACAGCTTAGAGGAGCAAATTGCTAGTTATTGCTTAAACAGAAGTACAACGGCTTCCGTTGCAATGCCTTCTTTGCGTCCAGTAAAACCGAGACGTTCTGTCGTCGTCGCTTTTACGTTAATGTTACTAATGTCGGTTTCTAGGTCTTCGGCTATCGCCGCACACATTGCGTCAATGTGTGGTGCCATTTTAGGCGCTTGTGCCATGATGGTTACATCAGCATTGCCAAGACGGTAGCCTTGCTCTTTAACTCGACGGTAAACGTCTTTCAGTAATTCACGACTGTTTGCGCCTTTCCATTTATCATCCGTATCTGGGAAATGACGACCAATATCGCCGGCAGCAATCGCGCCCAGCAGAGCATCCGTTAACGCATGCAACGCTACATCGCCATCTGAGTGAGCAATCAAACCTTGCTCATAAGGGATTGCTACACCACCAATAATGACTGGGCCTTCACCACCGAATTTATGTACATCGAAACCATGACCAATTCGAATCATTTTCTATCCTTTCTCTTTATTCGCCGCGCTCACGGCTTAGATAAAACTCGGCTAACGCAAGATCTTCTGGCTGAGTGATTTTTATATTGTTCGCATTCCCTTGAACTAAGGCTGGCTTCTCGCCTAGCCATTCCAAAGCCGAGGCTTCATCGGTAATGGTTACACCCTGTTCTAATGCGTCAGCCAGTGCTTGAGTAAGCTGCTGAGTTTTAAACATTTGTGGAGTCAGTGCATGCCACAATGCTTCTCTATCTACCGTATGATCGATATCTTGTACTGCGTTTGCTCGCTTCATTGTATCTCTCACAGGAGATGCGAGAATGCCACCCGTTGAGTGAGCGCAGCAAATATCAATCAAACGGTCAATGTCGGACGTTAATACACATGGCCTTGCAGCGTCGTGAACTAATACCCACTCGCTTTCCAGATGCTCATTGACATAGTTTAGCCCTGATAACACAGAGTCTGCTCTTTCTTTACCACCAGCTACACGAATCACATCTGGGCGCTTAGCAATGGACAATTCTGGGTAATATGGGTCGCCGTCAGTAATGGCAACGACAACCTTAGAAATATTTGGGTGAGAAAGCAGTTTCTCTACGGTATGTTCCAGTACCGCCTTACCTTCGATCAATAAATATTGCTTAGGGCGATCTGCCTTCATTCTGCTACCCACACCAGCAGCAGGCACAATTGCGATATGCGATGAGTTCATATCCAACATTTTAATGGTTTTCCTCACCTATAATGCGGTAAAAAGTCTCGCCATCTTTAACTAAACCGAGCTCATGACGCGCACGTTCTTCAATCGCATCAAGACCTTGCCTTAAATCATCAATCTCAGCGAACATTTCATTGTTGCGAGCTTGTAGCTTGCTGTTCACTTGTTGCTGAACTTCAATTTCATCTTTTACTGTGTAGTAGTCAGACACTCCGTTTTTACCAAACCATAGAGTGTATTGAAGCAAGCCAAACAGTAGCGTAAGGGCTATAACAAAGATTCGCATATCGCTGCTAACATTCTGTACCGGAAGGAATTAGATAAGGTGACATATATAGCATAAATGCGAGGTTGCCTCTAGGGGAGAAAGGGAGACTCACACGCTCCTTACAAGAAATAAGCAGCAAAATGAAACAAGCTCATGGGAAGCGAACCTTACCCATGACCAAAGTAAGAGCCCAAAATACAAATCTATAAATACAAAAAAAACGCCGTAGCGAGGGTTTCAAAAAGCTATTTAGCGAAACTTTACTCAATAAGAATTAAGCTTGATCTTTAACTTCTTTGAGACCGCTTACTTGAAACATGGAGGAGTGCGCTTCCGTTATATAAAAAACACCCCGCCAAGGCAGGGTGTTTTAAAAGCTTTAAGTTAAGCTGCTAATTCAGTGAAGAATTAAGCTTGACCTTTAACTTCTTTAAGACCGTTGAAAGGAGCGCGCTCACCTAGAGCTTCCTCGATACGGATTAGCTGGTTGTACTTAGCAACACGGTCAGAACGGCTCATAGAACCAGTTTTGATTTGACCTGCAGCTGTACCTACCGCTAGGTCAGCGATAGTTGCATCTTCAGTTTCGCCAGAACGGTGAGAGATTACTGCTGTGTAACCTGCGTCTTTAGCCATCTTGATTGCAGCTAGAGTCTCAGTTAGAGAACCGATTTGGTTGAACTTGATAAGGATAGAGTTAGCTACGCCTTTCTCGATACCTTCAGCAAGGATCTTAGTGTTAGTAACGAATAGATCGTCACCTACTAGTTGAAGCTTGTCACCTAGTAGTTCAGTTTGGTGCTTGAAGCCATCCCAGTCAGACTCGTCTAGACCGTCTTCGATAGAAACGATTGGGAATTGGTTAGCTAGCTCAGCTAGGTAGTGGTTGAACTCTTCAGAAGTGAAAGTTTTACCTTCGCCTTTCATGTTGTAGATGCCAGCTTCTTTGTCGAAGAACTCAGATGCAGCACAGTCCATAGCTAGAGTAACGTCTTTACCTAGTTCGTAACCAGCAGCTGCAACAGCTTCTGCGATAACTTCTAGAGCTTCAGCGTTAGATTTAAGGTTAGGAGCGAAACCACCTTCATCACCAACTGCAGTGCTGTAGCCTTTAGACTTAAGAACTTTAGCTAGGTTGTGGAATACTTCTGCACCGATACGTAGACCTTCTTTAAGAGTCTTAGCGCCAACTGGTTGGATCATGAACTCTTGGATGTCAACGTTGTTGTCTGCGTGCTCACCACCGTTGATGATGTTCATCATTGGTAGAGGCATAGAGAACTGACCTGCAGTGCCGTTTAGCTCAGCGATGTGCTCGTATAGAGGCATGCCTTTCGCAGCAGCAGCAGCTTTAGCGTTTGCTAGAGAAACAGCTAGGATAGCGTTAGCACCGAATTTAGATTTGTTTTCAGTGCCGTCTAGTTCGATCATTACTGCGTCGATTGCAGCTTGGTCTTTAGCGTCTTTGCCAACTAGAGCTTCAGCGATTGGGCCGTTTACAGCTTCAACTGCTTTAAGAACACCTTTACCTAGGAAACGTGCTTTGTCACCGTCACGTAGCTCAAGAGCTTCTCGAGAACCAGTAGATGCGCCAGATGGAGCTGCCGCCATACCTACGAAACCGCCTTCTAGGTGTACTTCAGCTTCTACAGTTGGGTTACCACGTGAGTCGATGATTTCACGACCTAGAACTTTAACGATCTTAGACATTAATGTTTCCTCTCGTTTCAAATATAAATGTCAATCTTAAAGGGCAGCAGCACAACCTTCGCCGCCGCCCGTATCCTTTTACTTCTCGAATTCGCCGCGTGCGTTTTGGCCCGCAGCCTTAACAAAACCTGCAAACAATGGATGTCCATCGCGAGGAGTCGAGGTGAATTCTGGGTGGAACTGAGCCGCTACAAACCATGGGTGAGCTGGGTTCTCAATCATTTCCACTAACTTCTTGTCCGCAGATAGACCTGATACTTTTAGGCCTGCTTTTTCGATTTGCGGACGAAGCACGTTATTCACTTCGTAACGGTGACGGTGACGTTCATGGATCGTCGCGCTACCGTACAGTTCACGAGCTTTAGTCCCTTTCTCTAGGTGACACAGCTGTGAACCAAGACGCATCGTACCGCCTAGGTCAGACTTTTCAGTACGCTCTTCTACGCTACCTGATTCGTCTACCCACTCTGTGATCAAACCTACCACAGGGTACTTAGTCTCTTTGTTAAATTCTGTTGAATGTGCACCTTCCATACCCGCAACGTTACGCGCGTATTCGATTAGTGCAACTTGCATACCCAAACAAATACCTAGGTAAGGCACGTTATTTTCACGTGCATATTGAGCCGCACGGATCTTGCCTTCAATACCACGATCGCCGAAGCCACCTGGTACTAGGATTGCGTCCAAACCTTCTAGAAGTTCAACGCCTTTTGTTTCGATATCTTGTGAGTCTACATACTTAATTGTGACGCTTAGGCGGTTTTTCAAGCCAGCGTGTTTAAGCGCTTCGTTCACAGATTTGTATGCATCTGGTAATTCAATGTATTTACCAACCATACCGATGGTTACTTCACCAGTAGGATTTGCTTCTTCGTAGATAACCTGTTCCCATTCAGAAAGGTCTGCTTCAGGAGCAGTAATACCAAAGCGAGCACACACAAGGTCATCTAGCCCTTGAGATTTAATCAACTGAGGGATCTTGTAGATAGAGTCTACATCCTTCATTGAAATTACTGCTTTTTCTGGAACATTACAGAACAGTGCGATTTTTTTACGCTCATTCGCAGGAATAACGCGATCGCTACGGCAAACTAGGATATCTGGCTGAATACCGATAGATAGAAGTTCTTTTACAGAGTGTTGCGTCGGCTTAGTTTTCACTTCGCCCGCTGCCGCTAGGTAAGGAACAAGTGTTAGGTGCATGAACATTGCGCGCTCACGGCCTAGCTCAACAGCTAGCTGACGAATCGCTTCCATAAATGGTAGTGATTCGATATCACCAACAGTACCGCCAACTTCAACAATAGCCACATCATGGCCTTCAGAACCTGCAATAACGCGATCTTTGATTGCGTTAGTGATATGAGGGATAACTTGAATAGTTGCGCCTAGGTAGTCACCACGACGTTCTTTACGAAGTACGTCGGCATAAACACGACCTGCAGTGAAGTTGTTACGCTTGGTCATCTTGGTACGGATGAAACGCTCGTAGTGACCAAGGTCAAGGTCAGTCTCTGCGCCATCTTCTGTAACGAACACTTCACCGTGCTGAGTAGGGCTCATTGTGCCCGGATCAACGTTGATGTAAGGGTCAAGCTTCATCATAGTCACTTTAAGACCACGAGCTTCTAGAATAGCCGCAAGAGATGCTGCTGCAATACCTTTACCTAGAGAGGATACAACCCCGCCAGTAACAAAAATGTAATTTGTCGTCATGTTTAACCTGAAATTGGTTGAATGAGGGAAATGGAGTGCTTCTGGACGGGAGATAAATATACCAGAAGCTCCTTACCGCCACAACGTGAAATCTATCACACCGTAATTTTTTATTTTTTGCTTCAAATCAAAGTGAGCAAAGACAAACCAAAGTCCGTTTTCGTGTAACCAAACAAGCTGACCTTATATTATGTATTCTGCCAGTTTACCTCTGCCTCGATTCTTCTTGTTTTACTTCATCCCAAAAATGGTCAAGTTCTGATAAAGAACAATCTGTAAGTACTTTGCCTGACTGCTGGACCTTGCCTTCAACTTGTTTAAAACGTCGCGCAAACTTTACGTTTGCTTTTCCTAGCGCGACTTCTGGGTTTTTATCAAGGTGGCGAGCCAAATTGACAGTCGCAAATAGCAAATCACCGAGCTCCAACTCAACTTTCTCTTCATCGGGCTGAACTTGCAGTGCCTCTTCCATGACTTCGTCAATTTCTTCTCGTACTTTATCGACAACCGGGCCAAGTGAATCCCAATCAAACCCAAATTTTGCACATTTTTTCTGAATTTTTGTAGCACGAGAAAGTGCCGGTAAAGAGTTTGGTATTGAGTCTAGGATACTTTCTTCCGCTTTGCCTACTAGGGCTTTTTCTTTTGCTTTTTCCGCTTCCCAGTTCGCGTTAATTTCCTCGTCAGATTCAAACTCAACATCTGAAAAAACATGCGGGTGGCGACGAGTCAGTTTTTCGTTCACGGTTTCGACGACATCCGAAAAGTCGAACAGCTCTTGCTCTTTCGCTAGCTGACTGTAAAAAATCACCTGAAACAACAAATCCCCTAGCTCTTCTTTTAGATTGGGCCAATCTCGATTTTGAATCGCGTCCACCACCTCGTAGGTTTCTTCTATTGTATGCGGAACGATGGTGTCAAAGGTTTGTTTTAAGTCCCAAGGGCAACCGTTTTCTGGGTCACGCAACTTCGCCATGATTTGTTCTAATTGTTCAATTGGATGACTCATTTTTTGTTCCTTTAAACCTTTCTACTAAAGAAAAAGGTGAGCGGCCAAAACCACTCACCTTCTACATTATATTTTCTCAGCAGCTTTCACTAAGTAATTGTTACTTTGACAAGGCAACAAGTTTTCGCGACTCCTGAGCATAGCTCGCCTATGTGATGAGCCTGGGCCGGCACTCCGGAGTGCGTGCAGTCAACAACGCTACAACGATAACTATGACGAGAGTTTTAGCCGAGGCGTTTCACCGTCATGACATCCTTGATCTGTTCCACACGCTTCGAAACCCGCGAAAGCACCTCAATATTGGTGACTTCTAGGTCAAAGTCCATGATGGCAAGTTGACGTCTGTAGTCGACTCGGTTCTTCATACTGGTCACTTTGATCTTTTCGTTGGCGAACAGTGTCGTAATGTCTTTGAGTAGACCACCTCGCTCCATCGCTTCAACACGCACGGTGAGGATGTATGACCCCACAAAGCCGCTGCCCCAGACTGTATCGATGATGCGCTCTGGCGCATGATGGCGCAGTTCTTCTAACTGTTCACAGTCACTACGGTGTACTGAAATCCCACGACCTTGCGTTATGTAACCAGAGATATCGTCACCTGGAATTGGCTGACAGCAACGAGCTAGATGTGTCATTAGGTTATCGACGCCTTCTACTACAACTGCGTCTTTTTTCGGTCGGCTTTGCGCGGGTGATTTATGCTCAGCTTCTTGCAGTTTTTCCAGTGCTTGCTGGTCTTCTTCCTCTGCCGTTGGCTTGTTAACTAACGCGTTGATATGGTTAATTATTTGGTTGATGCGCAAATCACCGCTACCTACACCAACATACAATTCATCTGGTGTTTTGACGTTAAACCGCTTGAGGGCGTAATGCTCTGCATCTTTTAACGTTGCGCCAATTTTGGCTAACTCATGCTCAAGGATTTCACGACCTGCTTCAAGGTTCTTCTCACGGCTTTGTTTTCGGAACCAGGCGTTAATTTTGGCACGCGCACGACCAGAATGAACGAAGCCTAATGATGGGTTTAACCAGTCACGTGATGGGTTAGGTTCTTTCTGAGTGATAATCTCGACTTGGTCACCCATATGTAATTTATGCGTGAACGGCACAATACGACCTCCGACTTTGGCACCGATACAACGGTGTCCCACTTCGGAGTGAATGTGATAGGCAAAATCTAGCGGCGTTGCCCCCATTGGCAAATCGACAACATCACCACGTGGTGTAAAGGCATAAACACGGTCATCAAAGACTTGGCTACGCAGCTCATCGAGCATTTCGCCAGAGTCAGACATTTCTTCTTGCCAATCCAGTAGCTTACGCAGCCACGTGATCTTCTCATCATAACCGCTTCGGCTGCTTGCCCCTTCTTTATATTTCCAGTGCGCGGCAACACCCAGCTCCGACTCTTCATGCATTTGCTTGGTACGAATCTGGATCTCGATGGTTTTGCCTTCTGGCCCTAGAATTACGGTGTGGATCGATTGATAACCGTTTGGTTTAGGGTTAGCAACGTAGTCATCAAACTCGCTCGGTAGGTGCTTGTATTTGGTGTGAACTACACCCAAAGCCGCGTAACAGTCTTGCAGTTTGTCTGCGATGATACGTACTGCTCGAACATCAAACAGCTCATCGAATGCCAAACTCTTCTTCTGCATTTTTCGCCAAATGCTGTAGATGTGCTTAGGTCGACCACTCACTTCGGCATTGATGCCCGACACTTCCATTTCGTGCGTGAGGTCTTCAACAAAGTCTTTGATGTACTGTTCACGAACGATGCGTCGCTCAGAAAGCTGCTTGGCAATTTGTTTGTAAGTTTCCGGCTGTTGGTAGCGGAAAGCGTAATCTTCAATTTCCCATTTCAGCTGACCGATGCCTAATCGGTTTGCTAGCGGCGCATAGATGTTGGCACACTCTTTTGCCGCCGCACGTCGAACTTCATCAGGCGCTTTTTTAACTTCAATAAGGTTACAAATTCGCTCCGCAAGCTTGATAACCACGCAGCGGAAGTCATCCACCATGGCAAGCAGCATGCGGCGTACGTTATCTACCTGAGATGACGCTGCACTGCCTTCCATGTTGACGTTGAGTTGGCCAATAGCAGCCATTTCTTCAACGCCGTCGATTAATTTTATGATTTCTTTGCTGTATTTCTCTTCCAGAATTTCTCTGTTAAAAGCACCACTTGAAACCAAAGGAAACAGTTGAGCAGCCACTAAAGTGGCTTGATCCATAGACAAGGTGATCAAAATTTCGATCATTTCTCGTCCACGCCACAACAACAGCTCCGCTTGCTCGTTATCAGCTAATACCGTCTGGCAATCTCGATATACTTCGATTAAGCGTGAAGCTGTGTTTTTCTCTTGTCCTAGGCTAGCCACCCAGTTTTCGAGTTCAAACTGTTCATCTTGGTTTAAATGCGCGCTTCTTACCGCAACCATCTCATCATCCTAATTATTATATTCGTGTGGTTTGACTAACACCGTCCAGGTTAGTTCTTTTTACCGCGCGTACACGCTGGCTTTATGACCACCCACCACAAATAAGGGGTCAAAGTCCTAAAGTTAGGACTTTTCAAACAATGCCATCGATTCTAGATGACTGGTATGAGGGAACATGTCCAGCATACCTAATTTAGTTAATTTATAGCCTTGCTCTATCAAGCTTTGACTATCCCTAGCAAGGGTAGCAGGATTACAAGAAACATAAACTACACGCTGTGCGCCAAGCTCAGAAACTTGATCGATGATCCCACTCGCTCCCGCGCGTGCCGGGTCTAATAATACTTTATCAAACCGCTCTGCGGCCCAGGCTTGGCCTTCAAAATCTTGCTCAAGGTTAGCGTGATAAAATTGCGCGTTATTGATTTGGTTCAAAGATGCATTGTTTGTGGCTTTTTCTACCATCTCTGCAACACCCTCTACTCCAACCACGTACTTAGCTAATTTCGCAACTGGTAAACTAAAGTTGCCTAAACCACAGAACAAATCTAACACTCGGTCACTCTTTTGTGGGTCTAACCACTCAACCGCTTGTTTGACCATTTGTTGGTTTACACCTTGGTTTACTTGAATAAAGTTATTTGGTGCAAAAGGGATTTTCACTCCAACTTCTTGATAAAAAGGCATATCGCCTTCGATAAGGTCTAATTGTTCTGTCGATGGCATTAAGTACAACGATGCGCCATGACGTTTTGCCAACTCCGTTAGAGATTGAGTTTCACTCGTTGTCAGAGCGCTCAAGTGGCGCAGCGTAATACACGGCCCATTATCACCAAGTACCAGCTCTACATGACCCAATTGTTCAGGCTTTTTGAACGCTTTTAGCGCTGAGTAAATCTCTGGCAGCAAAACATTCAGTTCCGGTGCCAGCACTGGGCAATCGGTCACTTGCGCAATTTGCTTACTCTGCTTTTTACGGAAACCAAAATGTAGCTGACGTGTTTTTTTATCAACAAACAAGCTCACTCTCGCACGGCGACGGTAGGCCTGCGAATATCCCAATAACGGGGCATCTAGTTCAATGTCACTGCCTGAAAATTTTCGCATTAGCTGACGCAACGTTTGCTGTTTGTACGTCAATTGTTGGCCATAATCTAGATGCTGCAAATCACAGCCACCGCACTCGTGATAATGTGGGCAAAATGGCTCCACACGAGCTTCACTCGGCTTAAGGATTTTAATCAACTTACCGCGGGCGAACTTGCTCTTTTCTTCCACCAATTGAGTGACCACCTCCTCACCCGGCAGTGCTCCATCGATAAACAATGGCTTCTTTTTGAGGTAAGCAATGCCTGCGCCGTGGTGATCTAAACGCTCTACTTGCACTGCTTGATGCCGAGTATTGAGTTGGGTTTTCTTTTTCGGTTGAAAGATGCGTGCCATGCTCTATGCCTGATTTATATGTAATTGCTCTTCGGCTTCACTATTCTTGATTGCAGCCGTTGTGTGATTCGAGTGACTTGATTATGCTTACCGTTTATTCGGTGACGTCACTTCTTTGCTCAAGGCTTTATCGTGCGCTTGAGAAATAATGCGTTATTTTCCCATATCCAGACTCCGATGTAATTAGATAACATGACCAGATATGGCTTACGAGCACGTGTAATTACACTAACTCTCGCTCCCACTCTCATTATTGGTTTATTACTGAGCGGCTTTTTCTCATTTAACCGCTACCAAGACCTTGAGAAACAAGTTATCACCACTGGTAACAGCATTATTGAGCCGCTGGCGATTGCCAGTGAAACTCATCTACTATCAGAAAGCCGAGAGGCGGTACGTCGCTTGATAAGCTACGCGCACCGCAAAAACTCCAAACTGGTTCGTAGTATCGCGGTATTTGATGAACATCATGAGCTCTTTGTTACCTCTAACTTTCATCCTAATTTTGAAGCCTTGATGTTCCCCAAAGATAAACCGATCCCGCAACTGGGTAATTCGGAAATCTACGAAAACTCACTGATATTGCGTGTCCCCATTTTGTCAGAAGGTCACTACTTAGCGGAGTTGTCGAACGAAAGCCAAGGAACCAAAGCGATTGGTTACATCGCCGTCGAGTTAGATCTCTCCTCCTTGAGGCTGCAACAGTATCAAGAAGTCTTTTCTGCTTTTTTAGTTCTGGTTCTCGGTCTTGGCTTAGCAAGTGTGTTTGCTTCACGTCTAATGCACGATGTGACCCAACCTATCACCCATATGAAGAATGTCGTTGACCGCATTCGCCGCGGTCATCTTGATGTGCGTATCGAAGGCAAAATGCACGGTGAGTTAGACCAGCTAAAAAATGGCATCAACGCCATGGCGGTATCGTTATCAGAATATCACGTGGAGATGCAGCACAGTATAGACCAAGCCACGTCCGACTTACGTGAAACGCTTGAGCAGCTAGAAATTCAGAACGTTGAGCTGGATATCGCGAAGAAACGCGCGCAAGAAGCGGCTAGGGTTAAGTCAGAGTTCTTGGCGAATATGTCGCACGAGCTGCGTACTCCGCTCAATGGGGTGATTGGCTTTACTCGTCAAATGCTTAAAACGCAGCTTTCTAACAGCCAAACGGATTACCTACAGACGATTGAGAAGTCGGCGAACAACCTGCTGAATATCATCAATGACATTCTCGACTTCTCGAAACTTGAAGCGGGTAAGCTGGCGCTGGAAAACATTCCTTTTGATTTCCGAGAAAGTTTAGAAGAGGTAATTAACCTACAAGCCACAAGTGCACATGAGAAAGGGTTAGAAATCACCCTAAAAGTGGACCCTAAAATTCCACCGGGTTTAGTTGGGGATCCACTACGTATTCAGCAAATTTTGACGAACTTAGTCGGTAACTCAATCAAGTTTACCGAGCGAGGCAACATTGATGTTAGCGTAGAAATGCGCTCTCAATCAGGAGACTCCGTCGAACTGCAATTCATGGTGCGTGATACCGGTATTGGTATCTCTGAGCGTCAGCAAGCGCAGTTGTTCCAAGCCTTTAGCCAAGCGGATGCAAGTATTTCACGTCGTTACGGCGGTACTGGCCTTGGTCTGGTTATCACTCAGAAACTGGTGAGCCAGATGGGCGGCGAAATCAGTTTAACCAGCCGTCTACACCAAGGTTCAACCTTCTGGTTTACGGTGCGCTTGCACTCAACCGAGATGCCAATGAGCGAACTGATTGAAGTGGAACTTCTGACTGGGAAGCAGTTACTGCTGATTGAACCAAACATGCAAGCCGCATCCGTAACCCAACAGATTCTAAGTCAGGAGGGTATTTTAGTAACCTACCGCTCTTCGCTACCAAACAACGAAGAACAATATGATTATGTACTGTTGAATTTAGCGGCCAACCAGACTCACGATGCGGAAGTTATTACACCTTGGATAGAACAAGCGAAACGCATGGCTCCGAGTGTTCTCCTAGGGACACCGAGTACCGAATTAGCGCTTGCGGACCAAATAATGACTGAGCATCATGTCCAGTGCCTGACGAAGCCATTGTCTCGCCGTAAGTTGCTACAAAGCCTGATTAGCGAACATGTAGAATCGCCACCGGTATTAAGCGCTCCAATTACGCCAAGCGAAGGGGACCGTTTACCTCTGACTGTACTAGCAGTGGATGACAACCCTGCAAACTTGAAGCTGATCTCTGCACTGCTCCGCGAACGAGTAGAAACCGTCACCGCCTGTAGCAATGGCCAGCAAGCGGTGAACCTAGCGACAGAGAAAAAGTACGATTTAATCTTCATGGATATCCAAATGCCACAAATGGATGGGGTGACCGCTTGTAAGCACATTAAAGAGTTGGAGCTAAATAAAGACACGCCAGTGATTGCGGTAACGGCGCATGCCATGGCAGGGGAACGAGACCGCTTGCTCTCAGCAGGTATGGATGACTACTTGACCAAACCTATTGAAGAGCATGTGCTACAACAGGTTTTGGCTCACTGGAACCCAAATGCTTGTACAGAGAGCATTGGCAAAGTCGCCCCTTCATACGTTGATGAACCTGAAGGAAGCGCACCTCAATCCGTTTCTTCGCCTCAGCAGGATGTGATTATTGATTGGCAAGCTGCCTTAAAACAGAGCGCGAATAAAGAGGATCTCGCCAAAGATATGCTGCGCATGTTGATTGAGTTCATCCCTGAAGTAGAAGCGGTTGTTGACCAAGCTCTAGAGCAAGAAGATATCTCTCGTGATGACCTAATTCATGTCATCCATAAGCTGCACGGCAGTAGTTCATATTGTGGCGTTCCAAGACTGAAGTCACTCTGTGCGACGCTTGAGCAAGCACTGCGCTCAGGGATCAGTCTTGAGGAAGTTGAGCCTGAAATGTTCGAGCTGCAAGATGAAATGATTAAAGTAACAACAACCGCAAAGTTATACCTTGAACAGTGATCTATTGAAGAGAAACAAAAGCCAGAGCAAATGCTCTGGCTTTTTAGTATTTTGTTTAAGACTTACAAGCTAGGATTCAAAAATGACCGTCGCCACAGCGTAATGACGCTCATCGGAAATGGACAGGTGAATGTGGTTAACGCCCATCGCATCCGCTATTTGCTTGGCTGTGCCCGTCAATGCGAGCACTGGTTTTCCAAGCGCATCGTTCGAGATGGAAAAGTCGTGAAACGTGACCCCTTTTGCGATCCCTGTTCCCAATGCTTTTGAGGCCGCTTCTTTAACTGCAAAGCGCTTAGCAAGATAACGACCTTGCAGCTTAAGCTGTGAGAATTTGGTCATTTCTTCTTCTGAAAGAATCCGCTGAGCAAAAGGTTCACCACTACGAGCTAACGCTTTTTCAATACGCTCAATTTCTGCAATGTCGGTCCCTAACCCTATAATCGCCATCTAGATAGCCCTATGACTGGCGAGCCTCAATCATCAGTGCTTTCATGTCAGCAACCGCTTTATTTAAACCATCAAATACTGCGCGACCAATGATTGAGTGACCAATGTTGAGTTCGTAAATTTCTGGTAATGCAGCAATTGGTGCGACATTGTGATAAGTCAGGCCATGCCCGGCATTAACAATAATACCTAGGTCATGTGCATAACTCGCACCAGCAGCAATCTTCTTCAGTTCAGCTTGCTGTTCGTCTTCTGTCGTCGCATCTGCATAGTGGCCAGTATGTAGCTCAATAAACGGAGCGCCACACTTTTTCGCAGCTTCAATCTGTTGACGGTCAGCATCAATAAAGAGCGAAACTTTAATGCCGGCATCTGTCAGCTTTTTCGTCGCAGCTTTAATTTTTTCAAGCTGCCCTACTACATCTAAGCCACCTTCCGTCGTCAGTTCTTCACGCTTTTCAGGCACTAAACACACAAACTCTGGTTTAGTTTGCAGCGCAATCTCAACCATTTCGTCCGTCACTGCCATCTCTAGATTCATACGCGTTTGAATGGTTTCACGCAGAATACGTACATCACGATCCAAAATATGGCGACGGTCTTCACGTAAGTGGATAGTGATACCGTCCGCGCCTGCACGCTCAGCAATTTCAGCAGCGTGAACAGGATCTGGGTATTTTGTACCACGTGCATTACGTAGAGTGGCAATATGGTCGATATTGACGCCTAAATAAATTGAGCTCATTTTCCGTTACTCCGTGCTCTGGGGGTCTGAATGAAAAATTCACGACTTTTTAAAGGTTTGCCGCCAAGATACGGCTTTAAGGCTATACGTGTAAAGCGTTTTGCCGCTTTTAGCTGCTCTTTAGTGACGAACCGCCGCTCACTGATAGCAATCAGTTCATTCCCTAAAAACGTGAGGTTATCGCGCCTAACCGAAGCAATAAACCCTTTCTGTTCCCGGTAACGATAGGTCATTTCTGGGTCGACGGGCTCGCCGGTACCTGCACAATGCAAAAAATCCACGCCATACCCCATAGCAGACAGCAAGGCTAACTCAAAACGACGCAGTGCAGGCTCAGGGTTCTCGTTGTGCGCCAACTCGGTTAACGCATGCAAATAATCATGAAATAGTGCTGGCATCGGCACTTCAGCCATCAAAATACGGCCAATCAGTTCATTGACATACATGGCTGAGTAGAGATTAATGCCCGTTAACGGCAAACCTAGACTTATCGGCTCGGCTTGACGCAAAGTTTTCATCGAGCCTTTCCCCGACCATTTAAGTAATAGCGGGGTAAAAGGTTGCAATGCGCCTTTTAAGTTCGAACGCTTACTGCGCGCGCCTTTGGCCATTAAAGTCATTCGGCCATATTCCTCACTAAATACATCAAGGATTAAGCTCGATTCACTGTAAGGGCGTCGGTGCAATACAAAACAGCGCTGTAAACCTTCGGAAGACAGATTACTCATCTAAGTCATTGTGCCTAAAAAGTGTGAAATAAAAAATAAGGAGCCGAGCGGCTCCTTATTTTAATCGATACTGATTTTTCATCGATGTTGGAGCGAAGCACCTTCGCAGCCAAGATTATAAATCGTCTATATAACCCAACGAACGCAACGCTCGTTCGTCGTCTGCCCAGCCAGATTTCACTTTTACCCAGGTTTCTAGGTAAACTTTACGACCGAACAATTCTTCCATATCCAAACGCGCTTCGCGACCAATGGTTTTAATCTTCTCGCCGCCTTTGCCAATCACCATTTTCTTCTGACCATTACGCTCAACAAGAATCAAGGCATTGATGTGGAAACCGTCGGTTTCGGGGTTGTAATCAAAACGTTCAATTTCAACCGTTACTGAGTATGGCAGCTCTTCACCAGTAAAGCGCATCAGCTTTTCACGCACAATCTCAGACGCCATAAAACGCTGAGAACGGTCAGTCACGTATTCTTCTGGGAAGTGATGCGTTGCTTTAGGTAAGTGATTACGCACGTGCTTACGCAGTACGTCAATGTTCTTACCTTGCTTGGCAGAGATTGGCACAACATCCACGAAGTCCATCTTCTTCGACATCTCCGCCATGTGTAGCATCACGTCGTTACGATCTTGTACGTTGTCGACTTTGTTTACACAAAGCACAACTGGGAAGTTCGATTTTTGAAGTTTGGTCAGCACCATCTCATCGTCTTTAGTCCAATGCGTACCATCGACTAAGAAGAACACAAGGTTTACATCACTCAATGACGAGTTAGCTGCACGGTTCATCAAACGGTTGATCGCACGCTTTTCTTCAATGTGAAGTCCAGGCGTGTCGACGTAAATCGCTTGGTAATCGCCGTCCGTATCCACACCCATAATACGGTGGCGTGTCGTTTGCGGCTTACGAGAGGTGATCGAAATCTTCTGACCCAAAATCTTGTTCAAAAGTGTCGACTTACCTACGTTTGGACGACCAACAATAGCAATAAAGCCACAGTGTTGGTTTTCTGGCGAGCTTGGCTCACCTTGTGATGCGAAAAACGCATCGATATCGAATTCGTTATCAGCCATTTGTTAATTGCTCAAGTGCTGTTTCAGCAGCCGCTTGTTCTGCCTTGCGGCGGCTGGTGCCTTTACCGATTACAGGCTTATCCACACCTGCTACTTCGCACTCAACCGTGAACTCTTGGTTGTGCGCTTCACCTTTAATATTAGTCACTGTGTAGACAGGCAGCGGTTTTCTTCTGCCTTGTAGGAACTCTTGTAGGCGAGTTTTCGGATCTTTCTGTGAAACGCCTGGTTTAATGGCTTCAAGGCGTGACTGATACCAACTCAGTACAATGCCTCGCACAACTTCAAGATCACTGTCTAGGTAAATTGCGCCAATAATGGCTTCAACCGCATCGGCTAAAATAGAGTCTCGGCGAAAACCGCCACTCTTCAATTCACCTGGACCTAATTTTAAATAATCTCCTAGATCGAATTCACGACCCAGTTCCGCCAATGTATGTCCGCGAACCAAAGTAGCACGCATGCGGCTCATGTCACCTTCGTTCACTTTTGGGAAACGATGGTACAGATCATCAGCGATGACAAAACTTAAAATTGAATCGCCCAGAAACTCAAGACGTTCATTGTGCTTACTGTTGGCGCTGCGGTGCGTCAGCGCCAAATTGATAAGCCCGGCATCTTGAAACTGGTAGCCGAGCTTTCTCTCTAGTTTATCAATTGGAGAATTCATACTCTCTCGATATTTGAATGGTTAGTGAATGCCACCGATGCGGTTAAAACGCACACCAGTTGGAATCCATGAAGGTAGAACACTATCTGCGCCACGATCAAACTCGAAGCTGATCCAGATCGCGACAGCTTTACCGACTAAGTTTGCTTCTGGAACAAAGCCCCAGTAACGGCTGTCAGCACTGTTGTCACGGTTATCACCCATCACAAAATACTGACCTTGTGGTACAACCCACTCTGTCGTGCCGCTGCGTGGGAAATATTGCTCCACGCGGTTACGCACAAGAGGGTTAACCAAAATATTGTGCTCAACGTTACCCAATTTTTCATCCAGTTGGATCATTGGAATACCGTTCGAGCTAAACTGACTTTCTTCAACATTGCTCAGTTTAACTGGCTTACATGCCGATTCGCCTTGGCTTTGCACGCAAAGCTGCTTATCACTTGAATAACGCACGATATCACCAGGTAAACCAACTACACGCTTAATGTAGTCCACACTTGGTTGTGGTGGGTATTTGAAGACCACGATATCACCACGCTCAGGCTTACCAGTTTCCACTAGCTGAGTACGCCATACTGGGTCTTTTAGACCGTACGCGTACTTCTCAACTAAAATGAAATCGCCAACCAGCAAGGTAGGCATCATTGAGCCTGATGGGATTTGAAATGGTTCGTAGATAAAAGAACGTAATACTAAAACGAACGCGATCACAGGAAAAATAGAGACGCTATTTTCAACCCACCAAGGCTGACGCTCAACTTTTTGCAAGGTCACTGCATCCAAACCATTAGACGTCTGAGCTTGAATCTCAGCCAGTTTTTCCTGACGCTTTTTCGCGAAAACCAGTTTTTCCAATAGCCAAACCACGCCAGTTACCAAAGTCGCAATAACCAACATCAGTGAGAATGTATTCGCCATTAAATTCCCTTATCTAAAAATACGAAAGTGAAAGAGCCGAAACCCTTTCACTTATTTTAATATCTAACGTCTTAAGACCGACAAGTGTGAGACATTTAGTCTTTACCTACGTGAAGGATGGCTAGGAACGCTTCTTGAGGCAGCTCAACGTTACCGATCTGCTTCATGCGTTTCTTACCTTCTTTCTGTTTCTTCAGAAGTTTCTTCTTACGACTTACGTCACCGCCGTAACATTTCGCAATAACGTTCTTACGCAACTGTTTTACCGTTGAACGAGCGATAATGTGGTTACCAATTGCCGCTTGGATTGCGATATCAAACATTTGGCGAGGGATGAATTCTTTCATCTTCTCTACCAACTGACGACCGCGAGTCTGAGACTGATCTTTGTGTGTGATCATCGCCAATGCATCAACAGTGTCACCGTTAAGAAGAACGTCTACACGTACCATGTTCGAAGCTTCAAAACGCTGGAAGTTGTAATCCAAAGATGCGTAACCGCGTGATGTTGATTTCAGACGATCGAAGAAATCCAGTACCACTTCAGCCATTGGAATATCGTAAGTCACAGCGACTTGGTTACCGTGGTAAACCATATCAACTTGACTGCCTCGCTTTTCAACACACAGGGTGATTACGTTACCGAGGTACTCTGAAGGCACAAGGATATTACAACGTGCAATCGGTTCACGAATTTCTTCAATATCATTGATCGCTGGTAGTTTTGCTGGGCTATCAACATACAGCAGATCGCCATCCGTCTTCTCAACTTCGTAAACTACCGTTGGTGCTGTGGTGATAAGATCCAAGTCGTATTCACGCTCTAGACGCTCTTGGATGATTTCCATGTGCAACATGCCAAGGAAACCACAACGGAAACCAAAGCCAAGTGCCGCAGAGTTTTCTGGCTCGTAGAATAGCGATGCGTCGTTAAGGCTTAGTTTGCCTAGTGCGTCACGGAAGTTCTCGTAATCGTCAGAAGATACAGGGAACAGACCTGCGTAAACCTGAGGTTTAACTTTCTTAAAGCCTGGTAGCGGTTTATCACAACCATTCTTCGCTAGAGTCAGCGTATCACCAACAGGGGCACCAAGAATGTCTTTGATGCCACAAACAACCCAACCTACTTCACCAGTACGAAGGGTATCGGTATCTACTTGTTTTGGCGTAAAGATACCAAGGCGGTCTACACCCCAAACTTGGCCCGTACTCATCACTTTGATCTTATCGTTCTTCTTCAGTTCGCCGTTTTTAATACGCACTAGAGAAACAACGCCAAGGTAGTTATCAAACCATGAGTCAATGATCAGCGCTTGTAGTGGCGCATCTGGATCACCTTCCGGTGCTGGAATCGCTGACACAATGTTCTCTAGAACGTCGTCAACACCGATGCCTGTCTTCGCAGAACAGCGGGTTGCTTCCATTGCATCGATACCAACGATTTCTTCAATTTCTTCCGCTACACGCTCAGGATCAGCTGCAGGTAGGTCAATCTTGTTTAAGATTGGCACAACCTCTAGATCCATTTCGATCGCGGTGTAACAGTTAGCCAGTGTTTGAGCCTCAACACCTTGACCCGCATCCACAACCAATAGCGCACCTTCACAAGCCGCTAGAGAACGTGATACTTCATATGCAAAGTCAACGTGCCCCGGAGTATCGATGAAGTTCAGCTGATACGTCTCACCGTCTTTAGCGGTGTAGTTTAGCGTCACACTCTGAGATTTGATGGTGATGCCACGCTCACGTTCAAGATCCATAGAATCCAGAACCTGTGCGGCCATTTCACGATCGGTTAACCCGCCACAAACTTGGATTAGACGGTCTGATAGGGTCGACTTACCATGGTCGATGTGGGCGATAATCGAAAAGTTACGAATGTGCTTCATAGATTTAGGGTGACTAACTCTTTACAAATAGGGACAGTAAGAAACGCCATCTACTGACGGCATTTCAATCAAGTTGGCAGATTCTACCGAATTTCGTTAACGGGCGCACGTAATTTAAAGTACATACCCAAATAACCTTTAGTGGAGGGGGACAGCACTTACTGGATTGGCTCTCCAAGTACCCGAACGAGGGTAACTTGGCGCTTAGATTCATCTTCTAACGGACGAGAAACACGTTTTGCGATCCACATTCCACCAGCGGCAAATAATACCGATGCCAATATGATGATGCCTTCCCCGCCGGCTGTCAGCGGCGCTAATAGGAAGTGACCAAACATCGCACCGATAATCAAACCAAACAATGGCAGTAAATAAACCGCCATTGCTGATTTTATTAGGCTCGACTCAGGAAAACCAATCTCGACGACTTGACCTATTTTCACCGATTTATCCGTGCGCAGGTGCCAAGATAAACTCTTGTTACCAATGGCTTTAGTAACAACGCCCGTTCCACAGCTTTTCTGTGAAGAGCAACTACTGCAACTGGTCTGCTGTTCGCAACTTAAATCAATTTCGTATTGCTTGCCGCGACGATGCACGTCTGTCACGGTAGCCAACGCGGTCATCATTGTTATTTACTCTTTGTTACATTAAATGTGACAGATTGGGCGATACGCTGTGCTGTGGTCGGTGGAATGTCTCCTACAACAGAGATTTCATGTTGACCGCTCACAAAACTGTGTAGCGTTCTTCTGCCTTGGCGAACCAACTGCCCTTTTAACGAATGCTCATCTTTGTTTGCTACGTAAACAGAGAAGCTAAACAGACCATCAGAATACAGCTGACTCTCCACCATTTGGTTAGTAACGGCCATACGATAGCGGTTGAGCTCGTTCGGCTCGAAACCCTCAGGGATCCAACCAACCTGCCAATTACTGGTCCCAATATCGCCTTTTGGCATGGTGAGAACAGCAGGTAATTGAACATCTTGCAGGCCACTCATTAACTCTGCGATTTTTGGGTTTACCGTGTAAGAAATAGTGCGATATTGTTCAAGCATTTCACCATCGCGGTCCACAAGGTCGGCTCGTAACGGCAATTTACTCTTTTCATCGATCCATAGTACGTATGAATAGCGCAGACCGTCTTTAGGAACAATACGCAGCACTTGTGTTGCCACACCAGCTTCACGAGCTCTGCCCACTTTTACATAGTCGTAATACAAGTTTAGCTCATCGATATTGGTGTTGAGCATAGGCATAGTCGGAGCGACCATTTTACCTGACTCGATAGTGAACGGTTCTAAACCCGTTTCGATATAACTTACTTCAGTTCCGCGACGAATCACTTCACGCACAGGGCCACTTAAGTAGACAAGATGAGCATATTGATCGTCACCATGCGTGGCATGACGATACAGCAACGGCTCAATGCTGTTCTTTTTGATAAGGATATAAGAGAGTTCGTAACTTAAATTCTTACTCGCCTCGCTCATTTGATGCAATAAAGCCTCCGCTGGCTTATCACCAGCAAAGGCTTGAGAAGACATCATACTGAACAGAGCGCAAGCGCTGATCAGAAATTTTTTCATTCAATATCCGGATTCAGATTTGCATCTTGTTGAGATGCATCACTGTTAATTCGTAACTGCAATTCGTAGTCTCGCAGCATAGCATGAACACGCTTGCGCTGCTCTTGCATATTTGCCTCGCCTACAGAACGTTCTACAGACTCGCGAGTCAAACTCACTGGTTCTGCGCTGCCAGCAAACGGGACTGTCTGCAATACAGGTAATTGATCTGTTTGCGGCGACATTGAATCGCTACCACCGTACTGCTGTACACCTAAAATAACAACAAGCGATACACATGCAGCAACAGCAACTTGACCAAACTGCGTCAACCAACCTGGCAACTGACGTTTTGCTTTTTGCGGTTCTGGTTGCGACTCTTTTGGCGTATCCGCAATTGAGATAACATTTGCACTGTGCGAATCAAACGCACGGTGTGCAGGTTCATCTTCTAACGCTAACGCCACGCTTTCAGCAATATTCCACTCAGGTTTTGCTGGCGCTTCACCTCGCATCACATCACCAATCAGGTGATAGTTCTGCCAAGCATCACGGCTCTCTTGGTCTTGCTCTAACTCTTGAATTAAAGCCTTATCGACCAATTCTCCATCCATGAGAGCTGAAAGTTTTTCTTTGTCAGCCATTATTTTCACCATAGTTATTACTTGTACTAGCGTTGCAAAAGAGGTCTGATTTTCTTTTCCACCGCCTCACGAGCACGGAAGATACGCGATCGTACCGTTCCTACCGGGCAATCCATCACTTCTGCAATTTCTTCATAACTCAAGCCATCGAGCTCTCGTAATGTCATTGCGGTTTTTAAATCTTCAGGTAAAGCTTCGATTGCACTGAACACCACCCGTTGCAATTCTTTGGACAACGTTAAGTTCTCAGGGTTCGATATTTCTTTAAGTGCACTACCTGTTTCGTAAAATTCAGCATCTTCAGCATCGACATCTGTCGCTGGAGGTCTACGCCCTTGAGCAACAATGTGATTTTTCGCAGTATTCACTGCAATGCGATACAGCCACGTATAAAACGCACTTTCCCCACGAAAGCTAGGGATAGCTCGGTAAGCTTTAATAAACGCTTCTTGTGCTACATCTGGTACATCGCCAGGATTACTAACGTATCTGGAAATAAGATTACATACCTTATTCTGGTACTTTGTTACCAACAGGTTGAATGCTTGCTTATCGCCATTCTGAACTCGCTCAATCAATACTTGATCGGTCAGCTGCTCGTTCATTCGAGCGGATACTCCTATTTGTTATGCCCCTACTCTTCTCAGATATGGGTACTAATTATGCAAAACGTAGTATTGACACCACTGCTTACTTGAGCACTATTGTGACCCTAACGTGAATGAGAAAGTTCCATGGTTTCTCAAGTTTTTTGTCATTGTTTTTTCACAGTGTGATGTCTGTACCCAAATGACCACCGCTGCCTGACTTTAGTCTAAGTTTGACAAGCGAGCATCTTGGAGGGAAATGGGTATAATGAATGATCTCTGTCCCAGATTGTGCTGGGTCGAGCATGGAAAAGCAATGGCATTGACAAACTATTACTTTTCATTTGCATGGCTAATGGCTATCTGAACACCGCGTTACAAATTATAACTTAGGAAGCATGCTCATGCTCTGCATGAAAAAGAAGAGTGGCTCAGTCACCGCCGTAACACGGACGTCGATAGGTCTCCCAACTTAGCCCTTAGCGACAGATGTCGCGATAATGGAATGCACATGGTGTGCAAATAATACACAAGGTAACTTTGTTACCTTAGCTTGGGATTATAAAAGTTATATGAACACAAATCGTGAACATGAGTGTGATGTATTAGTGGTAGGGAGTGGCGCGGCAGGTTTGTCGTTGGCTTTGCGCGTTGCTAACCACTGTAAGGTGATGGTGCTGAGTAAAGGACCACGCAGCGAAGGGGCGACATACTATGCTCAAGGCGGTATCGCTGCCGTATTTGATGAGTCAGACACCATTGATTCACACGTTGAAGACACGCAAATCGCCGGGGATGGTATTTGCGATGAGGAGACCGTAAGGTTCATTGCTGAGCATTCAAAAGAGTGTGTACAGTGGTTGATTGACGGTGGTGTCCCATTTGATCGTGAAGAAGATGACTCTGACGATGAACCTCGCTACCACTTAACTCGTGAAGGTGGTCATAGCCGTCGTCGTATTCTTCACGCGGCAGATGCGACAGGTATGGCGATGCAAACCTCCCTGCAAGATAACGCTCATAACCATCCAAACATTCATGTTCTCGAACGTCACAATGCTCTGGACTTAATCACCGAAGACAAAATTGGCGGTGATAAAAACAAAGTTATCGGTGCTTATATTTGGAACCGCAACGAAGAGCATGTCGAAACCGTGCGAGCCAAATTTGTGGTTCTCGCTACAGGTGGTGCTTCAAAGGTTTATCAATACACCTCTAACCCAGATGTGTCGTCTGGTGATGGTATTGCGATTGCTTGGCGTGCAGGGTGTCGTGTGGCGAATATGGAATTTAACCAGTTCCACCCTACGTGTTTATATCACCCAGAAGCACGTAACTTCTTGCTGACTGAAGCGTTGCGTGGAGAAGGTGCTTACCTGCGCCGTCCAGATGGCTCTCGCTTTATGCCGGATTTCGATGAACGTAAAGAGCTTGCTCCGCGTGACGTCGTGGCTCGTGCTATCGACTTCGAAATGAAGCGTTTAGGTGCCGACTGTATGTATCTCGACATCAGTCATAAGCCTGCTGACTTTATTACGAAACACTTCCCAACCATTTATTCACGTTTGATGGACTTGGGCATTGACATGACTAAAGAGCCAATCCCAATCGTACCTGCTGCACACTACACTTGTGGCGGTGTCATGGTGGATAGAAATGGCAGCACCGATCTGAAAAATTTGTATGCGATTGGTGAAGTTAGCTACACCGGGCTGCATGGTGCTAACCGCATGGCATCAAACTCACTTCTCGAATGCGTGGTTTATGCTTGGTCTGCGGCAAAAGATATTCTAAAACATCACACTAACGTTGAGCTACCCTCACAGGTGCCATGTTGGGATGAAAGCAAAGTAACCAATAGTGATGAAGAAGTGATCATTCAGCACAACTGGCACGAGCTTCGTCTGTTTATGTGGGACTACATGGGCATTGTGCGAACTGACAAACGTTTAGAGCGCGCCTTACGCCGTATCCAACTGTTGCAACAAGAAACACACGAGTACTACAGCAATTTCCGAGTGTCGAACAACTTATTAGAACTGCGTAACCTTTTACAAGTAGCAGAGTTGATGGTTCGTTGTGCGATGCAGCGTAAAGAGAGTCGAGGTTTGCACTACACGCTTGACTATCCGAACCAACTGGAAAACAGCGGCCCAACGATTTTGGTTCCAGCTAAACAGCTTTAACTTTACCAAGTAAACTATTACATCAGCAGGGAGCATTAGCTCCCTGTTTCATTTCCCATTGGCGTAATACCAAAGATAGTTGACGATACTGCTCATCGTCACAGCTATCACGCCAAATCGTAACAACACGGCCAGATTGCAATTGGAATGTTATCTTGAATGGTGATGCCGATGTATCGACTCGCTGTAAATGACCCTTTTCGGACTCAATATCTTCCGAGCATTCGCCACACTCAAGGGCATCAAACCTAACCGAGCCATCGCAGTGCACATACCAATGCCCATGACTTGTAGGTTGAACAAGACTTTGGTTTGAGAAAGCCTTCACAATCAGTAATAACAAATAAGTCGATAATACGAGCGGAATGCTAGAGAGGATAACAGCCCAAGTCATCAATAAGAAAAGTACAACATTGAGGACTCGGGCAGTCAGAGAGGGAGAAGCAGTAAAATTAACGAACTTTGCTGAGGTTATGGGCGACAATTTTATCAACCATTGCTGCATGACCTAAATTTTCGCTACGGCCATGCCCCATTACCCAAGTAAACAGATCAGGATCATCGCATTCAAGTAAAGAAACAAAGTCACGCTGCTCTTGTTCACTCAGAGTATCAAAGCACTCTTCAAAAAACGGCATAATTACTACGTCAAGCTCAAGCATGCCTCGACGACAAGCCCATTTAATACGCGCTTTTTCTTCCGGAGTGTACATTCACTATTCCTTCATAGATGTCTTGTTGTTAGTGCGGAGTGTAACAAGGGATGTGCTACGTCACTAGTGTGCGGGTCACAATACGATAGTGAAAGCAGACAAATGTTGATTCGTAAATCGCTCCCCTAGTATCTCAAGGTTATTTGGGTATAACATAGCGGAAAAATATCTTCAAAAGGCATTGTAATTATGGAATGGCAAACTCGTTTTTCAGCATTACCTCTCTCAACTCAAGACGCGCTTCCAGAGTTATCTATCTCACTGCTGGATAACTTCGGCATGATCACCATGATCGGTGATGATAAAAAATCATACTTACAAGGTCAGGTTACCTGCGATGTTGTTTCTTTAGAACAAGACCAATCAACACTGGGCGCACATTGTGATGCGAAAGGCAAAGTGTGGAGCGTGTTCCGCCTTTTCCATCATCATGATGGCTACGGCATGATCCAACCAAAATCGGCGATTGACGTAGAACTTAGTGAAATAAAGAAATACGCCATTTTCTCTAAAGTAACGATTGAAGCTTCTGATGACGTTATCTTAGGTGTTGCTGGCGTCAAAGCCGACGAATTCATTTCAACAATGAGCAAGACAACTGGCAGCGTTCGCCCAGTTGACGGTGGCACAGCAGTGCAAGTTGCACAAGATCGCTGGTTACTGATATTAAGTGCGCCAGAAGCACAGCAAATCGTTGAAACTACCGACGCTGTCTTTACGACAAATGAGCTTTGGAATCGTTTCGATATTGAAGCAGGTTTACCATTTGTCTCTGCATCCGCGCAGAATGCTCACATTCCACAAGCACTTAACGTGCAAGCTTTAGGAGGCATAAGCTTCACAAAGGGCTGCTACACGGGACAAGAAACGGTAGCACGAGCGAAGTATCGCGGTACCAATAAACGTGCGATGTATATCGTAAAAGGTGCAACTTCTGCTCCATTCAGTGACGAACCAATTGAGCTCGAACGCAGCGTAGGTGAAAACTGGCGTTCAGTAGGTGCTTTATTAAATCACTACCAGTTCAGTGACAATCACGCGATTGGCCTGATCGTGCTGCCTAATAATCTCGATGAAGACACTCGTCTTCGTTTAGTTGCGCAACCAGAATGTGAATGGACAATCGAATCACTGCCTTACAGTCTTGATGATGAGTAATACAATCAATACTCCTTTGATGCAATTTCTCACAGACCAACACATTCCGTTTCGTCTGTTACCGCATCAAAGACCAGCAACGACCATTGAGGATGCCGCGCACCAACGCGGCATTCGCCCCTCTCAAATGGTGAAAGCAATCTTGCTACGAGACATGGGTAATCAATATGCACTCGCCTGTGCACCAGGTGATCGTAGCGTTGATCCCAAAAAAGTGCGCTCGTTACTGAAATGTCGCCGGATGACTTGTGTTGATCAAGCCGATGTTGAGTCCATCACTGGTTACAAAATTGGTACTGTCACTCCTCTGCTACTCAAACGTCATATGCCAATCGTGTTCGACCCCAGCTTACTAGAAGAACAGGAAGTCACGATCAGCAGTGGCGATCGCATGGCTGGACTGGCGCTTTCTATTAAAGATCTTATCCAATTGTGCCAGCCGACCGTAGCTGAGATCTGTCGTTAATCGTCTAAAAACAATGTAATGACACGTAGTGTTTCTATCACTGCGTGATCTCGCTCATATCTACAAAAATAGACATGAGAATTTTTAATCACATATAAAACATAAATAGTCACAAAGATAAAACTCGTATATGCTGAATTTGTTGGTTAAGTTTCAAACAAGCACTTAACCAATATAAAGTGAGTCAGCTAGCTGAGTGACAGCATTCATGCAGTTAGTTATCCACTTTTGTGTAATGCATCTGTGACTATTCGCCCGCTGAAGCGGGCTTTTTTTTTACGTGGAACTTTTTCTCTTTCATTTCCTCTAATCGTTAGAACGTAAAGTGTGTTACGCGAAGCACGACCTTAATAGAAACAACTAGCAAACAACCGTTTTCGTTCTATTCTTAATTCTGTAACAAAACTATTGCTTAATGCGTCACGTAAAAAGGAGTGTATTGGCGTAAGGGTTCCTTTAGAGAGGTTATTTTTGGGGTAATCCTCACGCTATTTAAGAGATGACACTGTCAAATTGTCTAAGACAACACAATTCTCTGACGCAACACCCTACATCTGTATTTAATACTATTGCTGTCACAATAATTTTCGCGTCCAGAACGTAGAATACCTAGGCTAGGTTAGATAAAAGGAAAGTAAATATGAGACTGTTTAAGCGCTATACACCAAGTATGATTGCTAAACATATAAGTCGTCTTTTTAAAGGAAGAATTTATATTTACGGGGTCGGTAGATTCGAGTTTGATAACGGTAAGTTAATACTGCCGGAGAAAGCAGAGCAACGCCATTTCCGAGCGGTCAAAGAGATCAATCAAGAAATAATGAAACTCCGATGCGCATATGCTTAGCAAAATGTTGATAAAACAAAGGCTGGATTAACCAGCCTTTTGTGTATTTGAAGTTCGCTTTGCACTTACTGACGCGCCAGATCCGGCAAGTGTCCCTTTAAACCAAGCGCGCGCTTCATGATCTCATCTTTCGCTCCCGGCAGTTGCCCCGCTAAACTCAAGCCAATGCCACGAACAAGCTTCTTAGCAGGGTTCTCGCCAGAGAACAAATCTCGAAACCCTTGCATAGTAGCGATCATCTTTGCCGCTTCCGCTTTTCGCCAACGCTCGTAGCTTCTTAGGTTGCGTTTACTGCCGATATCTTGACCCTGCTTCCAAAGTGCTAATACTTCTTGAGCAAGACTGGCCGCATCTAATAAACCCAAATTCACACCCTGCCCCGCTAATGGGTGAATGGTATGGGCCGCATCACCAACCAGCGCGACTCGCTCGACAACAAAATCTCGCGCATAGCGCATTTTCAAAGGAAACGCAGCACGCTCTCCCACTACTTCACATAGACCAAGTCGAGCATCAAACTCACTCGTCAACGCTTTATTGAAATCATGTTCACTCATCGCCACTAACTGCTCTGCTCGATTTGGCTCCGTGGACCAAACAATAGAGCACATATCTGGTTGCGACATTGGCAAAAATGCCAACGGTCCGTGAGGAGTAAATATCTGGCGCGCAATGCTGTTGTGTGGCATAGCAGTTTTGACATTCGCGACCAAAGCATGATGACCATAGTCCCAATGCGTTAATGGAATATCCATTTGATGGCGAAGCCACGAATTCGCCCCATCGGCTCCGACCACTAATTTAGCGGTCATGGCTTGGCCATTATCGAGCGTCAGCCAGCTTTCTTGCTCACCGACCGCGAGAGTCGCGCAACGTGCAGGCATAAACATAGTGACGTTATCGAGCTTTTGGACTTGTTCAAGCAGCGCAAGTTGAATCACACGATTCTCAACAATATGCCCTAAATCAGGTTGTGCCATACTTTGTGCATTAAATTCAATGCTGGCAAAGCTATCTTGTTCCCATACTTCCATGCCATGGTAAGGTGAAGCTCGGCGCTGTTCTATGCCCTGCCAAGCACCAAGTTTACGCAAAATCGTCTCACTAGAGCGGCTCAGCGCAGACACACGAACATCGGGTAATTCTTTCAACGAATCATCTGGCACTTTACCTTCAATAACGGCGACACGCAGATCACTGTCTTTGAACGCGGCAGCAAGTGCCAACCCAACCATCCCTCCGCCGATGATGGCGATATCTACACTTTGCATCATTGCTTTTTATTACCTAATTCAGTGCGGCCGTTCATCGTTTTACCAAGCCAAGTGTATGGCGTAGTAGCGGCTGCTTAAAAATAGAAAGGTTATCCATCGCTGCTAAGGCAGTATTTCGGCCAATTCGCATCGCGGGTAAATCATTTGAAAAAACATGCACCAAGGCACTGGTTAGCCAAATAGTTTCGCTTCGATCTGTTTCTCTACGTTGACTAAAGCGCATCAGGCCTTGATAAAGACCCACATCCTCACTTTGCTGCACAATTTCTTCTGCTAGTGAGACTACATCGCGAATACCGAGATTAAAGCCTTGTCCAGCTATCGGGTGCAGCGTTTGCGCCGCATTTCCAACAATCGCAAAGCGATGTGAAATATTTTGCTTTCGATGGCGAAGAAGCAATGGGTAACTTGCACGGCGCCCCACTTTTTTCATCGCGCCTAAACGCCAACCAAAATCGTTCTGTAAACGCTGGAGAAATGCTTGATCAGATAACTCAAGAACGGCTTGGGCTTCTTCAGGGTGTAAACACCAAACTAAGGACATTCGATTGTCACTCATTGGCAATAAAGCAACAGGGCCATTTTCAGTAAAACGTTCAAAGGCTCTACCTTGATGAGATTCTTGAGTCACAATATTGGCAATGACAGCCACTTGTTCAAAATCTTGCTCAGAAAGTTCTAGACCAATTTTCTGACAACAGGTCGAAACAGCACCATCTGCAGCCACCAGCAGTTTTGCTTCAAGTTGCTCACCACTTTTCAACGTCACATGGGTACAGTTTTGCTCGCGCTCGATATCGGTAACGGAGTCAGGACAAAACAGCGTAATTGACTCGCTACTGTCTAATAATTCTTGATATACACGCCCAACATCGGCTAATTCTACAACATACCCTAGAGCTTCAACCCCAACCTCTTGCTTGGTAATCTCCGTCATCCCAGCATGAGAACGGTCAGAAACGTGGATATGTTCAATGGGTGTGACAAACGGTTCTACTGACGTCCAGAGCTGTAGTTGACGCAACAGATTGACAGTACCGTAAGACAATGCGATTGAGCGAGAGTCAAAACCAGGGTGCATATCTGATTGTGCTTTAAAAGGCTCAACGACGGCAATGCGGAGCTTTCCCTGAGACAAATGGTCAATCGCCAATGCTAACGTTGCACCAGCCATGGCACCACCAGCAATGACTACATCATATTGCTTCATACTAACCTCTGGACGGTCTACGATTAGTGAATAGTAGGTTTTTTGTCGCTGCTTTCAGGACGAACACCAAATTCAGCATGAATCGTTAGTACGCAAGCTTTGATGTGCTCAATCACTTGCTCTAGCAATTGCGCTTGTTCACCAAGATCGTCATCTTCATCAATGCCTAATTTGGCAATCTCTTCTAGATCAGCCAGTGCTTCTTTAGCGTCATCAGATGCTTTGTTAAGCGCAACGCCTGCTAGACCTAGCCCAGAAATAAAGTGGTTTACAAAGTCGGACACACTGTCGGCTAATGCGAATAAGCCTTCTTCGCCCGGCTCATCTGGCAATAGTAAAGACAGCTCCATTGATGTGCCAGTAAGCTCATTAACAGTAACGTTGAATATGCTCTGAGCAAAAGTGAGTGCTGTCGAGGGCCACCCCATCCCATCATTGGTGTAGTCAAAAAGAATCGGCTGCCAAGTTTGATCATTGATCGCCAATCCACCACTTAACATGCCAACAAATAAGCCATGTAACTCCGCCGGTGTCACAGCCAGGCTTGCCGATTGCAGTTCAGCAGCAATAGATTGGTATTCAGGAAGGGTGATTTCACTCATAACTTGGCTCATTCTTGCGTAATAATGTATTGGTATATCCTACCATCAAGGTTAGTGGTCTGAAACGGCTATCAAATTCAATTTTGGACAGCATTTGTTCAATTTGCCCAATTCCTGTGTGATCTCGTCATCATTTCTCTTTCTGTGATGGGAAATGCTTGAATCTTAATAGCGGTTTTCCTATAGTTTGCTCCTCGGTAGTTGTATGAAGCAACACCTTAGATAGCGCGAATATAGAGTTTATTCATCATGAGCAATCAAGCGATCGACGTTGAAATATTAGGCAAACTTACACGTGTGAATTGTCCGACAGGACAAGAAGAGTCTCTTGTTGCAGCGGCAAAAGATCTTGATCGCCGATTGAAAGAAATGAGCGAACGTACTAAGGTAACCAATGAAATCCAACTGCTGACCTTTGCTGCATTGAATATTTGCTATGAGTTGCACACCAAGTCATACGAATCCAATGGTCAACAGCAAGAAATTACTGAGCGAATGGAAAAGCTCACCGCGTCTTTAGAGAACGCACTAAGCAAAGTTACGCAAGGACAGCAGTAAATACAAAATTTACCCTGGGGTGTGCGTCAGCAGGATTTAAGTCCCTGAGCCGATAAGCAATACCTAAGGGTTAGTATTTGGTAACTATTGAGCAAACTCGGCATGCACCGAGAAGCCTACGGTTGTCATTGCTGATCCGCCTTGAACCAGCTGGTTCAAGGGCCACAATCCTCAACGGCACCCTGGGGTATTCTCTCTATGTCAGACCTCTCTCGACAAGACTTCCGCAAACTGATTCGTGAAAAGCGCAACGCTCTGTGCAGTGATACGCAATACCAAGCGGGAATCGACCTTATTACTCAATTTTCCCAACTTCCTGAAATCGATCAAGCGCAACATATTGCCATCTACCTTTCTGCAGACGGTGAGCTTGATACTAAACCGCTCATTGAATGGTTATGGCAACAGGGAAAATCGGTTTATCTGCCCGTCATCCATCCCTTTTCTAAAGGTCAGTTACTGTTTCTTCAGTATGTAAATGATGAACAGCTCGTCTACAACAAGTACGGCATCTTAGAGCCCAAGCTCGATATCAGACACCTCAAACCCGTTCGCCAGCTTGATTTAATCTGCACGCCTTTAGTTGGGTTCGACAGCATCGGACACCGCTTAGGCATGGGCGGGGGGTACTACGATCGTACTCTGTCACGTTGGTTTATAACTGGAGAGGGTGCTAAACCTGTCGGTATCGCTCATGACTGCCAACATGTAGAACGCTTACCAATTGAAAGCTGGGACATTCCATTACCTAAGATCGTGACCCCAAGCCAAATATGGCAATGGGAAAGTGACAAGTAAGCCGCTATAATCACGCCCGCAAACGTTAACGAACATCTATTCAGGAGATTGGCATGACTCAAGATGAAATGAAAAAAGCGGCTGGTTGGGCAGCACTAAAATATGTTGAGAAAGGCAGCATTGTCGGTGTTGGTACTGGCTCTACCGTGAATCACTTCATCGATGCACTAGGCACTATCAAAGATGATATTAAAGGTGCAGTGTCTAGCTCTGTCGCTTCAACTGAGCGCCTTAAAGAGCTTGGTATTGAAGTATACGAGTGTAACGATGTAATGAAGCTGGATGTGTATGTTGATGGCGCAGATGAGATCAACCCAGCACGTGAAATGATCAAAGGCGGCGGCGCGGCTCTGACTCGTGAGAAAATTGTCGCAGCAATCTCTGATAAGTTCGTATGTATCGTTGACGGCACTAAAGCAGTTGACGTACTTGGCCAGTTCCCATTGCCTGTTGAAGTAATCCCAATGGCACGCTCTTACGTGGCTCGTGAATTGGTAAAACTAGGTGGTGATCCAGCTTACCGTGAAGGCGTTGTGACTGACAACGGCAACGTGATTCTGGATGTGCACAATATGCAAATTACCAACCCGAAAGAAATGGAAGACAAAATAAACGGCATCGCTGGTGTGGTGACTGTGGGTCTTTTCGCTCATCGTGGTGCTGACGTAGTGATCACTGGCACACCAGAAGGTGCAAAAATTGAAGAATAAATAACAGCCCAAAATGAACCTATCTGGTTCACTTTTCTGTTATTTCATTACATACGGTGCTGCAAGGCACCGTTTTTTATTCCTTTCTATAAGAAAATTATCTCTTATTCCGTAATTTTCTTACCCAAAGCAATTTTTTTTTGTTACTTTATTGAACAGAAGACGCACAGGGAAACGTTTGTCTTCCTACAAAACTGTTAATTATCCCCTTTTTAATAGTTTTGCCCAATGTGCGCCACATTAGCCCACCTTTCCATTTTAAGGACGAGAAAAAATGGCCAAAGTTTCACTGGAAAAAGAAAAGATTAAGATCCTCTTGTTAGAGGGACTCCACCCTTCTTCAGTTGAAGTTCTTCAAGCAGCTGGTTATACCAACATTGAATACCATAAAGGTTCCCTTCCGGAAGAAGAACTAATTGAAGCAGTAAAAGACGTGCACTTCATTGGTATCCGCTCCCGTACGAACCTATCCGAAGAGGTAATCAATGCGGCGAACAAGCTGGTTGCAATTGGCTGTTTTTGTATTGGTACTAACCAAGTAAACCTAGATGCAGCAGCAAAACGCGGTATTCCTGTCTTTAATGCACCATTCTCTAACACTCGAAGCGTGGCAGAGCTTGTACTTGGGCAAATCCTTTTACTAGTGCGTGGTATTCCTGAAAAGAATGCACTTGCACATCGCGGTATTTGGAAGAAAAGTGCAGACAACTCTTACGAAGCTCGTGGTAAGTGCCTTGGCATTATCGGATACGGTCACATTGGTACGCAGCTTGGTATTATTGCCGAAAACTTAGGTATGCGCGTTTACTACTACGATATTGAGAACAAACTGTCCCTTGGTAATGCGACGCAAGTACATACCATGAGTGAACTATTGAACAAATGTGATGTGATTTCTTTGCACGTTCCCGAAACACCGGAAACGAAAAACATGATGGGTGAAGCTGAATTTGCTCGAATGAAACCAGGTTCCATCTTTATCAACGCGGCACGTGGCACCGTTGTGGATATTCCTGCACTTTGCCATAGCTTAGAAGCTGGTCACCTTGCTGGCGCTGCAATTGATGTATTCCCAACTGAACCAAAAACGAATGCTGACCCGTTCGAGTCTCCTTTACAAAAATTCGATAACGTCATCCTCACTCCACACGTTGGTGGTTCAACACAAGAAGCACAAGAGAATATCGGCTTAGAAGTGGCGGGCAAACTGGCTAAGTACTCTGATAACGGATCGACACTTTCAAGCGTAAACTTCCCTGAAGTGTCATTACCAGAACACAGTGGTGAGTGCTCTCGTCTGCTTCATATCCACAAGAACCGTCCTGGTATCCTAACTCAGATCAACACCATCTTTGCTGAAGAAGGCATTAACATTGCCGCGCAGTACCTACAAACAGCCGCTGAAATAGGCTACGTAGTGATCGACGTTGAAACTGAACGCTCAGAAGAAGCTCTAACAAAGCTCAAAAACATTGAAGGCACAATCCGTGCTCGTATCCTTCACTAAACAGTGAAACAGAAACGACAAAGGCAGGGGTTATGACTCCCTGCCTTTTGCTTTTTACTGTTTGCTATGCCTTACTTTAGCTTATAAATGACATCGACTTGATCGCGAATGATCATAGTTGAATCTTGGTAGCTATTCGCTCCTTCTTTACTATCCATCGCCATTGAACGCATTAACACAGGCTGAACGTGCATCTGTCTGTAATTGATCTGCCATACATCGCCCAACTTTTTCTCAAAACCAGTCGCTAATGACCCTGCTTTTTCTCTTGCGTCCTTAATCGCAGCCATTCGTGCCTTTTGCTGATACTCGGCTTGGTTGCTTACCTTAAGTTGAATATTATCAACCTGATTAATTCCCGCTTCTAACGCCATATCTAGGTATTGGTTAAGGTTTTTCAGATCCGTCACCGTGACATCAATACTGCGAGATGCTCGGTACCCAACAAGTTCTGCTTTTCCTGATTTAGGGTAATGGTACTGAGGAGCAAGGTATAAATTCGAGCTAGTAATATTGTCTTTTGACAAGCCGGCATCCGACAAGCTTTTTAGAAACTCTTCAACGGTTTTATCTACGGACAATTTCGCTTGTTCAGCCGTCATTGTCGTATCGACTACTTTTACAGAAAACGTAGCCATATCAGGTGTGGCCGTCACTTTGCCATACCCCGTTGTCGTAACATGAGCAAACTCTGGCGTATTCGCCAAAACTGAAGCACTGGTAAGGCTGAGTGCTGAAGCCAGCAAAAATGAATACAATTTCATTCAATAAATCCATCCATACAAAATTAAGTACTTAATCTCAGATTCCAACATCACTATCATGGCTGAGAAAGCGTGTGGTTTCATAATAGAAACTTCCGCCGATTATCCAAGCACCCATAGTGACTTCTAACACAACTTTGACTATGTAACATTGGCGTAATTTTTAAACAAAACACACTTAAGTTAACGATATGCAGCTCTGACAAACTTATTGAGGTAGATGCTGCTGCGCATACCCGACTATCGCGTGTGAGATTTCTTGTAATACCCCAGTTTCTAACTGCCAGTGGTGCCAATAAATCCGATGGGACATTAAAAAACCTGGAGTCACATCAACCAACACACCTCTGTCTAATTCGTCGGTAATTTGCAAGCGGGGGATCAAGCAATAAGCAACACCAGCTAACGCCACTTTTAGAAACGCTTCAGAACTACTGATGTTGTGATGAATAACGCTGTCAGGATTGACGTTAAAATGCTCGGTAAGAAATGTTTTATGTAGATCATCATATTGGTCATATGAAACGGCCGGTGCTTTTGCCAATGTCTGATTATTTACGCCTTTAGAAAAATAACGCTGATAGAACTCTGGGCTCGCGACACAAACATAATCGATGCGACCTAAATAGTCTGCTCTGCATCCGGGGATTGGCTGAGACTCCAAGCTGATAGCTCCTGTCACTTCGCCACTTTTGAGTTTTTCAATAGAGCGGTATTCACCATAGATAGTCAGTTTTAGTTCAACTTGACGCTGCTTCATAACATTTTGCAGCGCTGGCAGTAGCCATGTTGCAAGGCTATCTGCATTAGTCGCTAAAGAGAGTTGCACAGGTCGCGTACTGGTATCATTCTTTAGTTCGGGGAGAATTTCATGCTCTAGCAAGCGAACTCGCCGATAAAGACCCAACAATTTTTTACCAATTGGCGTTGGCTTAGGTGGCTGGCTTCGAATTAAAACAGGCTGCGCGAGAAACTTCTCTAACTGCTTGATACGTTGAGAAATGGCGGATTGAGAAACAAATAAATGCTCGGCAGCACGCTCAAAGCTACCCTGATAAACTATTGCGTCTAATGCCTCAATCCATTTGTAATCTAACCCTCGCATACCTTTCCTCTCACTCTGATCAAACGCCTCCCGTTAAATTAGTCTATCTAATGTAAGATTAAAATCATTAATTATACTTATTTAGATAAACGCTTTATCTTTCCCTTTTCTGTAAATGTATTTGTTATTTTGAAGTGAGGTGAAGTGTGAGCTTGTGGGTTCTATTGCAAGGTTTTGGTTTAGGAGCATCAATGATCATTCCGATCGGCGCGCAAAATGCGTATGTTTTGAATCAAGGCATAAAGCGTAACCACCACCTAACAACCGCCACTATTTGTAGCGTGCTAGATATGATTTTCATCTCTCTAGGTATTTTTGGTGGTGGTGCAATTCTGTCTCAAAATGAAATCTTACTGACGTCGGTGACACTTGGTGGTATTGCTTTCTTGAGCTTCTATGGACTGCTCTCACTAAAAAGTGCTTTTAAGCCAGAGAGTGAATCGGAATCAAAAGGGGAGATTGTAGCTCGAGGTCGTCGAACGGTTATTCTAGGTGCGTTAGCTGTCACTGTGCTTAATCCGCACTTATATTTAGATACAGTCGTTATTCTAGGTTCGATCGGTGGACAATTTGAAGGCCATGATCGCATTGCTTTTGCACTAGGTACGATTATGGCTTCCTTTGTTTGGTTCTACACTTTATCGATAGGAGCAGCCAAACTAGGTCCAACACTCTCTAAACCAAAAGTGAAAAAAACCATCGACATTGCAATCGCAATGATGATGTTCACAATAGCGTATATCTTAGCGAGTGAGCTTATTGATAAGTATTGGTAATCATAAGGTAGTAAGGCAGCAAAGACATGGAGTCACTAAAACGTATTTATAACAACAATAGAGAGCGATTCAACGCGCTCTCTATTCCTTTTCGGGAATGGCAGCACGAAGCCATCTTAGACTTTGAGACAGATATACGCATTGCGAGAGAGCTTGGTTGGACGGGTACGCATACCAAAAGCCTCTTTTTAACACTCAAAGGACAAGGTTACGCGGTTTATCTGACAGATAAGGACTCGCGCCTCGATGCCAAGCAGATTAAAGCGATTACAGGTAAACGTCCCTCTATTTGTAATGACGATGAAATGGTCGAAGTGTTAGGTTGCGTACCCGGCGCGGTTTGCCCAATAGGCTTACCGGAATACATCACTATCATTGTTGATACCAATCTCTATCAACATCAAGAGTTGCTCTATACGCCTGGCTTACCTGAGTTCACATTTGGATTTGCAGGTAAACATCTAAAACGCCTCTTACTTGCTGGTCATCACACCCTTTACGAAATATAAAAAGCGAGGCCTATTGGCCTCGCTTTCGAATATCGACTGCTTTTGATTAAGCGTCGACTTTGTTCAGGTGAACATCCATTTGTGGGAATGGAATCTCGATACCATTTTCATCCAATGCTTCTTTAATACCTTGCATTGCATCAAAGTATACGCCCCAGTAATCTGCAGTTTTCACCCATGGACGAACCACAAAGTTAACTGAAGAGTCTGCTAACGTAAGTACACCAATTGTGATATCTGGGTCTTTCAAGATACGTGGATCTTTCTCTAGCGTCTCACGAATCACTTTCTTCGTTAGTTTAAGGTCTGCTTTGTATGAAACACCAATCACTAGGTCGACACGTCGTGTCGCATGGCGAGAGTAGTTAGTAATGGCACCGCCGATAACTGAAGAGTTAGGCACAACAACCATTTTGTTGTCTGGTGTTTTTAGAACGGTTTGGAAGATTTGAATTGCTTCAACACTACCCGCTACACCACCGATTTCTACGTAGTCGCCTGATTTGAATGGACGGAACGCAACAATAAGTACGCCTGCTGCAAAGTTTGATAGTGAACCTTGTAGTGCAAGACCAACAGCAAGACCTGCCGCACCAATCACAGCAACAACAGAAGCGGTTTGAACTCCTAATCGACCAAGAGCCGCGATTAGCACGATTACAAATAGCAAGTAACGAACAAGACCGTGAATAAATTCAACGACGGCCTTATCCATGTTTTTCTTTTCTAGTACTTTAGAAACACTACCAGCGACTGCCTTAACGATAAGATTACCGATAAACAGAATAAGCACCGCAGAGATAATGTTCACACCGTACTGAACCAGTAGATCTGAATTGTTTGTCAGCCAAGTTTCAGCCTGAGTTAGACCATCCGTTAAAGTGGTATCGATACCCACCGATTCACCTGCCATAATTCTTATCCTCAAAAATAAAGAGATATAAATCCAATTGCCGTTAATTTATGAACCTTGTTTTTTAAAGGCTCTTTTCTAAAACAACATCCCTATTGCTCCACTGAACAGTGTCAGATTTTTGGCACAATATCCCAACTCTGACTTTTTTCAAAGTCAGAGTTTCGCAAAGATATGCAAAACAAGACTTTATCAGAGCTTTCTGACACTGACTTGTTACAGGTTACGCAATGCACTCTGATTTCGCCACTCTTAAGACTGATATTCCCATGTTTTCTTTAAAAAAACGTTAAAGGTGAGATATCTCACTAGCAAATACAATCTAACGCATAAAAATATCGGGAGAAAGCAGCCGGGAAGAAAATGATAGACATAAAAAAACCCGCTCAAAGAGCGGGTTTTTAGGTAACTTAATCAGTAACGATTATAGTACGTCAACTGCGTTAAGGTCAGCAAATGCTTGCTCTAGACGAGTAACCATTGAAGCTTGGCCTGCACGTAGCCATACGCGTGGATCGTAGTACTTCTTGTTTGGTGCATCTTCACCAGTTGGGTTACCGATCTGACCTTGTAGGTAATCGTGGTTTTCAGCTTCGAACTTACGGATACCATCCCAAGTAGCCCACTGTGTATCAGTATCGATGTTCATTTTGATTACACCGTAGCCGATAGATTCACGGATTTCTTCTAGAGAAGAACCTGAACCGCCGTGGAATACGAAGTTTAGAGAGTTCGCTGGAAGACCGAATTTCTCAGAAACGTGCGCTTGAGAATCACGTAGGATAGTTGGAGTTAGTACAACGTTACCTGGCTTGTATACGCCGTGTACGTTACCGAAAGATGCTGCGATAGTGAAACGGTGGCTGATTGCGCTTAGTTTCTCGTATGCGTATGCAACGTCTTCTGGAGAAGTGTATAGCTCAGACGCATCCATATCAGAGTTGTCAACGCCGTCTTCTTCACCACCAGTACAACCTAGTTCGATTTCTAGAGTCATGTTCATTTTAGCCATGCGCTCTAGGTACTTAGCAGAAATTTCGATGTTCTCTTCTAGAGACTCTTCAGAAAGGTCGATCATGTGAGAAGAGAATAGTGGCTTACCAGTTTGCGCGAAGTACTCTTCACCAGCGTCTAGTAGACCGTCGATCCAAGGAAGTAGTTTCTTAGCTGCGTGGTCAGTGTGTAGGATTACTGGAACACCGTAAGCTTCAGCTACAGCGTGAACGTATTTCGCACCAGCAACAGCACCTAGGATTTGAGCTTCTTGACCTTCAAGTTTTAGACCTTTACCAGCAAAGAAAGCAGCGCCACCGTTAGAGAACTGAACGATAACTGGAGCTTTAACTTTTGCAGCTGCTTCAAGTACTGCGTTTACAGAGTCAGTACCCACACAGTTTACTGCTGGAAGTGCAAAGCTGTTTTCTTTTGCAACTTCAAATACTTTCTGAACGTCATCGCCAGAGATAACACCTGGTTTTACGAAGTCGAAGATCTTAGACATGGATGTAATCCTATTTATCTGTCGTTTTTAAACAAAACTTGTTAAGTTGAAAATCTTGCAAACGTTTGCTCACAACTGAGGCTATTCTAGCAGAGTTCCTCACACGTTGCAGCAAACAAGAAAGCGGGAGAATCACTCCCCCGCTTTGCTTTAATTACTTAGCGCGTGCTTCTAGCATTTCTACTGCTGGAAGAACTTTACCTTCTACGAACTCAAGGAAAGCGCCGCCGCCAGTAGAGATGTAAGATACATCCGCTTTGATACCGAACTTGTCGATAGCTGCTAGCGTGTCACCACCGCCTGCAACAGAGAAGCCTTCAGAAGCTGCGATAGCTTCAGAGATCCCTTTAGTACCTGCTTCGAAGTTCTTGAATTCGAATACGCCTACTGGACCATTCCATAGGATAGTCTTAGCGTTTTTAAGGATTTCAGCTAGTTCAGCTGTTGAATCTGGACCAAGGTCGAAGATCATGTCGTCGTCTTGTACTTCAGAAACGTGCTTAATTTCAGCTTCTGCGTTCTCGTCGAATGCTTTCGCACATGCAACGTCAGTTGCTACTGGAATTGCACACTCGTCCATTAGCTTCTTAGCTGTTTCAACTAGGTCTGCTTCGTATAGAGACTTACCAACGTTGTGGCCAGCAGCTGCGATGAATGTGTTAGCAATACCACCACCAACAACGAGTTGGTCAGCGATTTTAGATAGAGACTCAAGAACAGTTAGCTTAGTAGAAACTTTTGAACCACCTACGATAGCAACCATTGGACGAGCTGGCTTGTCCATTGCTTTGCCTAGCGCTTCTAGTTCGTTCGCTAGTAGAGGACCAGCACATGCTACGTCTGCGTGCATGCCAACGCCGTGAGTAGATGCTTGAGCACGGTGAGCCGTACCGAATGCGTCCATTACGAATACGTCACATAGTGCTGCATATTTCTTAGATAGCTCTTCGTCGTTTTTCTTTTCGCCTTTGTTGAAGCGAACGTTTTCAAGAACAACAAGTTCACCCGCATTTAGCTCTAGGCCATCTAGGTAGTCTTTTGCTAGCTTCACTTCGCAATCTAGTGCGTCGTTTAGGTAGTTAACAACTGGTTGTAGAGAGAACTCTTCAGCGTATTCACCTTCAGTTGGGCGACCTAGGTGAGACGTAACCATTACTTTAGCGCCTGCTTCTAGGCAGTGCTTAATAGTTGGAAGAGATGCGATGATACGTGCATCCGAAGTTACTTTACCGTCTTTTACTGGCACGTTTAGGTCAGCACGGATAAATACACGTTTACCTGCAAGATCCAGGTCAGTCATCTTGATTACAGACATGATGTGTCCTCTCAAATATTTAATAATTAAAGTTTTTGAAAACTCGGCAACCCTGCCAAGCCTGTTAATTCTTCAAACTGGTTATAGATATGGAGATATTATGGATTTATTTCAAGGCTTGAAATAAAAATTCTCCATCACTTCTTCGTCATTACTGTTCCACTTGCGAAAAAGCTTGCATTGCTAAGGCAGTATCCAGCATCCGGTTAGCAAAGCCCCATTCGTTGTCGCACCAAACGAGCATTTTTACGAGTTGCCCGTTACTCACTCTAGTCTGGCTTCCATCCACAATCGCACTATGGGGGTCGTGGTTAAAGTCGATGGAAACGAGTGGCGATTCAGTATAGTCAACAATGTTACGTAATGTACACTGAGATGCGTTAACAATGGTTTGATTTACGTCATTAACTTTCACATTCGTACTAATTGTGACACTTAAATCCATTGCAGTGACGTTAACCGTTGGAACACGAACAGAAATTGCTTCGAATTTGTTGGAAAATTTCGGGAAGATCCTTTCAATTCCCTTATGCAACTTAGTGTCTACCGGAATAATAGATTGGCTTGCAGCACGGGTACGGCGTAAGTCGTTATGATACGCATCGATTACTTGTTGATCGTTCATGGACGAATGAATAGTGGTAATGGTGCCAGACTCTATGCCGAAGGCTTCGTCTAATACTTTAATGACGGGAACGATACAGTTGGTGGTGCAAGAGCCATTGGAGACAACACGGTGCTCGTCTTTCAGAGTTTCGTGGTTCACGCCATAGATAATCGTATTATCTAGGTCGTTTGCGCCCGGGTGCGAAAACAGTACTTTCTTAGCGCCAGCTTCTATATGCGCTTGCCCATCCGCTTGCGAACCAAATACGCCAGTGCAATCCAAGACGATATCAACTTCTAAATCACGCCAAGGAAGTAATTCGATTTCGGAGAGGTGGAGAATGCGAATGGAATCATATTCACCGCTGTCATGATGAACATGCAAATGTTCTTGGTCATGGGAAATTTTTTTACCAAAGCGACCATGACTGGTGTCATATTGCAGTAGGTGTGCCATCGCCTCTGGCTGTGCTAGTTCGTTTACCGCCACAACCTTGATCTGCTGGTGTTTTCCGCTTTCATACACCGCTCGCAGAACATTACGACCTATACGTCCAAATCCATTGATCGCAACCTTTAGCATTTATCCTTCGCCCTACCAAAAATTTCGTGTCACAGATACTACCTGATCAGGCTGACAAACGCACCTGTTGAATCAAAGTAAAGCAGGATTAAAAAAGGTCGAGACTATGCTCGACCTTATTACAACGATAGATAATTAAAATGCGACGTCTAAACCTAACCAGTAGCGACGACCATCTTCAATATATCCATATTCTTCGTAACTGATTTCCTCGTCCAGCAAGTTATAGATAGCGCCTTTAATACGAGTATTGTCGGTTAACTGGTATGTCACACCGGCGTCCACAAAGGTATAAACTGGTTCTACAATACTGTTTCTTGATGGGCCAGTAACCGGATCCATTTCTTTACCTCGGTACGTGACTTTCGCCCAGCTCTCTAGATCTGTTGTCGTTTGCCAAGTCACATCCACATTAAACAGATGCTTTGGTAACTGCTGCAGCGGCATGCCTTTGTATTCACCTGTTTTTTGCTCTGAGTCGGTAAATGTGTAGCTCGAGCTAAGGTAAATGGTTTCCGTTAACGGCGATGCTAAGGTCGCTTCAATACCTTGTGTGACGGCTTCATCCACGTTAATACGGTACGTTGGATCTGCGCCCCATTGGTTTGGACCATCAGTACAGATAGTGTCTGGACAAACAACACGTGTGATCTTGTCTTTGAATTCGTTATGGAACGCTGTCAAAGAGACATCTAAGCCAGAATCACCTTGATACAAGACGCTGATTTCTTTGTTTAGCGACGTTTCAGGGTCAAGATCTGGGTTACCGTAGATATTACCGCCACCACTGACTTGCGCCCAGCCAGGAGTAATTTCACGTAATTGTGGAGAACGGAAACCTGTTGCCACACCGCCTTTCACCGTCCAAGACGGATCAACTCGCCATACACCGTAAACACGCGGACTAAAATGCGCGCCATAGTTTTCGTCATGATCTAGACGGCCGCCAAGCGTAACGCTAAACGGATCAGCAATTCTCCATTCATCTTCAATGAAAACAGCCCACTGCGTATTCGATGTTTCAGTCTTCGATGACGCTTTGTTGGAGGTGAAATCCTCAAGCTCTGCATGAGTAGCGTCCACACCCGTCGTCAACGTATGGTTTCCAATACCAGTCACCAAGCTCGATTTGAACGTGGTGTTGGTGATCGTCATCTCACGAGATTTGTTCTCGCTCTCTTCTCGCTGTAAGTAAGTATCTGAAATTCCCACCGAATCCCAATCACCGTTGTGGCTTACCGTTACGTAATTACGACGATATTCATTCAGTGAATCTTCACACCCACCACGACACCCTGTGGTCGGCACTGAAAGGCCCACATTGCCACGACGACTTTGTGCCGACGTGCCGCCCTCTAATTGCACCGAGTGGCGATCATTAATCTGGTAAGTCAGTTTTGAAGAAATACTCTGCATATCTTTATCTTCATAACCGTATTCGATGTCATCTTCTTCTCTGGTTGTGTACTGACCATATACTTGGAGAGATAAATTTTCAGCCAACGGACCATTAACGAAAAAGTTCGCGCTCTGCTCTCCCCCTGAGCGACTATTCTCTTGTAGTACCGTGCCCAGTTGAACATTACCCGTCCACTCTAGCGCATCTTTTCGTGTGATGACGTTAATCACACCACCAATCGCATCAGAACCGTAAAGCGTCGACATTGGGCCACGAATAACTTCGATTCGCTCAATCGCTTGAAGAGGAGGTAACCAACCTTGTTCGATACCAGGGCCGTCACTATTTGGACGAGTTTCACGCGTACTTTGACGTTTACCATCGACCAGTATCAAAGTGTATTTAGAACCCATACCACGGATACTAATGTCGGTAGTATCACCACCACCTGTCACGACAACACCTGGCACACTTTTTAGTGCATCAGTCACATCGCGGTAATAACGGGAGTCCAACTCCTCACGTGAAATCACACTAATACTTGCAGGCGCGTCCGCTTGAGATTGCTCATAACTTGATGCAGTTACAACCACTGTTTCCATTTTAGAAACTGCATCATTGGCAAAAACATGAGGGACACTGACGAAGGCTAAAATACCAGTTGCGGTAGTAACTGGCAGTCTAAGAGTAGACATCTACATCTCCATAATTGATAATGATTATTATTTTCGAAAGTGAATTATTCACAAATAGAATGAGATGCATAGTGAGAGTTATGGAACGGTTCTTTCCATTTATGGAACTCGTACATAACGCAGTAAGGAGTAAAAGAAATATGCACGACTTAGCATCAATTAGAGCCTTTGATGCGCTCAATCAGCATAAAAGTTTGACAGCCGCTGCTAAAGCCCTTAATCAGCCAAAATCAACGCTAAGTCGTCGCTTGGCACAATTAGAAGAAGACTTCGGTCAGGCTCTAACCGCCAGACAAGGTAATCGATTAGTTCTGACAAGAGCTGGAGAGATCTTTGCCCACTACAGCCGCCAGATTCTTGAGTTAAGCGAAGAGAGTTATGATGCACTGCAAGGTTTAACGAACCAAGTTTCAGGGCCACTGCATATTGTTTGTCACACTGCCTTAGTTAGAAGCTGGCTCGGCGGCGTACTCAATCGTTTTCTTGCTGATAATCCCGATGTTAGAGTTCAGCTTACCAGTGACTTTTCTGAGGCGCATCATGACCCAGATTTGTTCATCTGGCTCGGTGAACGTAAAGAGCTAGACTGGCGAAAAGAAGTGCTGGGGGTATTTCGCTATACGCCTTTTGCCTCTCCAAATTATCTAAAACAACATGGGCCTATACCGCACCCCAAAGAACTTGAAGCACATCCATGGATCGATTTTGGTTCAGTGCAAGAAAATGGATTGATGCTAGCACACCCTCAACACGGTGAGTTCTTTTTAGAACCCTTTGTTAGTCGCTTATACAGCGACAACATAGCAATGCAAATAGACAGTATCGCGAATGGTCATGGTATTGGACTGCTGCCGACTTGGACAGCATGCGGCTATGAGAAACATCACCCAGGGCGAATCACACCATGCTTAGAAGGTTGGCTTTCTGAGCCTATTTCCATTAACTGCTATACACCAGCAGGACGACCACCACTGCGCTTATCCGTACTTTTAGACTGCATTCACCAAAGCATTCCACAAGGTTGGAAAACCTGACAAAAATAAAAAGGCCATCATAATGATGGCCTTTCTAACTTTAGCGTTTAACAATCGTCGTTTATGTTCGACTGTTTAGACGGTCCTGCAATTACGCTAGCAATTCTTTTGCTGTGTTCACTACGTTTTCAGTCGTGAAGCCAAACATCTCGAATAGCTGACCAGCAGGTGCAGATTCACCGAATGTTGTCATACCGATGATGCGACCGTCAAAGCCAACGTACTTGTACCAGAAATCCGCAATGCCCGCTTCAATAGCGATACGTGCCGTTACGTCTGATGGCAGTACAGATTCACGGTAAGCGACGTCTTGTTTGTCGAATGCGTCTGTTGATGGCATTGAAACAACGCGTACTTTCTTGCCTTCTGAAGTTAGTTGCTCAGCGGCTTTCACTGCAAGCTCAACCTCAGAACCTGTTGCGATAAGGATTAGCTCAGGCTTACCTTCGCTATCTTTCAGGATATAAGCACCTTTCGCGATGTCTGCGACTTGTTCAGCAGTACGCTCTTGTTGCGCTAGGTTTTGACGAGAGAAGATAAGTGCAGTTGGTGCATCTTTACGTTCAATCGCTAGTTTCCATGCAACTGCAGACTCAACTTGGTCACATGGGCGCCATGTGCTCATGTTTGGAGTTACACGTAGAGACGCCATTTGCTCAACAGGTTGGTGAGTTGGGCCATCTTCGCCAAGACCGATCGAATCATGCGTGTAAACTTGGATGTTCTGAATTTTCATCAGCGCAGCCATACGCATTGCGTTACGAGCGTATTCCATGAACATTAGGAATGTTGCGCCGTAAGGAACGAAACCACCGTGCAATGCGATACCGTTGATGATAGCAGTCATACCGAATTCACGTACACCATAGTGGATGTAGTTTCCAGAGAAGTCCTCCGTTTCTAGAGACTTAGAACCAGACCACATGGTCAGGTTAGAAGGCGCTAGGTCAGCAGAACCACCCATAAACTCAGGAAGCATTTGACCAAACGCTTCTAGTGCATTTTGCGATGCTTTACGTGATGCAATGTTCGCTGGGTTTGCTTGAAGATCGGCAATGATTTGGTTCGCTTTTTCTTCCCACTGTGCAGGAAGTTCGCCGTTTAGACGTCGTTTAAGCTCTGCCGCTTCAGCAGGGTAAGCTGCAGCGTATGCCTCGAATTTTTCATTCCAAGCTGCTTCTTTCGCGGCGCCCGCTTCTTTTGCATCCCACTCAGCGTAAACATCTGCCGGGATCTCAAATGGGCCGTACTCCCAACCTAGGTATTCACGAGCCGCTTGGATCTCATCGTGACCTAGTGGTGCACCGTGACAGTCGTGCGAACCAGACTTGTTAGGAGAACCGAAACCGATAATTGTTTTGGTACAGATAAGCGTAGGACGTGGGTCCGCTTTTGCTGCTTCAATTGCTGCGTTGATCGCGTCTGAGTCGTGACCATCGACTGCTGGGATTACATGCCAGCCGTACGCTTCAAAACGCTTAGGTGTATCGTCAGAGAACCAGCCTTCAACGTGACCGTCGATAGAAATGCCGTTGTCATCCCAGAATGCAATCAGCTTGCCTAGACCAAGAGTACCTGCAAGAGAGCATGCTTCATGCGAGATGCCTTCCATTAGACAGCCGTCACCCATGAACACATACGTAAAGTGGTCAACGATATCGTGACCTTCTTTGTTGAACTGTGCCGCTAGTGCTTTCTCTGCGATCGCCATACCAACAGCGTTAGTGATGCCTTGACCTAGAGGACCCGTTGTTGTCTCGATACCAGGCGCGTAGCCGTACTCTGGGTGACCTGGGGTTTTTGAGTGCAATTGACGGAAGTTTTTCAGATCGTCAATAGATAGCTCGTAACCGCTTAAGTGCAGTAGAGAGTAAATAAGCATTGACCCATGACCGTTTGACAGCACAAAGCGATCGCGGTCGGCCCACTCTGGGTTTGAAGGGTTATGGTTTAGGTGAGAGCGCCAAAGAACTTCAGCGATATCAGCCATACCCATTGGTGCGCCTGGGTGGCCTGAGTTAGCTTGTTGAACACCATCCATGCTTAGAGCACGAATTGCATTGGCAAGATGTTTACGAGACGACATGTCTGCTCCTGAGTACATTAAGCGAAACGAAAAGTAGGTCATAATTCTCTCAAAGCCCTGTTGGGTGTGCAAACGTTTTCCAGTCCAAAACCTCACAAATATTGCACCTTTCGCGCCAAATCGTTCGAAGTTCTTAAAATTATCAATAAATCAGGCAAACGTTTGGTTATAACAAAAACCAAAAAAGAGCTTGTAATTCGAGCAATCAAATTTAGAATAGACGTCTAGATGTAGATACACCTACAAAAATTAGTATTAATTTGCGCTGGAGAGTTTATCATTCCCCAGTTTTAAACCAGATATAGTGGAGCTAACATGGCTAAGCACCTGTTTACTTCTGAGTCAGTATCAGAAGGTCATCCAGATAAAATTGCAGACCAGATTTCTGATGCGGTTCTTGACGCGATTCTAGAGCAAGATCCAAAGGCTCGTGTTGCATGTGAGACTTACGTTAAAACCGGTATGGTAATGGTGGGTGGTGAAATCACGACTTCAGCATGGGTAGACATCGAAGAGTTAACTCGTGAAACCGTTCGTGAAATCGGCTACGTACATTCAGATATGGGCTTTGACGCAGATTCTTGTGCGGTACTAAACACAATCGGTAAACAGTCGCCAGATATCAACCAAGGTGTTGATAAAGCTGACCCTAAAGAACAAGGTGCAGGCGACCAAGGCATCATGTTTGGTTACGCTTGTAACGAAACTGAAGTACTAATGCCAGCGCCAATTACTTACTCTCACCGTCTTGTTCAAAAGCAAGCAGAAGTTCGTAAAAACGGCACACTACCTTGGTTGCGTCCTGATGCAAAATCTCAGGTAACATTCCAATACGATCAAGGTAACATCGTTGGTATCGACGCGGTTGTTCTTTCAACTCAACACTGTGACTCAATCTCAACTTCAGACCTGCGTGAAGCGGTAATGGAAGAGATCATTAAGCCAGTGCTACCTTCTGAGTGGATCAACAAAGAAACAAACTTCTTCATTAACCCAACCGGTCGCTTCGTAATCGGTGGTCCTATGGGTGACTGTGGCCTAACTGGTCGTAAGATCATCGTAGATACCTACGGCGGCGCAGCTCGTCACGGTGGCGGTGCGTTTTCTGGTAAAGATCCATCAAAAGTTGACCGTAGTGCAGCATACGCAGCACGCTACGTAGCGAAAAACATCGTAGCGGCAGGCATGGCTGACCGTTGTGAGATCCAACTTTCTTACGCAATCGGTGTTGCTGATCCAACGTCTATCATGGTGGAAACGTTCGGTACTGAGAAAGTACCTCACGACATCATCATTGAAGCGGTTCGTCAATTCTTCGACCTACGTCCATACGGTCTACAAGAAATGCTTAACCTTCTTCAACCTATCTACAAGAAGACAGCGGCTTACGGTCACTTCGGTCGTGAAGAATTCCCGTGGGAAGCGACAGACAAAGCTGCACTTCTACGCGATTTCGCTGGCATCAAATAATCAAGCTAAGCAAGAATCAATCAAGCCCTCGCTTATGGTGGGGGCTTTTTATTTTCAGCAACTTTTATCCAGCCATTTCGGCTCATACCGCCCTGACCCACAAAGCAGTCCTGTTTCTCCCTCATTTTTTATACCGAATAAATTTTAAGCAATTATTTGTAAATTATCCCATCTCCGCCAATAGTTAAAATATTGTTAACTCCAATTTAAATAGAGACGTCGGATGCTGGCGACTGTGGAAGCACACTTAAGTAAAGACATGAGTCAGGCATCTTTATGGCCGATACCAAACTAAGCCAATGCTCAGATGTAAACTTGAAAAAGTCGCTTCAAGTTTGACTGAACAAAAACCGCTGTCAGTTGGTATAAGCGGATAATGTGGGAATAAATCAAGGAGGAGTTATGCCTCGAACTGTTAATCCATCGGACTTCCACAACAAGCGAAAGGAAGTGCCAGACAACGAATACGCCAGAACCATACCGTGCAATACGGTCAATCTTTCTGCACCTTTTCATTGGCTCGCATTAGGTCTGCATGATTTCGTGCGAATGCCGCTTATTAGTGCTTTCTATGGCATCTGTTTTATGGCAGCAGCCATAGGCATTGTTTTGCTCGTACAGTGGCAAGGCACACACTTGGTCGTCATGCCCAGTTTGATTGTTTACATGTTAATCGGTCCGTTTCTCGCGCTCGGCTTGTATGATGCCAGTTGGGAGAGAGAGCGCGGACACAAAGCAAGCTTGTTCCATTCAATGAAAGCGATCGGTCGTAACTCAACATCTCAATGGGCGTTCGCCGTGTTACTCGCAGTGTGTATGATATTTTGGATGCGCATTGCCGCTCTACTTCATGCACTCTACCCTTCTGTTCAAGGGGCACCTTTAAGTGAGTTCCTACCCTTCCTTGTCATCGGCTCTTTAGTTGGCTTTGTTTTGGCTTGTGTGGTGTTTAGCATTTCAGCCTTTTCTATTCCGCTCATGATGGAGCGTCGCGTAGACATGATGACCGCTGTGTTTACCAGCTTTAATGCCGTGAAATCCAACATTCCAGCAATGATTGTTTGGGCAGCGATCATCTGTGGCGGTATTCTTATCGGCTTTGCGACCTACGGGATCGGAATGTTGTTTACCATGCCAATTCTAGGCTACGGTACATGGCACGCTTACCATGCCACCATCAAGAAAAAACACACACCATAATTAACTGATGCTATGATCTGGCCCTCGCAATGCGGGGGCTTTTTTATTTGATTTATCGAGGTGAATTGTGGATATAGAACTCAGCTATAAAGCCAAGCAAGTGATGGCGGGCTGTATCGCGATGGCGGAACAAGCTTTCAAACGTTCTTTCCCGATTCCAACAATCACCTTCGACGTGCGTGGGAAAGCGGCAGGAAAAGCCTACCTTCAATTAAATCAAGTACGCCTAAACCCTGTTTTATTTCGCGAAAACACCCAAGCATTCTTAGATGAAGTCATTCCTCATGAAGTAGCACACCTGATTACTTATCAGGTTTACGGGCGAGTTAGGCCTCACGGTAAAGAATGGAAAGGCGTCATGGAAGCCGTATTTAACGTACCAGCCAAAACCACTCACAGCTTTGAAGTAAAATCCGTTCAAGGTAAAACCTTTGAGTATCGTTGTGGTTGTATGACCTACCCTCTATCGATTCGCCGTCATAATAAAGTGCTGCGCAAAGAGGCGACGTACTCTTGTCAAAAATGCCGCCAACCACTTGACTTCACCGGCATTCAATTATCGTAGCCCTTACCTCATAGTGTTACTTGCGTTCCCAAAATAAAGATCGAGTTGATCAAAACCTTCCCTTCGCCAACTATTGTTAACTTACTCATCACTAAAGCTATTTTATGCGTGTTATCATGAATAAAGTCATACTTTATAAAGACTTTTATCATGAAATACTTATTCTCTCTGTTGCTTATCGCGCTTTCTAGCACTGCGATTGCCGCGCCACCGAGCTCATTCTCTGCAGCCAAACGTGAGGCGGTCAAAATTTATCAAGACCACCCAACAAGCTTCTACTGTGGCTGTAACATTCAATGGCAAGGCAAGAAAGGCTTACCCGATTTAGCCTCTTGCGGTTACCAAGTCCGTAAACAAGAAAAACGGGCTGCACGAATCGAATGGGAGCACGTTGTTCCTGCGTGGCAATTTGGCCACCAGCGTCAATGCTGGCAAGATGGCGGACGTAAAAACTGTAAGAAAAAAGACAAAACTTTTCGTTTGATGGAAGCAGACTTGCACAACCTAACTCCTGCTATTGGTGAAGTAAACGGTGATCGTTCGAACTACAACTTCAGCCAATGGAACGGTATGGATGGCGTGAGTTATGGTCGCTGTGAGATGCAAGTGAACTTTAAGCAGCGTAAAGTCATGCCACCAGACCGTGCGCGTGGCTCAATTGCTCGTACCTATCTATACATGAGCAAAGAGTACGGTTTCAAACTGTCGAAGCAGCAAACGCAATTAATGAGTGCTTGGAACAAAACCTATCCTGTCGATAAATGGGAATGTGAGCGTGACGAGCGCATTGCAAAAGTACAGGGCAATCACAACCCATTTGTTCAAGAAGCCTGCCGCGCACTGTAACCTCCGACCTCGAAGCGTTCCAATTACTGATATTGAAACGCTTCTTGCCCCTTGTTTTTTCGGTGCAAAGCATCCATGTTAGGGTTTAAGTTTATTCTCTTGCTGGAAATCTCATGCGTACCCCTCGAATTTATCATCCAGAAACCATTCATCAACTTGGCTCACTTGCTTTAAGTGACGACGCAGCAGGCCATATCGGTCGTGTTTTGCGCATGAAAGAAGGCCAAGACGTTCTCCTTTTTGACGGCAGTGGCGCAGAGTTCCCAGCGGTTATCAGTGAAGTCAGCAAGAAATCAGTTTTGGTTAACATCACCGAGCGCGTAGAAAACAGTATTGAATCCCCTTTAGATCTGCACCTTGGTCAAGTCATTTCACGTGGCGATAAGATGGAGTTCACCATCCAAAAGTCTGTTGAACTTGGCGTCAATACCATCACTCCTCTGATTTCTGAACGTTGTGGCGTCAAGCTTGATCAAAAGCGTTTTGAGAAAAAACTCGCGCAATGGCAGAAAATCGCTATCAGTGCCTGTGAGCAATGTGGGCGTAATGTCGTGCCCGAAATTCGTCCAATTATGAGCTTGGAAGAGTGGTGTAAAGAAGAGTACGATGGTTTAAAGCTTAACCTTCACCCTCGTGCTAAATACTCAATCAACACTTTGCCAACCCCGGTTGAAAAAGTGCGCCTACTGATCGGTCCTGAAGGCGGTTTATCGTCTGAAGAAATCGAGATGACTCGAGAATACCAATTTGAAGAAACGCTACTCGGCCCTCGCGTTCTGCGTACCGAAACAGCGGCTCTGACAGCAATTACAGCCTTACAAGTTCGTTTCGGCGATCTTGGTTAAACGGAGAAAAATAATGATCAAACTCGGTATCGTAATGGACCCAATCTCGTCCATTAACATCAAAAAAGACTCTAGCTTTGCCATGATGCTTGAAGCGCAACGACGCGGCTATGAAATCCACTACATGGAAATGAATGATCTGCATCTCGATCAAGGCGTTGCCATTGCAGATACTAAAGTGGTAGAACTAAAAGAAGATCCAAACGGTTGGTACGAGTTCAAATCAGAGCAAACTATCGAACTGTCTGAGCTAGACGCGGTGCTAATGCGTAAAGATCCTCCGTTTGATACTGAATACATCTACGCGACTTACATCCTTGAGCGTGCAGAAGAACAAGGTGCACTGATCGTTAACAAGCCTCAAAGCTTACGTGATTGTAACGAAAAGCTGTTTACAGCATGGTTCCCAGAGCTGACACCTACAACGATCGTGACGCGAAAAGCAGAGAAAATTAAAGAATTTCGTGAAAAACATGGTGATGTCATCCTGAAACCGCTTGATGGTATGGGTGGCGCGTCCATCTTCCGTGTAAAAGAAAACGATCCAAACGTCTCTGTAATCATCGAGACATTGACTAACCACGGTCAAAACTACGCAATGGCACAAACCTTCGTGCCAGACATCAGCAACGGTGACAAACGTATCCTAGTGGTAGATGGCGAACCTATGCCTTACTGTCTAGCACGCATTCCTGCTAAAGGCGAAACGCGCGGCAACCTAGCCGCTGGTGGTACTGGTGAAGCTCGTCCGCTAAGCGAAACCGACCTCAAAATTGCGCAAACCGTTGCTCCGACACTGAAAGAAAAAGGCCTTATCTTTGTTGGCCTTGACGTAATTGGCGACAAGCTAACAGAAATCAACGTCACCAGCCCAACCTGTATTCGCGAAATTGAAGCTGCTTTTGATATCTCAATCACAGGCAAACTGATGGATGCGATTGAGCGTCGAGTAAAAGGCGAATAACTCAAACTGTATTACAGTTAATAGAGAGCGTAGTACATTAACTTAAGCAAACTCATGCACATACCTAGATGATAAACTGTATGATGTTTGCTTAAGGGCATTTACGAGAGTTAAGGGTCAATATGAGTATGAATCTCACAAATCACTTTTTGGTTGCCATGCCTGGGATGAAAGATCCGTACTTTCAAAACAGCGTGATCTACATTTGTGAGCACAACGAAGACGGCGCTATGGGGCTGATGATCAATGCTCCTGTTGATATCACCGTCGGCAACATGCTCAAGCAGGTGGAAGTTCAGCCAGTACACCCGCGCCTATTTGAAGCCAGTCTAGATAGACCAGTTTACAATGGCGGCCCAATCTCGGAAGATCGTGGTTTTATTTTGCATAAACCCAAAGATTACTACGAGTCCAGCGTCCAAATGACCGATGACCTCGCGGTAACCACTTCGCGTGATATTCTGTCGGTGTTAGGAACAGAAGCAGAACCAAGTGATTACTTAGTGGCACTTGGCTACTCCGGTTGGAGTGCAGGCCAATTAGAAAGTGAGCTGGTCGAAAACTCTTGGCTCACCATTGAAGCGACGCCTGAAATTATCTTTAATACACCAATCAACGAGCGTTGGAAGAAAGCGGTCGAAAAGCTGGGCATCGACCCAAGTCACCTTTCAGCAGACTCTGGACATGCTTAGTCCAAATATACAGTTACATTAGATAGAGACACCTTATGTCACGCACAATTATGGCTTTTGACTTTGGAACCAAAAGCATTGGTAGCGCTATTGGCCAAGAAATTACTGGTACAGCTTCCCCATTAAAAGCCTTTAAAGCCAATGACGGTATTCCAAACTGGGACGATATCGAAAAGCAAATCAAAGAGTGGCAACCAGATTTGCTAGTGGTCGGTTTACCGACCGATCTGCATGGTAAAGACCTTGAGACCATAACCCCTCGTGCACGAAAATTTGCTAAGCGTCTGCAAGGCCGATACGGATTGCCAGTTGAACTGCATGATGAGCGTTTATCTACAGCAGAAGCTCGTGCGGAGTTGTTCAGCATGGGCGGCTACAAAGCCCTATCGAAAGGTAATGTTGACTGCCAGTCAGCAGTGGTGATTCTAGAAAGCTGGTTTGAAGCCCTTTGGGGTGAGTAAACACTTCAAGCACAATGAAAAAAGGTTGGCTCCTGCCAACCTTTTTTGTTTCTGGATTGGATTAATCCATATCGATCTTAACGTTCGCCAAACTGCCCGTAGAGAATGCTTCACCACGCTGCGTTTTCAACATCAAGCGCAGATCATTTGCCGAGTCGGCACTATGTAGTGCATCCTCTTCGCTGATCTTACCTTGCATCACTAACTTATAAAGAGATTGATCGAACGTCAGCATACCAAACTCATTTGAGCGAGCCATGGTTGACTTCAACTCATGTAAATCTCCGCGACGAATCAAATCCGACACACGTGGACTATTTAGCAAGATCTCAAATACACCATGACGTCCCTGCCCATTTTTATCTCGGATCAACTGCTGACCAACCACGCCTTTTAGGTTCATCGACAAATCGAACAAGAATTGTTCTTTTTGATCTTTCGGTACCAAGTGAAGAATGCGCTCTAAAGCTTGGTTTGCATTGTTGGCGTGCAACGTTGCCATACACAGGTGACCCGTTTCGGCGAAGGTCATCGCGTATTCCATTGTTTCACGGCTACGGATCTCACCAATCAAAATCATATCTGGTGCTTGGCGCAGCGAGTTTTTAAGCGCAACTTCATAGCTTTCCGTATCTAACCCAACTTCGCGTTGAGTCACGATACAACGCTTGTGTTCATGCACGAATTCGATCGGATCTTCGACCGTCAAAATGTGCCCGGTTTTATTGCTGTTTCGATAGCCTGTCATCGCCGCCATAGTGGTCGATTTACCCGAACCAGTAGCACCGACCACCAGCACCAAACCACGCTTAGCTATCGCCAAATCTTGCAACACTAACGGTAACTTTAACTGCTCAAAAGTAGGAATATTAGTTTCAATACGACGAATCACTGCGCCTGGTAACTCGCGTTGAAAAAAGGCACTCACACGGAAGCGACCACAATCTCTCACAATGGCAAAATTCGACTCGCGACTTTTACGAAATTCCTGACGCCGATCTGGTTCCATAGCGCTGTCGAGTAATGCAGCCACATCGCTCTCGGTAAGTTTTTCCCCTTGCGGACGCAATTCGCCATCCACACGAAATAGAATTGGCGCTCCAACCGTGATGTAAAGATCCGACGCTTTCAGCGCCAGCATGCCTTCGAGAAATTTATCTAGATCCATCTTCCGTATTCACCATTATCTGTATGAACGTTACGAGAATTGCTGCACTTCTAATCCGATCTTACTATCGACCTCTTCACGAGCAACCATGCCTTGCGCCATTAACTGACGAGCATTTTGCTCCATGGTTTGCATGCCGTGAGCCGCACCTGTTTGAATGATCGAATACATCTGCGCGACTTTGTCTTCGCGGATCAAGTTACGAATCGCAGGCGTTGCCATCATAATTTCATGGCATGCAATACGGCCACCACCATTACGCTTCAGAAGCTTTTGCGCGATAACCGAACGAAGGGACTCAGATAGCATCGAGCGGACCATATCTTTATCACTACCAGGAAAAACATCGATAATACGGTCAATGGTTTTTGCCGCCGAGCTGGTGTGCAACGTCCCGAAAACTAAGTGACCCGTTTCTGCCGCCGTTAAGGCAAGGCTGATGGTTTCTTTGTCACGCATCTCACCAACCAGAATAACGTCTGGGTCTTCGCGCAATGCACTACGCAAAGCATTTTGGAAACTATGGGTGTCACGGTGAACTTCACGCTGGTTGATCAAACATTTATTGTTGTTGTGAACAAATTCAATCGGATCTTCAATTGTGAGTACGTGCTTGTTGTGATTACGGTTAATGTAGTCAACAATGGCTGCTAAGGTCGTCGATTTACCTGAACCTGTTGGGCCAGTGACCAGAACTAAGCCTTTTTCAGCGTTCGCAATTTTTTTGAAGATCTCTGGCGCTTCTAGCTCTTCCAGAGTTGGAATGCTACTTGGAATGGTACGGAATACTGCCGCACAACCGCGAGATTGGTTGAAAGCGTTGACACGGAAACGGCCAACGTTATGCAACTCAAAAGAGAAATCGACTTCGAGTTTTTCTTCGAATTCACTGCGTTGGGCATCGTTCATGATTTCGAAAACCAAACGATGCACTTCTTGGTGTGTAAACGCTGGAATGCCTAGTTTTCTCACATCCCCATCAATACGAACCATTGGTGGGACACCTGCAGAAAGATGTAGATCCGAGGCATTATGTTTTACACTAAAATCCAGTAACTCAGTGATATCCATTTAAAATCCTTAAGTCTAAAGTACAGCTATGAGTAGTATTCAACAAAATATTGAACATATCACCTCTCAAATTCGATATGACGAGCAAAAATGTGGTCGAACTCCAGAGTCAGTGCAACTTCTAGCGGTAAGCAAAACTAAACCTGTCGAGGCAATTCTCGAAGCCTACCAAGCGGGACAAACCGCCTTTGGTGAAAACTACGTTCAAGAGGGCGTCAGTAAAGTTCAGCACTTTGCCGAGCATTATCCAGATAATCGAATCGAATGGCACTTCATTGGCCCGATTCAATCCAATAAATCGCGACTTGTTGCTGAACATTTCGATTGGGTTCACACCATCGATCGAACCAAGATAGCTCAACGCCTGAATGATCAGCGGCCAAGCGAACTTAAACCGCTACAAGTTCTGATTCAGGTTAACACCAGTGGTGAGGCATCTAAGTCTGGTGTCACTGAAGCGGAAGTATTCGAGCTGGCGGAGTTGATTTCTCGCCTACCTAACCTCACTTTAAGAGGGTTGATGTCGATTCCTGCCAACGTGTCTGACTACGAATCACAACTCCGTGAATTTCAGAAGTTGGCTACGTTGAAGCAAACACTCGAAGCACAGTTCCCAGAAATCGATACATTATCAATGGGAATGAGTGGTGATATGACCGCTGCAATCGAAGCTGGTAGTACAATGGTTCGTATTGGAACCGCTATTTTCGGCGCACGAGACTACAGCTAAATCAACAAAACGCTCACTCGCGACATAAGTTATGTCGTCAATCGTTAGAGCGTAAATGCGCAATCATCTTACTCGCCAATAGGAGCAGTAAGTAACAGCGGCGCCATTATACACCTGAGCGCACAACAAATTCTAAATATCATGATGGAAATCAGACAAATGGAACATAAAAAAATCGCCTTCATTGGTGCTGGCAACATGGTGAGAGCCATTGTTTCAGGCTTGGTTGCTAACGGATACCCAGCGCAAAACATTACCGCGACGGCTCCTTCAGAGGCTCGCCGCCTTCTGCTAGAACAAGATTTTGGCATCCGTACCACCAGCGATAACATCCAAGCTGCGACCGAGGCGGATGTGGTGGTATTGTCTGTGAAACCGCAAATGATGGCGAATGTCTGTAAACCACTGCAATCGATCGATTTCACTAATAAACTGGTGATTTCTATTGCCGCAGGCATCAACTGTTCTCGATTGGATGATATGCTAGCCACCAAATTGAACTTGGTTCGTGTTATGCCAAATACGCCATCACAACTTGGGTTGGGTATGAGTGGGTTATTCGCACCAACTCATGTAACCGAGCACGACAAAGCTTTTGCCGCAGAGTTAATGGAAGCTGTCGGTAAAGTATGTTGGGTTGAGCAAGAGTCAGGTATCAATAATGTGATTGCCGCAGCGGGCAGTGCTCCAGCATACTTCTTCCTGTTTATGGAAGCGATGCAAGCAGAAGCGATTGCGCAAGGCTTTGATAAAGAGACTGCTCGACTATTGGTTCAACAAGCTGCATTGGGCGCGGCCAGTATGGTGGTTAGCAACCCAGAAACTGAGCTATCGACCCTGCGTGAGAACGTGACATCGAAAGGTGGGACAACGGCAGAAGCACTACGTACATTCAACGAACATCAACTTTCAGATATTGTCGCTAAAGCCATGCAAGCTGCTGTGGCTCGCGCGGAAGAAATGGAAAAACTGTTTTAATTATTTGGATGAACTCCGTTTAGTATCATCCATCACTTGTTAAGGGTACCTTATGAATTCAATGAGTTTTCTCATCTCAACCCTATTTGACCTGTACATCATGGTCGTAATTTTGCGAATTTGGTTGCAAGCTGCGCGCGCAGACTTCTACAACCCATTCTCGCAATTCATAGTAAAAGCGACTCAGCCGGTCATTGGTCCATTGCGCCGCGTTATCCCTTCCGTGGGGAATATTGACCTAGCAACCGTGTTGTTTGCCTACGTGTTGTGTGTGCTTAAATTTGTCGTGCTTATCCTAATAGCTTCGAACGGTTCCGTCTCTTTCAGCGCTGATTTCTTATTCTTGGGCTTATTATCATTAATCAAAGCCGCAGGTGGCCTATTGTTCTGGGTACTATTGATCCGTGCAATTTTGAGCTGGGTAAGCCAAGGCCGCAGCCCTATCGAGTACGTATTCCATCAACTGACCGAGCCAATGTGCGCTCCAATCCGTCGTATTCTTCCGGCTATTGGTGGTCTTGATTTAAGCGTACTGGTGTTATTTATCGGCTTGCAGTTCGCGAACTTCTTAATGGGCGATATCATTGGTCCAATTTGGTTCCAGCTATAATGTCAGCTGCAGTTTGGCAAGATGGTGAGGACATCATCCTGAAGCTCTATATTCAACCTAAAGCTAGCCGCGATAAAATCGTTGGCTTGCATGGTGAAGAGCTAAAAATCGCCATTACTGCTCCACCTGTCGATGGCAAAGCTAATGCACACCTAACTAAGTTCTTAGCCAAGCAGTTTAAAATCGCTAAGGGCTTGGTTCACATAGAAAAAGGTGAATTAGGACGGCACAAACAAATTCGGATAGAATCGCCTACCCAGATACCGACAGAAATTAAAGCCATCATATGATGGCTTTTTATTTACGATTTTGTACCACACTTACTAATACCAACGACTGAGTACGCATTTTTTACCCCCTGACCAAGGTAAAATTGCAGCTATGGTTGTTTTATAACAAGTGCTTTGAGGAAGTAACAATGAGCAAATGGATTACCGCATTACTGATTAGCCTGTTGTCGTTACCAAGCTTCGCCGATCAGTTTAAAAATATGAAAGATATCGAAGTACACTATGTAGCGTTTAACTCAACATTCCTAACACCCAAAGTCGCACGTAGCTACGATATCAAACGTAATGGATACCTCGCTGTGGTTAATATTAGCGTGTTAGATAGAGCTTCATTGGGTAAGCCAGCATTAGAAGCAAAAATTGCTGGACGCGCGAAGAACCTTATCGGCCAAACTCAGACCTTGACCTTTCGTGAAGTCAAAGAAGGCAATGCGATATACTATTTAGCCGAACTGCCAATTACCCACGAAGAAACTTTTACTTTCGATATTGACGTAAAAGCTGGAAACAAAGGCTCAGGTAAGCTTAAATTCACCCAGAAGTTTTATGTTGAAGAGTAATTGGGTTGTGATGTTCCAAAAGCTTTTGGATCTAAGCAGGCTAAAAACCACTTATTAGTTAAAGAATATCTAGAGGAGAACGATTTGTTCTCCTCTATCACTATTAAAAGAGATTCCCATGAAAAAAATTGTGCTAGCAACTGGTAACCAAGGCAAAGTTCGTGAAATGGCAGATTTGTTGTCTGACTTCGGCTTTGAAGTATTAGCGCAAAGTGAATTCAATGTATCGGAAGTAGCTGAAACGGGTACAACTTTCATTGAAAACGCAATCATTAAAGCTCGCCATGCCGCACAAGAAACAGGGCTTCCTGCGATTGCAGATGACTCTGGCTTAGAAGTCGATTTCTTAAAAGGCGCTCCGGGCATTTACTCTGCACGTTACGCAGGCGAGAGCGCATCTGATCAAGAGAATCTAGAAAAATTGCTAGCGGCAATGGAAGGCGTACCAGAAGCAGAGCGTACAGCACGTTTCCACTGTGTATTAGTCCTCATGCGTCACGAGAACGACCCAACGCCTATCGTCTGTCACGGTAAATGGGAAGGCCGAATTCTAACTGAAGCACACGGTGAAAATGGCTTTGGCTACGACCCAATCTTCTTTGTTCCTGAAGACAACTGTGCGTCAGCCGAACTTGAACCTGCACGTAAGAAACAACTGTCTCACCGCGGTAAAGCGCTCAAGTCGTTGTTTGCTCAACTGTCTGAGCAAGTGTCTCAGTAATCACGAGCGAATTAGACCATGTTAACGCCCCCAGCACTCAGCTTGTATGTACACATCCCGTGGTGTGTGCAAAAGTGCCCGTATTGCGACTTTAACTCTCACGCGCTCAAAACCGAGATTCCAGAAGAAGAGTACATCAGTGCCCTTTTAGAAGATTTGGATACCGACATTGAGAAATACCGCCTTAACGAAGCGCCACGCCCACTGCATTCAATCTTCATTGGTGGTGGTACGCCGAGTTTGATTTCGGCAGAAGGCATCGAGCGTCTACTTAAGGGCATTGAAGCGCGTATTCCGTTCAAGCCTGAAATCGAAATCACCATGGAAGCGAATCCAGGCACCATCGAAGCAGAGCGTTTTGTTGGCTACCGCAAAGCTGGTGTAACGCGTATCTCTATCGGCGTACAAAGCTTTGAGCAGCAGAAGCTTGAGCGTTTGGGGCGCATTCACGGCCAAGACGAAGCCGTCAATGCTGCTAAGCTGGCGCACCAAATCGGTTTGAACAGCTTTAACCTCGATCTCATGCACGGCTTACCTGATCAAAGCATCGAACAAGCCTTGGCAGATTTGGACAAAGCGATTGAGTTGGCACCGCCGCACTTGTCTTGGTATCAGCTGACCATCGAACCAAACACCATGTTTTACTACAAGCCACCAACGCTACCTGACGATGATGACTTGTGGGATATTTTCGAGCTCGGACACCAAAAACTTGCAGCCGCGGGTTATGTGCAATATGAAATCTCCGGTTACAGCAAGCCGGGCTATCAGTGTCAGCACAACCTCAACTACTGGCGCTTTGGTGATTACCTTGGTATCGGTTGTGGCTCTCATGGCAAACTCAGTTTTACCGACGGACGTATTATTCGAACGACAAAGGTAAAACACCCGCGAGGCTATTTAGCGGCTTATCAAAATATGGTCAAACCTTATCTGCATACAGAACATGTCGTCGCGGATGAAGATCGTCCATTCGAGTTTTTTATGAACCGATTCCGCTTAATCGAAGCCTGTCCGAAGCAAGATTATGTGGACACCACGGGCTTACCGCTTAGTACGATTCAAGAAACCATCGACTGGGCGATAGAAATGGGCTACCTGAGTGAAACGGCTACCCATTGGCAAATTACTGAAAAAGGGAAGCTCTTCCTTAATGATTTGCTCGAAGCCTTTATGGCCGAAGAAAGCGAAGAGTAACGCAACCCCAAAACAAAAAAAGCCTCTCAATTGAGAGGCTTTTTATTTAGAAACTGTGCCGTCCTAAATAAGGTTGACACATTTCCAACATTAGAAAATTGAACGGCCAATTCGCTCTGAGAGCAGCTCAAGCGCCTTAGTACCCGCAAGCGAGTTACCTGAAGGATCAAGCTCTGGAGACCATACTGAAATGGTCATTTCACCAGGTACTACCGCGATAATGCCACCACCAACACCAGACTTACCAGGCATACCAACGCGATAAGCAAACTCGCCCGCGCCATCATACAAGCCACACGTTGCTAACAGTGCATTAAGTTGTTTGGTTTGCACAGGAGAAACTACAGGCTTACCCGTTTGTACCGATGTGCCCTTGTTTGCTAAATAGCTAAACGTTTTAGCCAAATCGACGCAACTCATCTTCAGCGCACAAGCGTGGAAGTAGTTTTGTAGTACTGGAATCACTTCATTTTCGAAGTTGCCAAACGAACGCATGAGATATGCAATCGCCGCATTACGGTCACCATGCATCATTTCGGATGCCGCAACGACTTTGTCATACACAATATGGGTATCACCAGAAAGCTGACGCACAAACTCCAACAGGCGCTGACGAGGCGCAGATAAGCGAGTTTGTAACAAATCCGCCACTACTATCGCTCCAGCATTTATAAATGGATTACGAGGAATACCTTGCTCCATTTCTAGCTGGATTAGCGAATTAAATGCCTGCCCCGAAGGCTCTTTTCCCACTCGAGACCAAATTTCTTCTTGCTTGTACAAGCACATCGCTAACGTCAAGCTCAATGCTTTTGAAATAGATTGGATAGAGAAAGGTTCATCGGCATCACCCGCCTTAATAACCTCACCTTCGTTGGTGTATACCGCAATACCTAACTTGTTGCTGGGTACTTTTGCCAGAGCAGGAATGTAATCAGCCACTTTACCTTGGCCGATTAAAGGGCGTACTTCCGCCAAAATATCTGTCAAAATTTCCACTGTCGGTTTCATTCTCTACCTTCTATTTACAAGAGAACTCGTTGAGCTCAGAGGTAAAAAAAGCCAACGTGTCGTTGGCTTTTCCATAGGGTTCGTTCGACTCAAGTCGATTATGGTTTTACTGCCACAATAATATTGCGGTTGATAGATTGATCAACACGGTGAAGATAACCGATGTAAGGCTCTTCTGAAAGTACCTTCCAACCTTGCTCTTCAAATAATGCCGCGACATCTTTCCATTTCAATGTGAATTCATTGAAAGACAACACCACTGAACCTTGCTTTTTCAATACCACTTTCCATGCAGGCAGAGCCTCTTTTAAAAGCTCTAGTGGGCTGCGGTTCAGTTTGCTGTCCTTGGCATTTTTGCTGCCGTGCTGCACGCCATAAGGCAGATCAGACACCATCACATCAACTGAGTTCTTTTTCACGACTTGATCAGCGATACGAGTATCAGCCGAATACAGCTTCATAAACTGAAGATTGCCTTGGTTGTAATCTTCTTTATTTGCTGCAGCTTCAACCACGAAACCATCCGCCACTTTCTTGCCACCCGCAGTGCGCTTTTCTTTGCTCACTTTGTGCTTAAAGCGGCCATTCTTCATGAACTTAACAATAAAGGTCTGGATCTCTTGCACCCACTTGGCGTTGATCTCAACCCCTACCACGTTCAAACCGTGGATCAAGCCTTCAAATAAGGTTGTACCTTTACCACACATTGGATCCATTAAGGTCAGTTGTTCACTTCCCGTATTGGACGCACTAATGCCGATATTCACCATCAAACGGGTAAACTGCTCGTTTGTTTTCCCGGTGTAGCGCAAAATCTGGCTCATACTTTCCGGGAAAGTGTTAAATACGGGCGCTTGAACTGGTCGAAGTAAACCATCTTCGCGCACTTCAAATAGCGCATAGTAAATCGAAGAGGCTGCGATTCTTCGCGACTGCTCATCGGTTAGCGCTTCCTGACAAGAAAACACCAACGCAGCAGGTAAGCCAACGTCTTTACTACCAATTTCTGTCACATCCACGCCTTGTGAAGCTAAAATTGCTTTTAGCTCAGAACAGGCAATGGTCATTGCGCTATCAAAGTAAATTCGGTTATGACCCGGATTCGCTAATATCGCGTAATGGTACATCCCATGAACTCCTCTGGTTACGCAATACGCTTATATTTGATATCCCAAACACCGTGACCAAGACGGTGACCACGAGCTTCAAACTTCGTTAGCGGGCGATCGTCTGGACGAGGAACGAAATCACCATCTTTAGCAATGTTTTCGAAACCTGGCGCTTGGTTCATCACTTCAATCATGTGCTCTGCGTAGTTTTCCCAGTCGGTCGCCATGTGGAAAATACCTTCATTAGGGATAAGCTTCTCACGCACCATTTCCGCAAAACCCAATTGAACAATACGACGCTTGTGGTGACGCTTCTTATGCCAAGGGTCTGGGAAGAACAATTGCAGTGTCGATAAGCTGCCATTTGGGATCATGTGTTCGAATACTTCTACCGCATCGTGACACATTACACGCAGGTTAGTAATTCCCGCTTCGCGAGCATCGGCAAGACAAGCACCAACGCCTGGGCTATGAACTTCGATACCGATGAAGTTTTTCTCTGGCGCGTTCTTTGCCATTTCAACCAATGAAGCACCCATACCAAAACCGATCTCAAGCACTACTGGGTTATCGTTGCCAAACACTTCTTTCCAATCGAGAAGTTCAGCTTTGAAGTCAATACCCATCGTAGGCCAGCATTCATTCATCGCGCTCTCTTGACCTTTAGTCAAACGCCCTTCACGGCGTACAAAACTGCGGATTTTGCGGATCAGCTTTCCGTCTTCGTTGTATTCGTTAGTGGTTACTTCACTCATTGATTTTGCCTGCACATTGATTAATCAAAGCGGGGATTATCCAAAGAATTTACTTAGGTGCAAGTATTTGTTGAGCTCTTGGTCTATGGCAACCCAAAAGCAACGACACACCTCTTTATATCCCTACTGTTTATCCGTTGTACTTCTTGCCCATTATGTGGTGCAATTTTGCACCTAACCAATAATAGAATACAGAGCAAGTCGTGACACCTTTCGCCAGTGCCATCCTAGTATGGTATGACGCATATGGAAGAAAAGATCTTCCGTGGCAACAAAATAAGACCGCATACAGTGTCTGGTTGTCTGAAATTATGCTTCAGCAAACTCAGGTCACTACGGTTATTCCGTATTACCAACGTTTCTTGGAACGCTTTCCAACCGTGATCGATCTTGCCAATGCTGAGCAAGATGAAGTCCTACACCTTTGGACTGGCTTAGGGTATTACGCCCGAGCCCGTAACCTTCACAAAGCAGCACAAGAGGTCGCCTCTACATACAATGGTGAGTTTCCTCTTGATATAGAGAAAATGAACGCCCTACCGGGGATTGGTCGCTCTACTGCTGCCGCCATTTTATCGTCTGTGTATAAACAACCACACGCGATTCTTGATGGTAACGTGAAGCGCACCCTATCCCGCTGTTTCGCAGTCGAAGGATGGCCAGGACAAAAAAAGGTTGAAAACCAGCTGTGGGAAATTGCCGAAACGCATACCCCACAAACGGATGTAGATAAGTATAACCAGGCAATGATGGACATGGGCGCAATGGTCTGCACTCGCAGCAAACCCAAATGTAGCCTCTGCCCTGTTGCTGACCTGTGTGTGGCAAAACAACAAGGTAATGTGCTCGACTACCCGGGCAAAAAACCGAAGAAAGATAAACCAATCAAGCAAACTCGTTTCGTGATGCTTCACCACAACACCGAAAATGGTCATAAGGTGTGGTTGGAGCAAAGACCACAAACAGGCATTTGGGGTGGCTTATTCTGCTTCCCACAAACCGAACATGTGGATGCAGAAAGCGACATTGAATTGCTACTGGATCAACGCGGCATTCAAGCCAGCAATATCAAACAGAAGCAAACACTGATTACCTTTCGTCATACATTCAGCCATTACCACCTAGATATCACGCCAATTTTGATTGATTTATCAAAGCAACCGGACGTGATAATGGAAGGCAACAAAGGTCTTTGGTATAACTTATCTAAACCTGAAGAAGTCGGTTTAGCCGCGCCAGTAAAACTATTGCTGGAAACGCTACCCCACGAACTTCGTTAATTGAATACAAGGAGTCATTATGAGCCGCACTGTATTTTGTGCTCGACTAAAGAAAGAAGGCGAAGGTCTAGACTTTCAACTTTACCCTGGTGAACTAGGTAAACGCATTTTCGACAACATCTCGAAAGAAGCGTGGGCTCAGTGGCAACACAAACAAACCATGTTGATCAACGAGAAGAAACTCAACATGATGGATCCAGAACACCGCAAACTGATCGAAACAGAAATGGTAAATTTCCTCTTTGAAGGAAAAGACGTTCATATCGAAGGTTACACACCTCCGAGCGAATAAAGTCGCTTGAGTTAAACAATGACATCACAACCATTTGTGGTGTCATTTTTCTATTACCTTCAATAACTCTGATACTTATGAAAAAAATTGTCTTTATTGCTGCCGCACTTTTAATGGCAGGCTGTAGCCGTGAATTCGTCGAAAAGATTTATGACGTCAACTACGAGCCAACAAACCGTTTTGCCAATAACTTAGCTGAGCTACCAGGACAATTTGAAAAAGATACTGCGGCGCTAGATGCCTTAATCAATAGCTTTTCAGGCAATATTCAAAAGCGCTGGGGTAAAAAAGAAATCAAGTACGCTGGCAAGAGTAATTACGTTAAGTACATCGATAACTACCTTAGCCGCGCCGAGGTCGACTTTCGCAAAGGCGTGATCACGATAGAGACCGTATCACCGACCGAGCCCCAAAAACACCTAAAAGACGCGATTGTCACCACCTTATTAACACCAGACGATCCCGCTCACGTCGACTTATTCTCCTCTAAAGGTATCACGTTAGAGGGGCAACCATTCCTGTATAAACAAGTTGTCGACCAAGACAATAAGCCAATTCAATGGTCTTGGCGGGCAAACCGATTTGCGGAATACCTCATCGCAAATAAAATAAAAACCAAAAATGTAGATTTCAAGAAAGCGTATTATGTCGAAATTCCCATGGTTGAAGACCACTTTTCAACACGCAGCTACCAATACGCCGATATCGTGCGTCGAGCTTCCAAGAAATACGACATTCCAGAAGACTTGATATACGCCATTATTAAAACCGAGAGCAGTTTCAACCCATACGCGGTAAGTTGGGCAAATGCATATGGCCTAATGCAAGTTGTACCTAAAACAGCGGGACGAGATGTGTTCAAACTCGTGAAAAAGCGCTCGGGCCAACCAAGCCCTGAATATTTGTTTAATCCAGAAAACAACATAGATACTGGTACTGCGTATTTCTATATCTTAAAAAATCGTTATTTAAGAGAAGTCCGCCACCCTACCTCTCTCGAGTACAGCATGATTTCAGCTTACAATGGCGGTACTGGAGGAGTTTTAAACACATTTCATCGCAGTGATCGCAAACGCGCAATGCAAGATCTTAATTCATTGCAACCCAACCAAGTTTATTGGGCGTTAACCAAGAAACACCCGAACGCAGAAGCGCGTCGCTACCTAGAAAAAGTTACAAATTTCAAAAAGGAATTTAACTCGAAGCAAACTTTGTAGTGACAGTTGAATAAAAAGCGTTCGAACAACCACTTTTTTGAAATTATTTAAAAAAAGTGGTTGACGCAACGCGGGAAAATCCGTTTAATAGCGCTCCGTTGCCCGGATAGCTCAGTCGGTAGAGCAGAGGATTGAAAATCCTCGTGTCGGTGGTTCGATTCCGCCTCCGGGCACCACAATTTGATTTGTTGGTGTCTTAACGAAATGTTATAACACGGACAAAAGCACAAAGAATAAAGTGTGCCGACTTAGCTCAGTAGGTAGAGCAACTGACTTGTAATCAGTAGGTCACCAGTTCGATTCCGGTAGTCGGCACCA
>NZ_JAWORT010000021.1:0-80866 GCF_033337975.1 Vibrio sp. Vb2880
TGTTTAGCCATAAATCACCTCTCAATTAGACCCTAGATCTAACTTAGTAAAGTGTCTACTAAACGTGGGGTACTCGGAGGGCTAACGCCGCGTTAAGTAATGAGCAACACTGCCACTGAGCCTAAACCACTATGGACGTAAACGCTAAATTTAAAAGAAACCTAAATGCCATGCATTGCGAATCTGCCTTAAATACTTTTTTAGTGCTTTGAACGGCGACCAAATGCCCACCTAAAACAATCAATCAATAGCAAAGGTATCGCTGTAATCAAGTTTGAATACGTGTATTCTTCTGATACATATAAAAAATTTGATCTATATTTCTCTACAGCCTCTTTTGGAGTAGCAGCAAAAATGACATCTCCTGAGACCTCAAACCCCTGCTTAAATAATATTTCTTTTTCATCGAGAAAACTGTTTGTGCCCATATCTAGAAATGTAAACGCTTTATCATTGGTATCGGGCTTACTATAAAACTGAAATTTTGACATTAAAAATCCTTATTCTTGATTTTTAGCGAGAGCACTAACGCCGCTTAAGTGGTGAGCAACGCAATACCTAAGCTCACGTAACCACTTTAAACACTAAAATCGAGGCACAGTAAAAATACCACACGCTGGGAATCACTCTTAAATGCTTTGTTATACCTATGTTCAAGGGTGCTTCATAACCCTGTGGTCAACATTATCTTCTTGCAAGTTTTCAGCTAAACCCATTTCACCAACTACGAATAATACATTCCCTATAGCCGAGAAGGTTTCATTACCCGTTCTTTCTGGAAAGTCCCCTGCTTTACTAACACTTTTTTCTGCAATAATATTTTTACAAACAACACTGGAACAGCCTACTTCTTTTTCGTCAACAGGCGTGGTAATCAGAATATCGTTAGCTAAGCTACCTATAGAAAAACTGCTAATTAAACCGATAACTATAAACTCAGATTTCATGACAACAACCAATACATTCACAAGACCAATCAAATTAAAGCACTTATTAGCACGAATTGTTCAACGTGAAAAGGCAAAACGTCCTGTTAAGGTGTGAGCAATGTAATACAAAAGCCCCTGCACACCGCCTTAAACACTAAAACTGATTTAAACCAAAAATGTCGAGCGTTGCGAATCTATTTAAATTGTTTGTTATACAAATTTAGCTGACATCTTTTATGTAACTAATTTTACCATTTTGAAACTCAAAGTATGTTCGACCTTTTAACTCCAAAACCTGCCCCGCTTTGAGACCGTTAGGTAGGTCTATTGCCAAAGTCCCCATATACTCAATGTTGACCGTCGCTGCCATTTCCAACATCTCCGTAGCTGTCACAACTTGCTGATGAGCACTAAAAATCTTTGCCGACTCAGAAGCCAAGCTTTCAAACTCAACTTTGCCGTTTGAACGAGCGGTAATTTCTCCATTTGACTCATTCTCGAACACTACACCATCGTCAAGAAGATCGAGTAATCCAACCACATCAAAAGCATTGTAGCTACTGACATAAGATTCTATTAATTCGATTTTTTCACTATCTAACATGTTAATTCCCCTCATTTTCACAACGCCCTGTTAAGGTGTGAGCAACGCAATACCGATGCCCCCACATACCACCTTAACCACCAAACCTAACGCATAGTAAAAATGCCACGCGTGTCGAATCACTCTTGAACAATTTGTTATGCTCGTACTCAAAGAAATTGGAGAATTAAGCAAGTGACAAACGCTGGAAGCTCTGCAATAAAGAAAACCAAACCTGTCTGGAAGTTCATTCTATGCTGCTCTCGTTGGTCTTCTTCGAAATCATGACCTTCTACCATTTATTCTTGATTATCAGAAACATAGGAACAAACCTTCAAATCACATAATTAAATTTGCTGAGATATTAGGCCGACAGTTTACACCCACTTGCCAAAATGACTTTTCACACCAAATAATACTGTTCACTTACACAGTATTATTTATGAGAGTTATTCCAATTAGCGCACATGCTGGCATCACTGGATTTAGTCTCCAGCTACTGAATACATTCAACTCTCTAGATCTAGACGAACTGCTAGTAGAGTATCCCAATGCAACCTTCATCGGGCGAGCATGTGGTGATTCCATGCAAGGGCTAGGTATATTTGATCAGGATTTGCTGATCGTTTTCGACATATAGATGTTAAACAGAACGACGTTATTCACAAACCTCAATGGTGAATTCATATTCATCGCAAGCGGCTATTATCGGCACACAGTAAGTATCAACCAACCCTGATTACCGAATGTGACTCATTTTCGTTAGAAGGTGTAGTCATCAGATCCATACGTTGTCATAGACCAAGTAACCTGCTGAGAGCAAAAATAATGTATGCCTTAGTCGATGCGAACTCATTTTATTGTAGTGCTGAGCAAGTTTTCCGTCCCGACTGGCGAGGTAAGCCCGTCGTTGTTCTTTCCAATAGCGACGGGGGCGTGGTGGCTGCAAATCGACAAGCCAAAGAAGCAGGCATTGAGAAGTTCAAATCATTCTTTCAAGTTAAAGCACTTTGTGAGCAGAAAGGAGTCATTACCTTAACATCCAATTACGAATTGTACGCCGACCTGTCGTCCAAAATGATGCAAGTTATTAGTCGACTCGCTCCAGAACAACACATGTAAAGTATCGATGAATCTTTCCTATCATTAGAACGTTGTTACCCTGCCATTCCATCCTTGAAAACGCATGGAATGAACCTGAGGCGATCGATGTGGAGAGAATGTCGCTTACCCGTTTGTGTTGGCTTTTGCCCAACTCTTGCCTTGCTAACTGTGTCCATCCCTGGCACATCGGTGGCGACATCAAAGATAGCAGTAAATGATTGCTACAAACACCAGAAAGCTTTTTAGCTCGTTTCAGCGTTGATGTTCGTGTAATGAATGAAGTGGTATCGATAAATTGTCAAGACAAATACCTAGGACCAATGATTTATCATTCCCAAGGCGGTGGTACGCCAGACAGAGAACATATTTTCGACCTTGAGCAAATCCATCGAACTCGTACTGGTTTAGTGAGCTACGACGATTACAACTCTCTCACGCAAAAAATTCCGCAAGAAACAAACGCTGATGAAGGCCCAAACTTTGATTTGCGGTGCTACGACTATCTTAGTCGCTACACAACACCATAATTAGGGCAGCAACGTGTAACGGAGTGGATGTCTGAACACACGGCGGACAGCCATCAAATTGAAGCTGCGAGCGATGAGCCAACAACGGAGGAACGGGCATGTTTAAGTACCTAGACCATCGAGATGGTCAGAACAAAACGAAGACGTTGACGAAGGAAGATATGATATGACGGTTCGTGAGTCGTATCCCTCGGCACCATTTTAAAATGGTGCGTTACTACAGTTTTCTGTCCAATAGAAAAACTTCCTCTGGTGTATTTAGCCTTAGGAAAGAAGAGTACGAATCAAGCAGAGCCTGCTCACGTATACCTTTTTGTCGCATGCAAACCCGTTAATTGAATTGCACATCCAAGTTATCAAAAAGCACCAAAGACACATCAAAATAGAACATGCTTTCTTTATGTCGGCAAGAACCGTGAGATTGCTTATACGAACAGACATTTTGCCAAGTGAATAATCCTAACCATCACGATATAATTGCTTTGTTTTTCAAGCAGGTCCGATACGCCCATTGATATTTCTAAGCTAACCGAATGGTTAAAGGCGTACTCTCCCCCCCCCTGAACAAGACGATATCGTTTGACCGCCACCTGTGCGGTTTGAAGTAAACTCAGTGGGAACGTTTTTCCTCATGAGTGAGCACAACTTATAGCAAACAAATACAGATGGAAGTGAATATGTGGACTGCTAACGAATTGGCATCATCTTTAAATGAAACTAAGTTCATCCCTACAGTGATCGGTGAATCTTCTCTTTCTGTTGTTTTAAAAGAGCATCAAGACTTAGCAATTGCTGTTGTAATAAACGGAGAATACATGACCGCTGAGGCAGTGCTGGCCTCGGTCGATCAGGTTAAGGACCCAGCAAAACTGAATTATTGCTTGTTGAAAGCAGCAAAGCTGTTGCCTTTATCTAGTTTCGCCTTGGAAGAGATCGATGGCGAAGAATGCTATGTGATTTTAGGTGAGGCATTGTCTAACACGCCTATCGAAGGCGTAGAGAAAGAGCTTAATAAACTGGCTATCAACACGTTTGAAGTCGCGCAGCTGATTACTGAGCATAATCAGCAAAACTAATTTCAGGAGAAATACACCGTGAGTTTGTTTAAAAAATTATTTGGACTTGGCGAAGCCGTAGCCAAGAAAGCAGAAGAGGCTATCGATGACCGCTATGGCGTAGAAATTCATGAGGCGAATATTGCTCGTGCTCGTAAACGTCTAACTGGCGCAAAACAGAAAGTCGATGAGTGTGAGGCAAAAAACCGTGTCCAAAAACGAGACCTTGAAGCTTACGAGTCTCAAGTAGAAGGTTATGAAGCGAGTTTGGCAGACATCAAACAACGCCATGACAACGCTAAAGCAGCTGGTGATGAGCAAAAAGCAACAGAATTCCGAGCTTTAGGCCTAGAAATTCATAACGAGATCAAGTCACTAAAAGCGAAGTATGCGCCACAGATTGAAGCATATGAGTTCACGCTAGATACAATTAAAGAAAATCGCACTTTGATTGTAGAGATGGAAAATGAAATCCAAGCAGAAGAGCAACTGATTGCAAACTATCGTGCGAATGCTGAGCTAATTAAAGTTCACAAAGCACAAACAGAGCTTGCAGCAGAGATTAAAGGCGTATCTGTAGCTGGCGGCGGTGCCGTGTCAAAACTCGCCCGACGTCAAGAAGAAGAAAGAGAACTCATTCGACTGCAACGTGAACGTAAGAACGCTTCATCAAATAGCCTACAAGATAAAATCGACGCAGCGACAACCGATGATGACGGTTTAGGTTGGTGATTCAATGTTTTTACATCGTCCATTGCTACTGAGTTTCTTGCAAAGGATGGTGGGAAATACAACGTGGCGAGTACTCCTCGCCACCTATTTCATTCACTACCTTTTTACATGGGCAATGCTCGCCGCATTCAGTGAACCGCTGACCCAAAACTTTATTGATTATACCTATTGGTACAGTGTCTCAATGAGCACAGTTGGCTTCGGGGATATCTCACCAGTAACGCCTGGAGGCCGGTTGTTCTATGCATTGATTATCGCCCCTACTGGTATTTTGCTATTTGGCTCAGCGCTGGCGAAGTTAGGCGAATTGTACTTAACACTGAAAAAAAGATTTGTAGCAGGAACAATTGACGTGAGCGATCTCAGTAGACATATCATTGTCTTTGGTTGGATACCACAACGCACGGCTAAGCTGACAAAGCTTCTCCAAGCAAATAAGAAAAAAATCGTCATCGTTTCTGATGAAAAAGGTTTAGAGCATCCTCTGATGAACACCGATATTCTCTATGTAAATGTTGAGAACTATGTTTCTGTTAAAGAGCTAAAACGACTGGGTTTGGAAAAGTGCGATAGCATTATCGTAAACACGGGTATAGATGCAGTTAACTATTTAACTGCAGTTGCCGTCGATCACTACCTAGAGCGTACTGGATCCAACGCCCATATCGTAGTCTATTCAGAGTGTGAGGACATTCAAGCTCTGTTAGAAGGCGCGAGTGGCCGCACTGAGATTATCAATATTCATGACGAACACCTACTTTCACGCTCAGCAATGTTCCCTGGTAGCAGCTCTTGCACAGAGGCGCTGCTTAACCCTGCTTTTTTAGCAACACATTTCACACTTAAACTCCCCATTCAAATGCGAGAAATGGCTTTCTCTGAATTGTCGGCAATCCTTAAGCGAGAGCTAAAAGTCATCTCGATAGGCTTTTCCAAAAAGAGTGACAAGCTAGGGCGAAATTTGCAGCTCAACCCCGATGATGATGCCATGGTCAGCGGTGGTGATTTTATTCATTACATCGCAAACCAAGAGATCCAGAAAATTGAAACTCATTTGAAGAATTATTTATGTTAAGAAAACTCAAAACACTTTTTGAATTAAAAACTAATCCTGATCTCGTTGAAAACACGAAATGTGAAACAGCGACTTTAGGTATAGACCTCCAAAAACTTATCACTGTTGATTATCCGATGCTTCGTTTCACGCCTGAACTAAAGTTTCAGATTGGTTCTGAGACGAAAAAAGTGACCGGTAAATCTAGCCACAATGAAAGAGGTGAACATACGCATCGTTTCTATACCGAAGACGATTACTTCTTTCAGTTTAACTTTTTTGGCGAAAACAAAATTGACAACCTTATCGACATTATGCTGTTCAAATATCAATTAGATGCCGGAGACGAGTTTTGTTCGAAGAGTGATAAAGCAACAGAAAACTACTGGCGAAACATAATTGAAGAAAGTGAAATATTTTCTTTTGAAGGCGCTGAATATCACCGATTAACGGGTGTGCTTGGTGGCCTAGAAGTCGTGGAAGTCATCGGCGATGACTTAAACACTATTGACAATAACTTCGCTGTATTCTTTCGAGATATAACCGCGCAAATGCAAGAGATCGTCATTGTCAATGTCGAGCAAGAAGTCGTGGTTAACGACAACCACGATATTGTTCACCGAGGAAATTACATCTGCTCCATCGCACTTGGCGTTTCCATACCTCTCACACAGTTAACTATTAATCACCAACAAGGATAACTCTAGATGTTCAACTCCTATGAATTTAATGTAATGCAATCCCTTTCTGGGCTAATTCCTTTCATTGCATATTTTGGCCTTTCGTTACTGATGGTTATTGTTTTCGCTTTTGTATATACCAAATTTACACCTCACGACGAGTTTGCATTGATAAAACAAAACAATGAAGCAGCAGCGATTTCGTTTGGCGGTGCCCTTTTAGGTTTCATTTTAGCGTTGACTGCTGCCTCAAAAGTATCAGTAAACTTGATAGACTTTGCGATCTGGGGTGTGGTTGCAATGGTTGTTCAAATTTCCGTATTTGCTTTGGTTCGTCTCACTCTTCCCGCTATTGTTGAGCGTATCAACGCAGGTGAAAAAGCTAAAGCTATTTTGCTTGCTAGCATTTCAATTAGTGCTGGTCTCATCAACGCAGCTTCAATGAGCAACTAACCAGCATAGGTGCAAACAATGAAAAAGTCTCAGATTGCGTTGGTGGGTGGCTCTGGTTTCATTACCGGCATGACTGTAATGGCCACAGTACATAGCTCCTCTCACCAATACGACAACACCATAACGCCCTCGCCTGATCAAATTCAAAATGCTGTTGATGACGTTCTTTTAACACTGAATAACGAAGATATCGAACTCAAAGAGTTTCTGGCTGAAATTCAAAAGATTCATCCCGAAGTTGTAGGTGCACGATACGGTTACCTCAATAACGTGAAGTATCTGTACGTCGCGGTACTGAACGTCAAAGGTGACACGAAGAGTGGCGTGACTGAATATATTATTCAACTGGATAAGACCCATTCCGGAAAAGCCAACTCACAACTCGCTCGAGAGTTGAGCAGTCAGTCAAATTGCGAACCCGGCTATCTTTTTGATGACGACGACAACGAGTGTTATCGCCACGTCTCGAATTATTCGAGTTGGAATAGCTACTCGCGTACGTCTTACTCAACGATGGATAGCTACAGCACGACAACGTCCAAAGAGAAACGGATCTACAGTGCGCAAACTGTTAAAAAAACATCTGCCGAGCGTGCCGCTGCAATCAAAGCAAAAGCATCATCCGACAAGACACTATCTCAACAACGTCAAGCGTTCTCAACAAAACGTTCTTCCAGCCGCAGTAGCTCGATGGGTTTCAGTTCATCTCGCTCGTGGGGTGGATAGTTTCATCTCAGGAAATAAGGGGGGGCTCCCCCTTCATGCACACAAATATGCGTAAAATACTATTACCCGTGACACCAGATTACTTCGCTCTGGAAGCAGAGTGCCCCCGCACATCTGCGATCGCATTGATTCATGGTGGCAATACTTCTTTAACGCCATTGGAAGACGAGTTTGTTTTTCCTGAGAATAAGGATGCCCAAACCCCTTTCTATCGCTTTACACGAGAGGAGGTTAAAGCCATCAACATTGCTTCCGAGCAGGTTTACAATCTACTCGTCAATTCTCTAGACTTTCTTTTTTCTGAAGCCTACAAATCCCTAATTCCAACCTTTTATGGAAGGGAATTCATCGAACAGTTTCCCGAGTTTGTTGAGTATGCCATCCATACCTATGAGCAAAATCATGAGGCAATCTACGGCAGATTTGATATCGCCTATGATTTTGAGAATGGTAAGGTTTTAAAGTTCTACGAAGGTAACTTAGACACTCCAACGATGTATTATGATTCTGTGATTATGCAGGACCATTTGGTTACTAAGCTCGATCAGGCAAACGACCAATACAATCTACATTATGAAAACTTGACTAAGACTTTAGACCGAGTGATAGGTAAATCGCCCAAGCGTGTGGCTTTCTTATGTGATACAAAGTTGACTGAAGACTGTATCACTACAGAACTGCTTTTCCATGCATTTAACGAGCAAACCGAACATTTGGTCCAGTTCTCCGACATCAATAGGCTGGTTTATGATTTCTCCCTAAATCGAAGTACGTGGTTACTTGACGATTTAGAGTTAGATTACATTTTCGCACTCTACCCTTGGGAAGACATGGTTCGGGACCTATATGCTGAAACGTCTAATCCCCTTTTAGAGTGGCACAAGTGGTCTAATAAAACACGTTTCATGGAGCCCGCTTGGCGATGGTTCGTCTCAAATAAGGGAGTCTGGGCATGGTTAACGTATTTAAAAGACGTGCTTGCTAAGGAAGATCGTGTAATAGAGGCTTTTGTTACTGCAAACGCTGAAGCATGGCAATACGTTATTCCATCATTCATGGAAAAGCCCCCCCACCTCTCACATTACGTAAAAAAGCCGCTCCAAGGCCGAATGAGCAACAACATTGAGTTCTATCATGATGACAAGCTCGTTCACGAAACCTCTGGATTTTACACTGAAGATGATTTCATTTATCAAGAACTTTGCCCAACTACATCTGCAGATCAGGGCGAAACAAAAGCCATCGTTTGCTCTTGGCTCGCTCCGTGGGTAGATGGCGAAGCACTAGATATGGAATCTTCCGGTATCGCTGTGAGAGAGTTCACAGGTGAAGTACTCCAGCTTCATAAAGAACGTTTCATGCCACATATCGTTGAATAAGAAAAAGCGGCATTGTAGCCAATGCCGCTCACTGTATACCGGGTCAACTGAAGGTGCGGGCAAACGGTCATTAATTCGAGATGGCATTGTTGATCAAATCAGATAGAAGATCGACGACGCCAAGACAAGGCAGACTTACCTTTTTAATAAAAATAAATCACTAAATAGTGAGCGTAGTATGATAACTGAATCAGAACTAAATATTGCTAAAAAAATTGTTGAAGACAACGACTCTTTTTATGAAATAAAAGATGAATTGCGTGAGCACTTTGAAGATGGCGACCAATATAAGAATATACTGTGGGAACTGCACAAAAAGCAGATCCTCAATCTCGCGACTGAGATAAACTCATGGTATACACTCAGTGGGGCTTCTAATGGCTATACCATTGCTGATTGTATTGATTTATTTACTCAAGCCAGTAAAGAACCTGAAAACATCAATCGTTGGAATCAATATGGTAAAATGACCGACTACTCGGTGTCTTTGATAAAGAAGGCTCAAGGTGATGTTCAACCATTAATTGATGCGCTGCCTTCATTCTTAGAATCCATTTCTTTATCTCTCTACTTTGAATTTTTAAAAAATAAACAGATCAATGTCGATCAAACCCCTGCTTGCTTACTAACAAAAATTGCCGAGGACGTTGTTGATGATAGAGAGCAAAGCACACTAGAGGAGATGTTTGCATGCTGGCCACACCAAGACGTGTGTGACGCCATCAACATCGCTGCAACTCAAGCAAGATATATATATTCTCTGGATTTCTTAGCATTCACGTGTCACAGCATCACTCCAGAACAACTGTGCATAATTGCTGAGAATCATCGTGTCGATTATGATGACATTGCACCTTACTTCGACCAACACAGTGACGCAATTTGTCAAATAGCCTTAGCTTACCCTGTGCCACAAAATTATGATGGCCATTCACGAGCAATGGCGTTATTTCCTTGGCTTGCATTACATTTAAAAAAGCAAAATCAACAGATTGACGACGCTCGTGCGGATTACCTTGTTGAACATTTAAGTGCTTACGACCTAAGAACAAACAGTGCTGTGTTGTCGGCATTATCAGACCAACACATGGAAAAATTCATACTTAAGCATCTGCATAAAGTAGAGCTTCTTAACCTTTTCTGTAATGAGAATGTGGCCACTCGCATGGTTCAACGTATTGTCGATTGGGGACGCTCAGAGCTTCGCATTGATAAGAAAGAGGAAAAAGGGCTGGCTGTTATTGGTACACGTTTTCCACATGTGTTGATTTCTGCTCTCCAAACCAAAAAAATCCCGCAGCGCTTTTTCCTTGTCAACGCCTTGAGTGTCTCGACGGATCCTGCTGCGATCCCTACCTTAATTGACTATCTTGATGATACCATTGAGAGCGTACGACAAGCGGCAACAAAAGGATTGCTTAAACAAGGTTCCACAGCAAGTGATGCATTATTGAATGCCTTATCTTCTCGTAAAAAAAATGTGCGCTTTCACGCGTGTGAAGCATTGCTTTCATTGGTGTCAGATCCGAGCCTGACCGACATCATCGTGAGCACAACGACGCCATTGTTCAAAAAAGAAAAAGTCGCTGAGATAAAATCATTGCTTGCCACTCTATCCGGACAAGAAAATGAGGTGAGTGTTGATACAAATCCAGCGAATACGGTGAAACAATTATTACAAGCCGTGTCTAATGATGATCATAAAACCGTTAAGCAAGCCATTAAATCCATCAAAGCCAATGCAAACTGTCGTGATCCTGAGTGTGGCTGTGACACCTCTGAAAATTGGGTGAAAAACTTCGATTCTTATGTCGAACAAATCGCCAATAACTTGCTGAGCCAACATGGTGAGCGTGCTTTAGTGGTGACACTGAGTGCCATAATTCATCACGTTTGTCCACACTATTATCAGCTAGCATTATTTAAAAAACTCATGGAACACCATGATAATAATGAGCAAAATGCACTGCTTTGCCTGACTTTTTGGGTTCAAGATATCGAGGCTGATGGCGGTTATACGGAAACCAATAAACACGCATTTCAGTTTTTCCTAGAGTATTACCAAGAGAATGCCATTAAGGCCGCGGAGATTATCTTATCCACAATGGATTCTCTGGCGATGGATCTGCTATGGTCACTCTATTTACCACTGCAATCCGCCAATACGTTAACCGTATTTAAAGCGTTCAGTCCCAATGCCTCAGCACGATCAATGGCATTAGCGCTTCAATGGTCGCCAAATGAGACGTACCCTATCATTATTGACCTATTGGCGCATAAAAAACTCGCGACTCGAAAGCAAGTGGCTGAAGCCTTATCTCAAGCCCCTATTCCAGAGGCGCTTCCGGCATTAAATAAAGCCCGAGTAAAAGAGAAAAACCATACATTAAGCCTATTGATGAACAACATCGCCTTTACGATCACGTTAGCTCAGAGCGAGCTTGAAACGCAATTAGATGCCGATGCACCACTTTCAACGGATACCCTTACCCAGCTTGAAGCACTATTAAGTGAATTTGCTGGCGCACTACCAAAAGGCATCGAGCTTGAGAATTTACCATCACTTCATTGGACAACAGGTAACCCGTTACCACCAAAAGTCATGCAATGGGTGATCTCTAAATTATCAGAAGAGAGCGCGAAACAGCACTCAAGTTTATTGGTTAAGGTGATCGCACACTGTGATAACGCAGGCTTCAAACCGTTATGGGACGCCCTCTATCAACAAGCGGATGATAAATCGCGTCGCTTAGGATGGGTATTGTTCTCTGCGGCTTTACTGGGTGATGACACCTTGATGCAAGCCTACGGCAAAGATCTCGATGATGAATCACGCAACGGGGCGTCTGCCAGTGCCTTCTATAAAGTTGAAGTCTTAGCTTACCAAAGCTCTACCGTGGCACTCACTTGGCTGGATCACTGGTCACGCAAAGCCCGTAGCCAAGGATTGAAAGAGCGCTGCATTAAAGCCCTGAATCAACTGGCAAAAGAAAGAGGCATTTCTCGCGATGAGATTTCAGATCTTGTGTCTGCGGATCTCGGCTTTGACCAACAAGGAAACGCGGCTTTCCCATTTGGGGATCGTACGCTAACGTTAACACTCAGCGATGAAGGTTCACTGATCACCAGCTTAGATGGCAAAGTGCTAAAATCGGCACCAGCGACACGTAAAGACGATGATGCTGAGCTGTTAAAAGTACGCCGCGCAGAGCTGACTCAATTCCGTAAACACATCAAACAAGTGTACCGTAATGCGGTTGATCGTTTAGAGCAAGCGATGATCACCGGTCGTCTTTTCTCACCAAGCTTATTTAATCAAACATGGGGTCACAACCCACTACTCAGTTACATTGCACGTCGTGTGGTTTGGTCAATTCAGCACCAAGATAAGATCACGCTTGCTCGTCTAGACGAACGCAACCAGTTTGTGGATATTGATGATGAAAACATTACGATAGACAACGAGAGCCTGTTCTCTGTCGTCCACCCATTAACGCTGGAAGAAGCAACGTGCATCGAGTGGAATAATCTATTGGATGATTATGAGATTGTGCCGCCTTTTGCTCAATTGTCACGCCCAACCTTTACGTTAGCCGAAGACGATCACGCGTATAAAACGATCACTCGCTATAAAAAAGAAAAATTCGGCACATCACGTATGCGCAGCTCGTTGGAAAAACGTGGATGGCGAACCGGTGAGCCTTTGGATGGCGGCTCGGTGCAATGGTTCGAAAAATACTTTGTTCAAGCCAACATCAGCGCCCTGATTTATATGGAAGAAGGCTTTTGTATGGGATCGTACGATTATGACGAGAATCAAACCATCCCACACGTTAAGTTTTTCACGGGTGATTATCATTATTATTCGGATCGCAACAATCACTTACTGGAGCTGGGTAACGTCTCCCCAATGGTCTACAGTGAAGTAATTAATGATATTGAATCAATAAAATAACCCTACATTAAACACGTTAATAAATGCCATCAATTCCCTATTGGTGGCATGACTCACATGAAATGGATTAACCATGTTTGCAGTACAACGATTACCCGCAGAGCAACTGTACAAAGAACAATTAACAGCACTACAAGATGCGGATACATCATCAAAGCCCGCTCATTGGCAACTCAGTCCTAAAGCGGTACGCACCTTCATTCTTGGTAGCGACACGCCAATTTCAGGGCAAATCATCACACGTAAAATTTACGGTAACGATGCGGTGGTAGAGCGCGCCATCGTCACGCTGCTTGGTCAACAAGGCTTAATGCTTGTTGGTGAGCCTGGCACCGCAAAATCGTTACTGTCTGAACTGCTGAGCGCCGCTATCTGTGGTAACAGTACCTATACCGTTCAAGGCAGTGCTGGGTTATTTGAAGAAAACATTCGCTACAGTTGGAACTACGCTACCCTGCTAAAATCAGGCCCAACCATGGATGCCATGGTACCCGGCCCACTCTTTAATGCCATGAAACAAGGGGCCATCATGCGTTTTGAAGAGTTAACGCGCTGCCCAACAGAAGTGCAAGATAACCTGATCCCTATCTTATCGGATCGCATTTTGCACATTCCAGAGATTCAATCTGAGACCAACTACCTATTATCTCAGCCTGGATTCACCATCATTGCATCTGCAAATTTAAACGACCGAGGCGTTAATCAAATGTCTTCTGCTCTCAAGCGTCGTTTTAATTTTGAAGTATTGAAACCCTTAGCTCAACGCCAGCAACGCATTGAATTAGCCATGACGCAAGTGAATGATCGACTCAAACATGAAAAAGTCGATTTACGTTTAGAGAATGACACCATTGATGTATTAGTCACGGTATTTGATGAATTGAAATCAGGCCAAGTGGCAGGAGTGAGCATCCCAACGCCTTCGACGTTACTCTCCATACCTGAAAGCATCAACTTAGCCTTTCATGCCGCCATGCAGTGCCACTACTTTGGGGATAATCACGTTACTCCTGTGCATTTGGCTCAATTTTTAATGGGCACCGTCATTAAAGACAATCAAAAAGATCATGAATCATTAAGCGATTACATCCGGGTGATCACTCGTCAGCGTGCGAATGACCCACAATGGGCCCTATTCTTAGATGGATGCAAACATGCAGGGATCTGATCTTCTTTCTCTTGCGGCTCAATTCCATCACGATAATAACCTCATTTGGGCTCCCATTCGTCATCACAGTCCAACATGCAGTTGGTACTTGTTGCAATTGATCAAGCAAGCCAAACCTGATGTGATTCTCATTGAAACACCACATGATGCACAATCCTTGCTGCCCTACATGCAAGCCGATGAATGCCAAGCGCCAGTGGCGATTTATCTACACAAACAAGCACGCTTAACGAATGAGACCCAGAGTGCCCCTTATGCTCAACGCGGGTTTATCCCATTTGCAGAGATGTCACCTGAATGGAACGCTCTAAAAGTCGCAAAGAAAAAGAACATTCCTTGCCAATTTATTGATTTGCCTTACGGTTATTGGAATGAGAGTAACGAGGAAGAGGAAAACGAAGAAGGAAATAACCCGTTAATTTACGCTTCCAGTGAAAAAAAGCATTTTCAACACCGTTACCTTGACGCGTTACTTCAACGCTCTGGGTGCGAACATTTTGATCAGTGGTGGGATCGCCATTTTGAAGCCGATGTGACCTTGTCACCTTCTGAGTTTTTTACACGCATGCACCTATTTGGACTGCAAATGCGGGAGGGGCGTGTCGAGACGGATCGTCACACTCAATACCGTGAACAGTACATGGCAAGCCACATTGCGCCTCATATCCAAGAGGGAAAACGCGTATTGGTGGTCTGTGGTGCGTTTCACTGCATGGGGATCTCGCACTGTTTACAACAAGGCACCTCCGATTTTTTACCTCAAATAAAAGTGGAAACGTCTTATCAATACCTGATCCCTTATCCTTTATCACGATTAAGTCATCCCCAGTACGGCGCGCATTTATCGCAAAGTGGCTATTATGCGCATTGGTGGAAAAAACTAAAATCAAGCACGAAGAAAGAACGAGCAACACTAGCCACCCGCCTGCACACGGAACTGGCGACAGAGCTCATGTCATTCTTACAGCAAAAAGAGCACCCTGTTGCCATGCCGCAATTGGTCGATTTGGTGGTGGCCGCCGAGCATTTAGCTCAACTGCGCCAAGTGCCAGTCGGACGCAGTGAGTTTTGTGAGGCCGCGTGCTTAACCTTAGAAAAAGATCCGAGCTTAAGCGATCACATATCGCGTTTTTCATTATGGCTTGATGCTTTTTTTGTTGATTCACAATACGGAAAGGTGCCGAATACGCTGCCTCCTTCGCCGATCATCATTGACTTTCACCGTCAATGTGATGCTTTTGCATTACCAAAAACACTTAGTGATCTCACTATTACTAAAGAGCTGGCTATTTATCGAAGTCCCAAACACCTTGCGCTTTCTCAGTGTTTACATCGTTTGGCTTTTTTATCGATTCCTTACGCCACTCAGATCGCAGGCCCGAATTTTGTCACTCAAACGGATCTTTATCGCGTACGAGAAAAGTGGCTGATTCAATACGAACTTACTACAGAAACCACATTAATTGAGCTTGGCTACCAAGGCAGCACCATTGTAGAAGCGATCAACTATAAAATACAACAACACCTCGCTGATGAATACCTAAACAGCGAAAATCTTGTGGCGTTGCTATTGCGTTCTTTGCAGATGGGGCTGGAAAAATGGCTTACCCCAATCTTACATCGCCTCTCTGAGCAGGTGGATAAAGAAAGTGATCTGCATATTCTTAATCAAACACTGACGCTGTTATTTCGCTCTCAATGGAACAGTTCGCTGTTTGTGCAAGACACGAAAAACGAGATAGAACGCTTGATTTACCGTTGTTATGTTCGTCTTTGCACTCGGCTGCCTCGTGCCATTAATGGGCATTCCAGCACCGCTGAGGCAACCTTGCTTTCTGATCTTGGAAAGCTGATTAATCGAATGCCACAATTATGTCCGGCCTATTTTTTATTGGATGCGATTCATTCGCTGTCTGAAATTGCCGTCCCTTTTGAGATACAAGGGGTATTTGCAGGATTGGCCTTATCGATTGCTCCCTCTTCAAACGAAGAAGATGAACAACAAAACGTGATATTAATGATGAGAAGTGCCGCCAGCCAATGCCATCTCACTCCGGATTCTCTGGGGGATTTCTGTTATGGGTTGGGCTTAGTCGACACGCAAATATACCAATATTATGATGCGATCCAACCGGCGTTAGATCAGATCATTTCTGAGTTTGATGAACACGATTTTCTGCACACGCTTCCCGCTTTGCGTCGCGCCTTTATGCTCATGACCCCTAATCAAATCGAAGAGTTTGGGCACTTATGTCACCAAGAGAGCGATACTTTATGGCTCAATTTAACGATACCAAGTCATGATACTTTACTTCAAGCGAATCAACTTCAACACCTAGCTGAAGAGTGGCTATCATTATGGGGGATCTCTCATGACTAATGAGCAAAATCGACGTTGGCGGTTAATCTTAGGCCAACGCTATTCACACACCCTTAATCAAGAAGACGCATTAAAAGATCAGTGTCTGGATCAACTGTATTCACAGGAATATAAAGACCGATTTACCGTGTCGTCTAAAGGTGGCATCAACAGCGGTTTACCTAGCCCAATAACATGGCTCTCAAGCGTAAAAAAAGCCTTTCCTAAATCCACCGTAGAGATTTTACAACAACACGGTTTAGCGCGCTATGGCTTAACATCGCTGCTACTCGATGAAGATACCCTCAAGCAACAAACGGCCGATTTGGATTTATTGCAACTGCTGTTATCGTTTCGCGAACAAATCCCAGCCTCTCTTCATTCTGAGCTAGAACGCATTATTCAAACCGTATGCAAAGAGTTAGAAGAGGTGCTCGTACAACAAATTCGCAGTGTTTTTTCTCATCACAGAATACCGATGAGCCACGCACAACCGATGCCGTTATCCTATACGCATTGGCATCATACCATTAAACGAAATTTAAAGCACTACCAAATTGACACAGAGGCGTTTATTTTAGAACGCCCTTTCTTTTATCAAACCCAACAAAATAAAGTGCCGTGGGACATTCATTTGGTGGTTGACCAAAGTGGTTCGATGTTAAATTCCTTGATCCATGCCGCTGTGGTAGCCACCATTTTTTGTCGATTGCCTATGCTCAATGTCAAACTTTATTTATTTGATACACGGGTTGTCGATGTCACCGATCATGCAGGGGATCCTCTGGCCATCTTGTTGAATTCTCAATTAGGTGGTGGGACAAACATCGGTTTAGCCATGCAATACACGCATGAACGCATCACGGATCCGGCTCGTAGCATGGTGGTATTGATCAGTGATTTCTATGAAGGTGGCTCACCCGCTTCGCTGTATCACTATACTGAAAAAATGCACCGCGATGGCGTAACCCTGCTTGGATTAACGGCATTAGATACGGCGGGCATTCCACAGTACGACAATCAAATCACCAACCAACTGTTACATAAGGGGATGGAGATAGCATCAATGACACCCGAACATTTAAGTCAATGGGTTGCTGAGGTAATCAAATAATGACATTACTACACTGGTCGCAACAATTAAGCGATGATTTCTTAGTTAACTGGACAAATCGCGGCTTATTACGTCGCGCCACCAAACAAAGCCAAGATGTGGATGTCAGTGAGTGGGACATCACCCCCTCTCACCTAAATGGCGTCATTGATCAACACCAATTAACCCTCAGTGAAAAGAGCGTTGATGCCTTAACTTGCTCGTGTGGTGCCATCAATACCTGCTTTCATAAAGTGGCGTTTTTTATTGCATTACGTCAATGTGAAAGTCAAGCTGCTCCTGAAACCACCACAGAGGTCACCTCCTCTTTGGCGCCTTTTTCCCTTAACGAGTGGTTCATACAACACTGTGATGACCTCGCCCCTATTATGGGAAAGAGCACCGTCACCAAGGCCATTCAGCACTGGCGAAAAGGGGTTACCCTTGATGTAGAAACCCATGATGAACACGCCATCGTTCAATGCCATTTCGCCAGCAGCAAATCCTTTCGTCTCTATTTCCCACGAGCGTCGCAATGGGAGCTTGCCACCTGCTCATGCAAACAACACCCTTGCGTACACCAAGCGGCGGCACTGATTGCACTTTCCATACAAGGGAATACCTTAGCCATGGATGAGGCGATCTTCATTGAACAAATCAGCGATAAGCAACGCGCTCAATTACAGCAATTAGAACAATGGTTAGAAGAGACGCTCTCAGTGGGCGTGCAAAACATCGTTCCTGCACAACTGGCACAAGCGCATACTTTGGTACTTGAGTTAAACCAAGTGGATTTACCCTCTCTGTCAGCCCAACTCAATAGTGTATTGAATACGATTGAGTATTTAGTCGCTAACTATATTGATGTTGACTACGCCACCGTCATACCGCAGATCACGGCATTAAGCTTGCAACTTCATGCTTTACAACAAACGCCACTGCCTTGTCCACTGTATCTCTTAGCGGGTGAACACAAGCGCCGTTATCATCCAGTGAGTTATCACAACCTAATGGGGATAAGTGTGGAGTTTTGGCGCACCGATAAAGGCGCTCAAGGGTATCGTTTTTATCTTTATGATCATGTTCAGCACCAATGGACTACCATCACCGATGGTCGAAAAGCACAGCGAAATCAAGGCTGGAATAGTCAATTGGCGTTTGCGCATACTCGGTGCGATCTCAAAGCTCTGCCTTCATTGGCACTGATGTCGTTTTCGGCGCAATCAAAAATAACGCATCACAATGAGTTATCCATAAAAGATACTAAAATCACATCGTCTCCTACCGATATTGAATGGGAAACCTTGTTTGATCACCCAGAACTTCAGGTTCGTGCCCAATGGCAGCGTATGCAAACCCGTCGTTTATCAAACCGTTTTGCATCCAATACGGATCAATTAGGTTGGCTATGCTGCGAACAAGCATACCAGACGCAACACATGCCATATTGTCACTATCAAGAAGCGGAGATCGTTACCACATGCGATACAAGGGTGAATGTTCGTATCCCAAAAAATATAGACTTATCTATGAGTAATGAGCATCAGCAACTGCTCTTTGGTCGCTGGAACTGCAATGCAAAACAGAGTTATTTTGAGGTATTGGCGATGTTTACCAAAACCCCACTCTCTGATGAAAAATTCGGCTTAGTGCAAATAAAAACAAAGGACAAAAACTAAATGGAACGAAATCAACTCTCTGATTTTTTACTGAAATGGCAACAGTTATCTCACGCGATTCTACAGCAAGGGGCTCATAACTTACGCCCAAAAACCAAACAGCAACTTGAAGCGTGGCGACAGCAAGCGGCATTACTTGGTTTTCATCCACTTAATGATTATTGCTATGAATTATTACATCCTACACAGGCTGAGAGAGCACCAGCAAACGCCTTCCGCCACCTTCTGCATTACATGGAAGGGATAAATCGTACGGCGATTAGTTTATACATGCCTAATAATTGAGCATGAGCACAATTATCTTATCTTTATATATCTATGTCGCAGTTTTGGGTTGGCGACTCATGCTTTCAGTTCCAATATGCCATCGTGATCGCTAATAAAACAAGATCCTCCGTATTCTTGGTGACATAGACCAACCGACAACTTGCCGAGCGTAAAAATCCATTACAACCACCAAGAACAAAAATCCTTCGTGCGTGTGGATATAAATGATATCGCTCACCCACCACTGATTTGGCGCTAACACTTAAAACTCTCTATTGAGGCCATTATTAAAGACCGGAGTAATCCACTTTTGGACGCTTCTAACCTCGTAAAACTTTGAGGTTAGCGTTCTGCTTTAATCTCAGAACTCGATTTCTCCCACAGGCTATTTTCTCATCCTTTAAATCCAAGTGAAGATTGCGGTATCCATGTAAACCACCACCCTCAAGCCAAAGCTGTTTGATTTTGAGCAACAGCTTTTTTCTTCAATATACTGCTTACTTTGTGGCTCTTTCAGCCATGTGTAATAACCACTAGGGTGTAGCCCTAAGCAGCGACACATCGCTCGGATGGGGTAGTGATGACTGCGAGATTTTATGAACGCGTATCGTTCTTTGACTCGTTGGCAAACAACCTTGCGGCTTCCTTTAAAATATACCTTTCTTGCTCGGCTCGCTTGAGTTGCTTCTTCAAGCGCGCAATTTCAGTGAGAAGATCGCCATCTTGTTTACACTGAGTCGGTGGCTTAGAGAACTTTGATACCCAGTTATAAAGCGTCTTACTGGATATCACCAAGCGAGCAGCAACGTCGTTAACGGCATAGCCATGCTGAATCACTTGGTTGACCGCTTCAATTTTAAATTCTTCTGGATATCTTTTGCTGCTCATAAGCACCTCTCTTTTAGTCATTTTGCCTAACTAAAAGGTGTCTATCAAGTCGGTGGCTATTCACATACCACCTAGAAGGCCGATAGTTTTCATATAACTCTCCAATCGTTATACACCACCGTGTCAGGGGGGTTACAAACAAAATTAACCACTTAAATAAGAAGCATTCAAGCGTATTCACTATTGAGCATTGGGTAACACGGAAATAAAATCATTTCCACAAGGACCGCTACGCGATTCTCATATATCCTCGCAACATCGTTACCGCACTTCCAGAAAGCTTAACGTGCTCAGTGCTTAACAACTCTGTATGGACGACCCCACTTCTCTTGGAGGCTTGGAAGCCTTTCAGTTGCTTTTTGTTGAGCTCTTTAGCCCAGTAAACACATAAAGCACAATGTGCAGAGCCTGTAACTGGGTCCTCGTTAACACCCACCCAAGGCGCGAAGTATCGAGAGACAAAATCGGCGTCAGTGCTTGATTGAGCAGTGATGACGACGCCACGGCCTTTTTGTTTAAGCAGCGCACCAAAATCAGGGTCGAGTTGTTCAAGCACAAATTCATCATTAATGACGACCAACTGCTTATTATCAAACTGACCGTAGGCGACTACATTGGCGGCATCTAGCCCCAAACCATGAAGTAAGTCTTTGTTAATACTAGCTCGCATATCTAAAGTTGGAGCAGGAAACACCAAATGAATTTCTTCATGATCGAGTTGTGCAGTTAAAACCCCAGATAGCGTAACGAACTCAATCGTATCTCCAGTATTATATAACCCCTGCTCTTTCAGAACGTGCGCCGTTGCAAGTGTGCCGTGTCCACACAAAGCAACTTCCGTCCTCGGTGTAAACCAACGAAGTTGCATTGTACTGAGTGACAGAAATGCCGTTTCAGATAACGACATCTCGGCCGCGATGGCCAACATCGTTTCCTCATCAAGGCTTGACTCTGTGATACAAACACCCGCGGGATTACCTTTGAAAACCTCTGATGTAAACGAGTCAACCTGAAAAATTTTAACTTCCACGAAATATCCTTAAGTTCTATCAAACACGTAATTCTGTATCACGTGATTTTTAATATCTGTTGTTTGAGCGAAAAAAACCTATGAAATTTTCTACCAACCTTATAGGTCTTGTTGGAAGCGCTAACAAACAGGAGAATGTAGTTAATTATGCAAAACGTAAAAAGCCATCATCAATGTGACTCAATTGGATATCTTATCGGAGTTTTCGGCGTTTCTTTAGTTCTAATATGGATTGGTATTTATAAATTCACACCTACAGAGGCCAAGCTTATACAACCGCTCGTTGAAAATCATTTTCTGATGAGTTGGTTGTATGATGTGATGTCAGTTCAAGCCGTATCAAGCATCATTGGCGCAACAGAAATCATTGTCGCTATTGGATTAATCGTTGGCCTTAAAAACACACGAGTCGCTTATTTTTCTGGCATAGCCGCCGCAATTATTTTTCTTGCGACACTCAGCTTTCTAATTACGACACCGAATACATGGAAAGTGTCTGATGGGGTTTTGGTGACAAACTTCTTTTTAGTAAAAGATATTCTATTTTTAGCCATTGCGATTAGCGTCATCGAACGAAACAAGCCAAACAGAGAATAACTCTAAATAGTTCGAAATCTTGTTTTTCCAGAACGTAGCCTGAAAGGTGAAAACGACTTACAAGTCGAATGGTTCTGTCAATAACTCTAAACAAAGGCTCTTAAATTTAGAATGTTTAAGAGTCTTTGCCTCTTAATTATGCGAAACAACATCCTAGCGTAAAGTGAAAAGAAAAGCCTTTCACTCTACTGCTAAGGTTTATTGATACTTTGCCGAAGTAATGAACTCACCGAATGTCTCGCACCATACAACAACCGTATTGTATTCAGAAATTGAAGTGCTTTGAGGAACCTCAACAACGAAGTTATCGAACGTTTTGACATCACCAATTAAGCTCATTTCAGATTTAAGGTCATTAAACTCTTGTTCCGTTTCGACAAACTTAGGAGATAGATAGAGTTTATAGTCTGGTCCGGGAGCGAGTTTTCCTAACAACGTAATGACTTCAGAACTCAAATGAATCTCTCCCTCTCCCCAATGAAAAGCATCGCTACCTTTGAGTTCCCTCTTAAACACTGCGCTGTATTCTGCACCTTGCTTGCTCTTAGCAACTTGTTCATCGGTCGGCGCAGGTGGTGCAATAAGGATCGGTAAAGTATAGATACCTATCGCAATGCCAATAGAAACTGCCACTAAGTGACTGATTGTTAATTTAATTATATTTTTCAAGGTCATAAGCATCTTCTTATTAGTTTTACTACTTGAAATTAGATTCAAATCGGCCTTATCTGTCTATTATCGAGCAGCATAATGTCATTAACATTATACACAAGCTATGCGCACTAAATGCAGACTGAGCGCAATTAAAAACGGCTGATAATTAATATCAGCCGTTTGCTTATCGGAAATGTCGTTGTGCCGGTTTGGTCACTATTCCGCTTCCACCAAAGCGATTTTATCGGATGTCGATTTTTCCAATTTTATCGCAATAAACTTAGAGGTTGGCGTAAACGTTCTATCCCCATAACTGTCCAAAGGAACTAATGGGTTTGTTTCTGGATAGTAAGCCGCCGCCTGACCTGCTGGTACATCATAGGCAACAAGCGTAAATCCGCTCACACGGCGCTCAACTCCATCTTCCCACAATGACACCATGTCCACTTTGTCGCCCGGTTCAAAACCGAGTTTACGAATATCCGCTTCATTGATAAACAGCACTTCGCGCATACCAAATACTCCACGATAACGGTCATTCAAGCCGTAAAGTGTCGTATTGTATTGGTCGTGTGAGCGCATGGTTTGCAAGATCAAATCTGGCTTTTGGCCTTTTTCGAGTATCGCTTCGCTGATCAACTGCTTCGGCAACTCGCTAGAGCTGAACTGTGCTTTGCCGCTTGGTGTATTCCATCGACGCTCGGCAGCTGGGTTTACCAAGTGGAATCCACCTGGGTGTTTAAGCTTATGGTTAAAGTCGGTAAAGCCCGGAATCGTGTCGGCAATCAAATCGCGAATACGGTCGTAATCTTCAATTGCCCACAACCAATCAATTGGTTTTGCCCCGAGTGTCGCATTGGCAATACCAGCAATAATCGCTGGTTCTGAACGCAAATGCTCCGAACGCGGTTTTAGCTGACCAAATGAGATATGCACCATGCTGAAAGTATCTTCAACCGTCACACCTTGTGGGCCCGTCGCTTGCTGATCAATCTCGGTACGGCCTAAGCACGGAAGAATAAGCGCACCTTTACCTGTGACAAGGTGAGAACGATTTAACTTCGTCGAAATGTGTACGGTTAAATTACAGTTTCGCATCGCGTTGTGCGTACGTTCTGTGTCTGGCGTTGCTTGTGCAAAGTTACCGCCCAAACCGATAAATACTTTCGCTTGTCCTTCTTCCATCGCTTTAATGGCTTGCACAGTGTTGTGGCCTTCACCACGCGGGACGGCAAAGTTAAATCGACTTTCAATGCGATCCAATAACAGATCTGAAGGTTTTTCATCAATGCCCATCGTACGGTCGCCCTGAACGTTACTGTGACCACGCACTGGTGAAAGACCCGCGCCCGGCTTACCAACGTTACCTCGTAACATTTGCACGTTTGCGACTTCTTTAATGGTTGGCACAGAGTGACGATGCTGAGTCAACCCCATCGCCCAACACATGATCACACGTTCTGCACGTCGATACATGCTCGCCACCATCTCGATTTCACTTAAATCAAGACCCGATTGTTCAGCGATGTGTTCCCAAGAGGTTGCGTCCACTTCAGCCAAATACTCATCAATACCTATCGTGTGTTGCTTGATGAACTCACGGTCAAATACCGCTTTGCCACCGTTTTGCAATGCCTCGCGTTCCCATTGCAACAAGAATTTCGCGATGCCACGAAACACTGCCATGTCTCCACCTAAAGCAGGACGCAGGTACGCCGTGTTGGTAGGTTCTGAGCCGTTACTCAACATCTCAATCGGCATTTGTGGGTTTTGGAAACGCTCTAATCCGCGCTCTTTCAGCGGGTTTAGACAGATAACCTGTGCACCACGTTTTACCGCTTCGCGCAGAGGTTCCAGCATTCGTGGGTGGTTCGTGCCCGGATTTTGACCAATCACGAAAATCGCATCAGCTTCTTCAAAATCATCAAAGATCACTGTGCCTTTACCAACACCAATGGTGTCTTTCATCCCTATTGCACTGGCTTCGTGACACATGTTGGAACAATCTGGAAAGTTATTGGTACCGAATGCGCGGACAAATAGCTGATACAAAAACGCCGCTTCGTTGCTTGCACGACCAGAGGTATAAAACTCCGCTTGGTTCGGTGAATCCAATTGATTGAGATGCTTCGCGACAAGTGCAAAAGCCTCATCCCAAGAGACTGGCACATAGTGATCGGATTCTGCATCGTATCGCATTGGGTGCGTGATACGGCCTTGGTATTCCAACCAGTAATCGGTTTGCGTTGAGAGAGAAGAAACGCTGTGATTGGCAAAAAACTCAGGATCAACCAGACGATTGGTCGCCTCCCAGTTTACCGCTTTCGCGCCATTCTCACAGAAATTGACTTTACCGCTATCTGGCGACTCACCCCATGCACATCCCGGGCAGTCGAAACCGCCATTTTGGTTGGTTTTGAGCATAGTGCGAATGTTTTTAACTGCATTTTCACTGCCCCACCAACTTCTGGTTACGGCTTTCAGTGCACCCCAACCACCAGCTGGACCTTTGTATGCTTTTATTTGTTCTTTTTGGCTCACGACTTTACTCCTCGCAGATATACCAGCAAGCAGGGTGCCCGTGAAAACAAGCGCGTTATTTATTGAGATAATGCGGAAGTATTGAAGGGCTTAGTTTCTAATCCATGTATTTTTTAATCCAAATAAGTAACCACTCAACATGCTCTCGCCTGTCCGAGCGTTTACTTATCTAGATTCTTGATATCGGATACCCGCCTACTGTTTCTAAGACTGGTAGATTCAATTTGCATTGTTGCGTTTTGATCTAAATCAAAGATTAAGTCGATATTCAATATGCGTCCAATTGATAATCCTGACCGAGTGATAAACAAAATCTATGACGAATTTTTCCACTGACGGTTATCACATTTTTAATCAATACAATTTATGAGGCTAATCGTTTTCCCATTCGATTCCACCTAGTTCGATTAACGAACTCAATAAAATCTCTACTCTTGATAATAGATAATATCTATCACACTATAGATACTTTAAATTTGACCCTAATTAATATCAGGAATAGCCTTGATTCAGATCAATTTTGAGTGTGGTTTTATTCTTGACTTGGTTTTGGTTTTCCATTCCCTAGTTAAAACGCTCCAGCGCTTAAAAAGTACGGTAGTGCTGTGCCCTTTTTAGGGAGTTCCCCCGTACATGTGACTCACAACGCAAGGTTAACAAGCCATTATGGATATCAAACAACTTAAATATCTCATCGCACTTGAACAGACCAAACACTTTGGTCAAGCCGCCGCATTGTGCCACATTACGCAGCCTACCTTGTCCATGAGGATCCGAAGCCTAGAGGAAGAACTCGATCTCGAATTAATCCAAAGAAGTCAACGATTTGAAGGATTTACTGAAGCCGGAGAACGCATTTTGGCTTGGGCAAAAACCGTCTTAGCAGCTCATGATGGATTGCAAGCCGAAGCCGCCAACTGCCGTGGTCAATTGGTCGGCTCTCTTCGGCTTGGAATGGTGCCACTCGCCAGCCAAAACCCTATGCAATTGCTCAAACCATTAGCTCAACAGTTCCCTGAGTTACGCTTTCAAATACTCTCCATGACGACCGAACAGATCATAGACCAACTCAATCGAAATCAACTTGATTTGGGGATGTGTTATGTCGATCAAGTTAACACCGCTTACTTCGATGTTATCGAGCTAGATTCAACCAAACTTGGCGTTTTATTCGATGAGCGTCATTTTGATTTTGCCGAATCTGAAGTGTTATGGGAGTCACTCAATAACATTCCGCTAGGGCTGCTTTCGAAGGGCATGCACTATCGCCACTCCATTGATCTTAGCTTTGTGAGTAAAGGGCTGGTTCCGCAAACCGTCATTGAAAGTAACTCCACCTTTCACTTGATCCAAGCAGTAACCAGTGGCCTTTGTTGCGCCATTATGCCGCTGAATTGTGGATTGGAAGAGTTGAACGATACGCTTCGCATTATCCCTATCGAAGAAGCCGCCGTTCACGCCCCGCTAGGTTTGTTAAAGCGAAAACAAGAACCCTTCTCCGCGCTAACGGATCAGTGCTTCGCAGAAGCAAAAAACATTTTTAATCGATAACAAGAATCCACACGTCAATTTTTGGCATACATAACGGCTTATGAGGTGATTTCATGAGATGTACTACTCAATCTTATTTTGAACTGTCCGATTTCAATCAAGCACCACCTCAACCAAGTGCGTTCAATTACCGAGAATTGATTGATGGCCGCCCAGTGCAACAAATGTCGCTGGCGAGTGAATCCGCCTTAGCTATCAGCTACAACGGCATTAGCCAAGCGGTCATGATGGTGACGCCAGGCCATCTGGAAGACTTCGTGAAAGGATTTAGCCTAAGCACAGGCATCGTCCACGACTTCAAAGAGATCAAAGACATTGAAATTGGTGGCGATCACGAATCTCACTATGCGGAAGTGGAAATCAGCAACCGCGCTTTCTGGGCGCTAAAAACACAACGTCGGAATCTTGCAGGCACAACCGGATGCGGCATTTGTGGCGTCGAGGCTCTGGAACAAGCTTTGCCTGATTTAGCACCGCTGACACCGTCTCTTCCTCCGCGCTCCGATGTATTCGAAGGGCTGCGAGATAAAGTCGCACTGCATCAAGAAGCCGCACGTGAATCTGGCGCGTTACACGCCGCCTTATTTGCAGATTTACAAGGCAACATCAAGTTGTGCCGAGAGGACATCGGCCGTCACAACGCGCTAGATAAGTTGATTGGCGCATTGGCCAACAATCACATCGAACCTCAAAGTGGCTTCGCAATCATGACAAGCCGTTGCAGCTTAGAGTTGATCCACAAAGCCGTTCGTGCGCGTATCCCCACTCTGGTTTGCTTATCTGCACCTACAGCGTTAACTGTCGAATGGGCAAGAAGAAACCATTTGAACCTAATTCACTTACCAAAACACGGCTCGCCGCGTCTATACAGCCCTGCGCCTTAACACGTCAACCTAGCCGAATTCCTAATATTTCTAACAGAGACCTCTGGGTCTCTGTTGTTTGCTTCTCGTTCCCAATTGATACTTAGCGACAAGACACTATTCTCTCCAACCAAACGTGATCCCCCCTTGTCAGCACTAAGCTTGCGTATATTAACCTGCTTGCATTTGAACGCTTTCCAATCCGATAAGAACCCTGTCAAAGACCCATAGATTAGTAAGGATTTTGTGTGACTCTTTTCACGCTTTTCCGCCTTCCTAGGCATTTCTAGGAATTTTTCCTAGTCGATCTAGGCAACCATCTCATGTGCCTCACAAAACCACTCTCTAGAATTCCGCTCAGTCAAAGGTAACAAGAGCGCATAACGGTCTCCGTTGTGTTTCTAAAACAATTACAAGAGAGTTCATCATGTTAAAATTCCTCGAACAGGTGCGGAAGCCGACCCTCGATCTTCCCGTCGAAGTTAGAAGAAAGATGTGGTTTAAACCGTTCATCCAATCTTACTTGGTCGTATTTATCGGCTACCTAACCATGTACTTGATTCGTAAGAACTTCAATGTCGCGCAAAACGACATGATCTCAACTTACGGTTTGAGCATGACAGACCTAGGTCTTATTGGCCTTGGCTTCTCCATCACATACGGCATCGGTAAAACCGTTGTGTCTTACTACGCTGACGGTAAGAACACCAAGCAATTCCTCCCTTTTATGCTGATCCTTTCAGGTCTTGCAATGCTTGGTTTCAGCTTCAGCATGGGCGGCGGTAGTGCAAGCCTGTTCTTGATGGTGGCTTTCTACGCTCTAAGTGGTTTCTTCCAAAGTACTGGTGGCCCTTCTAGTTACTCAACCATTACAAAATGGACACCTCGTAACAAACGCGGCTCTTACTTAGGCTTGTGGAACATGTCACACAACGTTGGTGGTGCGGGCGCAGCGGGTGTTGCTCTTTTCGGTGCCAACTACCTATTCGACGGCCACGTAATCGGCATGTTCGTGTTCCCTTCTATCATCGCGATCATCGTTGGCTTCATCGGTATGCGCTTTGGTAGCGACTCTCCAGAAGCTTACGGTCTAGGTAAAGTAGAAGAACTTTTCGATGAAGCAGTGAGTGAAGAAGACACCGCCGCAGAAGAAAACCAGATGACCAAAAAAGAAATATTTGTTGAATACGTTCTTAAAAACAAAGTTATCTGGCTACTTTGCTTTGCCAACATCTTCCTTTACATCGTGCGTATTGGTATCGACCAATGGTCAACGGTATACGCGTACCAAGAGCTTGGTCTGTCAAAAGAAACGGCAATCTCTGGCTTTACTCTGTTCGAAGTCGGTGCGCTTGTGGGTACTTTGATGTGGGGTTACTTATCTGACTTAGCAAACGGTCGCCGCGCATTGGTTGCTTGTGTGTCTCTTGGTTTGATCATCGTATCGCTTGAGTTCTACCAACACGCCACTAGCGAGTTCATGTACTTGGCCTCACTGTTTGTATTGGGCTTCTTGGTGTTTGGTCCGCAACTTCTTATCGGTGTTGCCGCGGTTGGTTTTGTCCCTAAAAAAGCAATCAGTGTGGCTGACGGCGTAAAAGGTACATTCGCTTACCTAATCGGTGACAGCTTCGCGAAACTTGGTCTCGGTATGATTGCAGACGGTACACCTATCTTCGGCTTAACAGGTTGGAAAGGTACCTTCGCAGCCCTAGATACCTCCGCCATGATTTGTATTGTTTTGCTTGCTTTCGTCGCTATCGCGGAAGAGAAGAAGATTCGACACGCGAAGAAGCTTCAACTTGCACAAAACCAAGCCTAACTTCTCTGCGCGCTTTACTTCGGTAAAGCGCGCAAGATCATTAAAAAGCATGGCTCAATTCAGTATCATTAAAGATTTTTCTATTGGCTCCTGTTGGAGCTTATTGTTGTTAGTCGTCTGCTCTATTTGGTTGTAATAATGATTCATGTTGCTCTAGTTGATGATCACGTCATCGTGCGTTCAGGTTTCGCACAATTATTAAATTTAGAAAGTGATATTACCGTTGTTGGTGAATTCGGCTCTGTCGCCGAAGCGCGAAAAGGCTTGCCTGCGGTACACCCTCATGTCGTCATCCTAGATATCTCCATGCCAGATGAAAGCGGCTTAAACTTTCTCAGCGAAATACCAACTGGCATTGCCTGCGTGATGCTTAGCGTGCATGACTCCCCTGCGATGGTGGAAAAATCACTAAAGCTAGGTGCAAAAGGCTATCTTAGTAAACGCTGTAGCCCAGACGAACTTATTCAAGCCGTGAGAACCAGTGCTTCTGGCGGCTGTTACCTCACATCAGATATTGCACTTAAACTTGCAACGCCTAGAGACAACACCACCTCTCTATGCCAACTGACAAAACGTGAAAACGAGGTATGTCAGCTACTTGCCACTGGGTTGGATGTAAAGTCTGTCGCGGCAGAGCTTGGCTTGAGCCACAAGACTGTGCATGTTCATCGTGCGAATGCCATCGACAAACTCGGCGTGAAAAACAACGTTGAGCTCGCCAAACTATTTTCTCAAGAGTCCTTTTAATGCGAGCTTATGCTGTTACCACCATTTGCGGACTTTTTGTTATGGCTTGCGCCTGGTTTTGCTTGTGGGTGATTGCCTATTACTTTGTCAATGATCCCGAGTTGGCGATCTTATTGTTTCCTTTCGCTTTACGATTAGGTGTCGCCCTTCACACTCGTGCCGCTTATTGGCCGACGATTTACCTTTCGGAGTGGGGACTTTCCATCGCACTTGCGATGTTACTGGGTCAACCGCAGTGGCTTACCGTGCTGATTGCGAGCATTGCCAGTATCCCGGTCACACTGATTGCGAAAAAATACTACTACGGTGACCAAAACCGCCACTTAGCCGTAATGGGCGTTGTGATCATCATTACCGCCTTCATCAACGTAATGGCGGTCGGCTTTCACGTGCCTTCTGTTTACATGGTGTGGTTAGCCAGTATTTCTGGTGGGCTGATGCTGGTTCCTATGTGCTACCTGTTGTGGAGCTATTTGTTCCAAAGTCGTTGGTCTCCGCTTAGCTCTCTCCTACTTAGTAATGCCGTTGTATTTCAGGTGCGTCATATCGTGCTTTATGCGCTGCTTTTGATCGGCAGTATTTTGGTGCAAACCAGTTTACCTGAAGAGCTAAAACGATTTGCGCCATTTTGTATGGCTATCCCAATTATCGTGTTGGCACTTCGTTACGGCTGGCAAGGAGCCCTGCTCGCCACCATGCTCAACAGCATTGCGCTGATTGCGGCTCGCAGCGGCGTATCAAATCTAGAAATCACCGATTTGTTATTATCTCTCTCGGCGCAAACCATCACCGGCATTATGCTCGGCTTAGGGGTTCAGAAACAAAAAGACCTCAATCACAAACTGCGCGGCGAACTTGCACGCAATCAGAATTTGTCTCGCCAGCTTATCAAAGCGGAAGAATCGGTAAGACGCGATATTGCGCGCGAGCTACATGACGAAATTGGACAGAACATCACGGCGATCCGCACACAAGCCAACATCATTAAGCGGGTAAATAACACAGAAACAAGCGTGGGTTGCGCCGACATGATCGAAGGGCTTTCCCTCAACGTGTACGACACCACTAAGCGACTGTTAAGCAAGCTAAGACCAAAAATGCTGGATGATTTGGACTTGAAAGAATCCGTCGAGCAACTGACGCGAGAGATGGAATTTGCCAATCACGGAACGACTGTTCAACTGAACTGGCAAGGCGATTACACCAACTTGAGTGACACGCTCAAAGTCACCCTATTCCGTTTATGCCAAGAGTCATTGAATAACGCCGCCAAATATGCAGAAGCGCAGTTGATCACTATTGAACTGACGATCGGAGAAGCGGCGGTGTCATTGATGATTCACGATGATGGTGTCGGCTTCAAAGTTCAGGACAGCATGAAAGGCATGGGCGTTCGCGGCATGCAAGAGCGTGTGCACGCGTTAGGTGGAAAAATGGTTATCTACTCCACCAGCGATCAAGTGATCGGCACACAAATCAGCATTACTTTACCTAAGGTGTAACTCAAGATGTTTGGATTTTTACGTTCACCTAAATTTACTCAACCGAGTCTGAGCAACGAGCAAATCGACCAGCGTTACCGCCATTGGCGTTTGCACATTATGTTGGGGATGTACATCGGCTACGCAGGTTTCTACTTTACTCGTAAGACCTTTAACTACGCCGCACCAGCGATGATTACCGATCTTGGCTTAGATAAGGGCGATTTGGGCCTTATCGGTACGCTTTTCTACATTACTTACGGCTGCTCGAAGTTTATTTCCGGTACGATTTCAGATCGCTCTAACCCTCGTTATTTCATGGGATTAGGATTGATTGCGACAGGTCTGGTCAATATCGCGTTCGGTTTTTCTAGCTCACTCGCGGCTTTCATTACTCTGTGGATCTTAAACGCGTGGTTCCAAGGCTGGGGCTGGCCTTCATGCTCCAAGCTGTTAACCACTTGGTATTCACGCTCCGAGCGTGGCTTCTTATGGGCGATTTGGAACACCGCACACAACGTTGGTGGCGCTCTGATCCCTATTTTGGTGGGCTATTTAACGTTGCACTACAGCTGGCGTGAAGGCTTTATTCTACCCGGCATCATCGGGGTATTACTCGGTCTATTCGTTTGTTGGCGATTGCGCGACAAACCCACAACAATGGGCTTACCAAGTGTCGGACAATGGCGCAACGACGCACTAGAACTTGCGCAAGAAAATTACGGACGTGGCCTCACCTACCGAGAAATTCTGAAATCGTACGTATTTAACAACAAATACATCTGGCTACTCGCGTTCAGTTACGTGTTGGTTTACATCGTCCGAACCGCAATCAATGACTGGGGAAACCTGTACTTGACCGAGCAGCATCACTATAGCCTGATTAATGCCAACGCTGCTCTGTCGATGTTTGAAATTGGCGGTTTTGTTGGTTCATTGGTTGCGGGTTGGGGCTCAGACAAACTCTTTGACGGTAACCGTGGACCAATGAACTTGCTGTTCGCGATTGGGATTTTCTTATCTGTCTCTGCGCTTTGGCTAATGCCTCTGACCAACTTTGCATTCCAAGCAGCGGGATTGTTCTCCATCGGCTTCTTTGTCTTTGGACCACAAATGCTGATCGGTATGGCGGCGGCGGAGTGCTCTCACAAAGACTCTGCCGGCGCGGCAACAGGATTCGTGGGCTTGTTCGCCTACATGGGCGCAGCATTGTCTGGTTATCCACTGGCGTTAATTCTTGAAGAATATCATTGGACGGGTTTCTTCATCACCATTTCAGTTTGTGCAGCCGTCATTGGCCTTTTGTTGCTGCCATTTTTGCAAGCGCAACCATCACGAAAACCACTCGAACCAAAACCTCGGTTGTAAATCGACTTATCGCCCTTCGGGCAAATTGGCGAGTGACCTAACCGCGCTCGCCCACCTTATTTAACGTATCTCTGCTCAATTTTTCTTCCGATTCAGTTCGGAGGGTTAACTATGGGAAAAATTCATGAATTTGAACACTATTTCATCGCATAGCTTCTTTCAAATGAACAACAAAATCCAAAACTACGCTTGGGGAAGCACCTCTTCTATTCACGATTTGTTTGGCTTTTCTAACGAAACGAATGAGCCTCAAGCAGAAGTATGGATGGGTACTCACCCAAACGGCTGCTCTGAAGTTCAGATTGAGCAGAACACGCTGCCTTTGTCTGAACTGATCAAACAAAACCAACCCGCTTACTTATCAGCAGAAACCGCAGCGAAATTTGGCGACCTGCCCTTTCTGTTTAAGATCTTAGCGGCCGAACATGCACTGTCGATTCAAGTTCACCCAAGCAAACAAGATGCCGAAATAGGCTTCGAAAAAGAACAAAGTGCCGGGATCCCACTAAACGCAAGCCATCGTAACTACAAGGATCCAAACCACAAACCAGAGTTGGTGTACGCGCTGACAAGTTACCAAGCCATGAACGGTTTTCGCTCGTATGCCGAGATTATTGAGGCATTTAGCCTTTGCGATATCGATGAGCTACGCGCGCCTCTTGACACATTCAAACGCGAAATCAACTCACAAGGTTTACGCGATTTCTTTGTGCACATTCTTACCATGGAAGGAGAAACAAAAGAGCGAGCACTGAAACAGCTTCTTGCCCACGCTTCACGTCAATCGGAACAAGGCACTGACAGCGACGTTTACCAGCTCATCTTGGATCTATCCACTCAATACCCTGGCGATGTCGGCTTGTTTTCGCCATTACTGTTGAATGTCATCACGCTGCAACCTGGCGAAGCGATGTTCCTGAGCGCAAGAACGCCACACGCTTACATTAAAGGTACGGGATTAGAGATCATGGCGAACTCAGATAACGTTTTGCGTGCAGGACTCACGCCGAAACATATGGATGTTGAAGAACTGGTTAAATGCACAGATTTTGTGCCTAAGCCGTTTAACAGCCTTGTTCTTAAACCCAATGCCAATGGTTGCCAAAGCCTTTATCCGGTCCCAGTGGCAGACTTTAGTTTCAGCATTCTTAACCAACCGAACAATGAAGTGGTTGATGCCAATAGCGCAGAGATTTTGATGGCGATTGATGCCGACCTGACACTCATCAGTGATAACGGTGAGACGTTAACCGCCGCGAAGGGACAATCTGTATTTGTTCCTGCTTACGTTGGCCATTACCGTATTCAAAGTGCGGGACGTGTGGCTCGCGCCTTCAACTAGTTTTTGAACAACCGATTCAAACTAACGTCTGACCCAAGGGACTGGGTTAGACAATTTATTCCTTTCATAGATTGAACCATTCCGCTTTTAAGGCGCTCATGCTTACACCTTGCCGAATCCAAACACCTACAGGCCAGTTTCTCTAAAAGCCATAACCTCCCGGATCTGCCATTTACTGCAACATTCATTGTCAAAACCCATTTATGTCCGGTAAATTCGTCGCTCCAATATCAAATCACTTGGATAATAAAGGCGCTTGCATAGTGGTATTTGTTGCAAAACGTATAATCAACGTTGTAATCAAAGCCTCAATCACTACAATCTCTGGTTCGATTTTTCAGTTAACGTTTGTATGCCGAAGTTAAACCAAGATAACCCTGTTCAAAGCTCCGCCCTTTCCGATATCGAAACCAGCAGTAAGATTCAATCGGCATTAGAACCGAAGTTTCACAAGCCAGAGAAACGTCTCTGCTTAAGCCCTGGCCTATCGGATAAGCATTTGGCGCGCCGTTGGCAAGTATTGGAACACGTGACCAATAAAGATCATCTCCTTGATCCTTTCACGCAGTCACATTGCGATGCTTACTCCAACAACATCGAGCACTTCATTGGTACTGTTAATGTGCCGGTCGGCATTGCAGGCCCTTTGCGCGTCAACGGCTTGTATGCGAACGATGACTTTTTGGTTCCGCTCGCAACGACAGAAGCCGCGTTAGTCGCTTCCTACAACCGTGGCGCAAATCTTATCACCGCCGCTGGTGGCGCGAGCGCATTGTTGCTGAGTGAAGGGGTGAGCCGAACGCCAGTGTTCGCCTTTAATAACCTTGCCGACGCTGGCCAGTTCGTCAGTTGGGTTGTGACCCAGTTTGACGCATTTCGTCAAATAGCGGAATCCACCACCTCACATGGCAAACTCAAAGACATCAATGTAAATATCGAAGGAAACCATGTTTATTTGGTCTTTGAATACGTGACTGGTGACGCTTCCGGACAAAACATGGTGACCATCGCAACAAACGAAGTGTTCCATCATATTTTGGCGACCAGCCCAATCAAACCAACTCAAGCATTCTTGGATGGCAACTTATCAGGCGACAAAAAACCAAACGCACACACACTGCGCTCGGTACGCGGTAAGAAAGTATCCGCCGAAGTGACCATTCCTGCTGAGTTGGTGGAAAAATATCTGCATACGACGCCGGAGTCTATGGTTCAATTTGGCAAAATGACCACAGTGGGCGGTTTACTCAGCGGGACAATTGGCGTCAACGCGCATTACGCAAACGCGCTTGCCGCGCTGTACATTGCTTGTGGTCAAGATGCCGCTTGCGTTGCAGAGTCTGCCATTGGAATCACTCGTATGGATGTGGACGCTCAAGGCAACTTGTACGCGTGCGTGACCTTGCCAAACATCATGGTGGGGACGGTTGGTGGTGGTACTGGCCTTCCAACACAAAAAGCATGTTTGGATATTTTGGGTTTGCACGGCAACGGCAAAGCGAAAGCGTTAGCCGAAGTCGCAGCTGCGCTTTGTCTGGCTGGCGAACTCTCGATTGTTGGCGCATTTTGTGCCGATCACTTTTCTCGTGCTCACCATAAGCTTGCCCGAAAATAACCTTTGTTGCTTTGTACAAGAGAACATCCGTGTGGTTTTCTCTTGTGCAAACCAATGGACTTTATTTATTGGCTCAATAATTTCTTGAAACTAACTTAAGCCTTAACAAACATACCAATCTCTTGTTAACAGTACTTTAGCTGTCCCCCTTCTATATCCATTGCGATATCTCTTCTTATTACTCTTCACTGGCCATATTTAATATCAGTATCTTAGAAAAAATAGCATCAAAAACTTCTAGCACTATAGTACCAAATTCACCGTTTGAGTTTTTTGTTCACCACTTATAGCTACTATACTCGCCTATGCAGCTGCTTGATTTTCATAAATTTACTAAACAGCTCAAAAGAGCTTAATAACTCCCGTTAAATGGACTTAAATCGTTACTTCGGGTAAGCGAGTTAACTATGAGACGTCAGAAGCTAAATAAAATCTCTGCTTGGGTACTAGGATTGGCTATCTTATTGCTGAGCCATGTGCCTAATGTATCAGCACAAATACAGCAATCCCCATCCGATCAAACCGTTGCGCGTTTTCTCTATCAAACCTCTTTTGGACCAACTCCTGCGTTAATTAATGAGGTTAGGGAAAACGGGTTAGAGGACTGGATACAGGAACAAATCAACCTGCCAGCAACCTACCATCAACCACTTTATCAAACGCCTTTTTCTAAAGGCCTACAGTCAAACCGCGAAAATGCTTGGTATCAAATTGTTGTTACTGCTGAAGATCAGCTCAGACAGCGAATGGCTTATGCATTGAGTCAGATCGTAGTCGTTTCTCGTTATGGCGGCGTTCTTTCCAGCAAACCTACAGGGTTAGTGAATTACTACGATCTGTTGGTTGAACATGCGTTTGGCAACTACCGAGACCTGTTGTATGACGTTTCCATCCATCCAGTCATGGGGAGCTATTTGTCTATGCTCGGTAGTGCAAAAGAAAATAGTACGACAGGAACGCTTCCCGATGAGAACTTTGCTCGAGAGTTAATGCAGTTATTCACTATCGGTTTGTATGAACTCAATTTAGATGGCAGTAAAAAGCTAAACCACGCAACAGGCAAACCTATCCCCACGTACAATCAAACTGATATTCAAGAGCTCGCGCGAGCATTAACTGGATGGAAAAATTCCGACATCGCATTCGTGAAACCGATGCGAGTTATCAGTCAACGGCACGACACCGGCGAGAAGCGATTTCTAGGGAACGTGATCCCATCGGGTCTAACCGCACAAGAAGAGCTTTCAAAAGTGATTGATATGTTGATGTCTCACCCAAATGTTGCTCCATTTGTTTCAAAGTTACTTATCCAACGTTTGGTCAGTTCAAATCCAAGCCCAGAGTACGTCGCGCGTGTTGCGACGATATTTAACAACAATGGGGAAGGAGAAAAAGGCGATCTAACCGCCGTTGTTCGAGCCATATTGCTCGACCCTGAAGCATTAGGGATGACGGATACCCCGCCTATAAAAGTGAAAGAACCGATACTGGTCCTGACTAATTTTCATCGAGCATCAGGTTTTACGGTTAAAGGATCACGTTACGAAGACGCAACAACGATGATGAACATCGCTAATCAAGGGCCGCTTCGTTCTCCTTCCGTGTTTAATTTTTACTCTCCAGACTATCAGCCGTCTAACGAGTTTACGGAGTCTGGTATTAACTCTCCAGAGTATGAACTTCTCAATTGGTCTGTTTATACCGATTTGGTCAACTATATGTTAACCAGCACTCGTAGAGGAGGTGGTGATTCCTACCACTTCGATCTTAACGAGTTTTATCTTCTTCTGGACGATCACCGTGCCTTAGTCGAATTGGTTAACGAGCGTTTCTTTGCTGGAACGGCTTCTGCTGAATTGAAAGAGCTTATGCTCACCGCCCTGAATAATTATCGTGGGGACTATGTGCCAACAACAAAACTCGCTCTAGTGATATTTACCGCCATTTCTGGCGACGAATTCTATATTCAGGATTAGGAGTGAATTATGGATATTTCACGACGACATTTTATACAAAGCACGCTATCGATGGGCGCACTAGCCTCTCTTAGTCTGCCAGGTTACTCTCTCGCAGCGCCATCCAATGACTTTCGAGCATTAATATGTGTGTATTTAGCAGGCGGAAACGACGCATTCAACACCATACTGCCATTATCGGAGGCGCACTATCATCAATATTCCAAAGTCAGAGGCCCACTCTCTGTCGCCAAAGAAGACATACTCCCTATCAATTTGAGTGCTGTCGATAGCTCAAATCACCCAGTGAAGCTCGGCTTACACCCAAAGTTAAATGCGTTAACTTCCGTTTTCGAACAAGGCGATGCCAGCATCGTGCTCAATAGTGGCATTCTCAACCATCCCGTCACCAAACAAGCTATTGAGCAAGGTGAAGCATCACTTCCCGAGCAACTGTTTTCTCATAATTCTCAAACAGACGCTTGGTTACTTGGTGGAATGAGCGAGTCTAAAAATCTTGGTTGGGCTGGCAGAATGTTGGATGTATTAAACTCTGAATCAGAAATAACACCGCTATACAGTGTGCATGGCAACTCGCTTTGGTTACGGGCAATGGAACACCGCCAAACCGTCCTGAAAAAAGATCGCGCGGTTCAGCTTACCGCGATTGATAACCCTTTATACAAAGGTATCTATGATCGCCTTCTCTCTCATCAAACTGACAATCCATTTAATGGTCATTTTAATTTGATGGTTGATGAGTCGATGGTAATGAGCAGTGTACTGAGCGAGCAACTCAACCACATTGCTGACGAGCCGCTGTTTACGTCATCGACGCTCGGCAAGCAGATGCAAACCGTGTACAAATTGATAGCAAGCCAAGATGTCCTGGAGCAGCAACGACAAGTCTTTTTCGTTAAACACTCTGGGTATGACCTACACGATTCGCAACTGGCACGTCATCCAGTGTTACTTGAGGATCTCGCGACAAACCTTTTAGCAATGTATCGTGCGGTCGAACGGTTAGGGCTAAACAAGCAAGTCACCTCCTTCACTATGTCTGACTTCGGTCGACGGATGATGAGCAACGGAAATGGTACCGATCATGGCTGGGGTGGCCATCAACTATTAATTGGAGGCGCGGTAAATGGGAAACAACCTATCGGTACATGGCCGGAACTAATACTGGGCGGAAACGATGATTACTCTCAAGGCCGACTCATACCCAAAATTGCCGCTGATCAAGTTGGTTCAACACTAGCGCAGTGGATGGGCGTGAGTGATAACGCTGCACTGGAATACGTGTTCCCGAACATCCGTAATTTTACTCATTCAAACCTGGGTTTTATGTCGTAAGATATTTTACAGGTTAGCTGTAGAACGCATCATTAAATAAGGGAGCCTCGCGCTCCCTTACTCATCTTATGTTTGCAAAGTGTCCGTTACACCTCGTCGCGACGGCGTTCGTTACACAGCTTAATGGCACGCTCAAGTAATTCTAGCGCGGATTGCTCACATTCAGGCAGAACCGCATCACTTTCACCAATTGGCGTTACGCGGTCACCCCATTTCAATACTGCCGCACCCCATGTCAAACCTGCACCAAATGCAGCAAGAAGCATATTATCACCTGGGTTAACTCGACCTTGCTCTACCGCTTCACACAATGCAATTGGCACCGTCGCAGCTGAAGTATTGCCATAGTTTTGAATGTTAACAAACGCTTTGTCGTGTGGAATTCCAGACAGGTCACACAAGGTTTGAATAATACGAATATTCGCTTGATGCGGAATCACAACATCGATTTGTTCCGTCGTTAACTGTGATGCTTTCAGTACGGTTTTCGCAGCTAGCCCCATGCCTTTTACTGCACGTTTGAAAATTTCTTGTCCTACAAAGTTGAAATCCCAGTAACCGTTGTCTTCCGCAAAGCGATCCATACAAGTACCAAACTTTGGTACGGACAGAATATCGCGGCCTTTTGCGTCACAACCGATTTGAGACTGTAGTAAACCCGTTTCTTTTTCCGTTCTTGATAACACAACGGCGCCCGCACCATCACCAAATAGAACAGCGGTATCTCGCATTGCCCAATCGATGTAGAATGACAATCTTTCCGCACCAATAATGATCGCGTTACGATAGTTACCTGATTGAATCAAACGTGTGCCCGTTTCTAGGCCATAGACAAATCCCGTACATGCGGCATTTAAGTCAAAGGCAGCGGCTGCACGAATACCTAGGTTCTGCTGTACCTTAGACGCGATATTTGGAATCAATGAATCTGGTGAACAAGTCGCCACAATGATTAAATCCACGTCTGTTGCATCGACGCCTGCTCGAGCTAATGCATGTTTAGCAGCAACGGTCGCCATGTCTGACGTGTTTACATGACTAATACGGCGGTTTTCGATACCAGTGCGGGTACGAATCCACTCATCGGAAGTATCGAGGAAAGTGCTAAGATCATCGTTAGAGAGCACGGCTGGCGGAACACATTTCCCCCAACCTGTAATTTCAGCGTAGTAATTTGTCATCGCAGACCTATTTATTGTTGTATTTTAATAAAATTTCTTAGAACCTTAGGCTCAAATACAAACCTGCGCTGCGTTATTTCGGCAGGTTAAAAAATAAGTATACAAATAATGAGGCTGACTGGTAAGTCATGTTTTCATCAATACGTAATAAAGGAAGAAGTCATGTCATCGTTTAAAACTCGCTGCCCTTCGTGCGGCGGTCTAAATCGTGTCCCTAATGAGCGCGTTGCCGAATCTGCAACTTGCGGTAAATGTAAAAGTGCACTTTTAGACGGCTCGCCTATCGAAGGTACACAAGATAACTTTTCTGCTCTATTACAAAGTGATATGCCTGTTGTAGTAGATTTTTGGGCCCCATGGTGCAACCCGTGCGTTGGCTTTGCTCCTGTTTTCTCTGATGTTGCTCATGAGCAAGCCGGAACGGCTCGTTTTGTTAAGATTGATACCGAAGCTCAACAACAACTTGCGACGCAATTTGGTATTCGCAGTATTCCTACCATTATGGTTTTCAAGAATGGTCAACGCGTTGATATGATCAATGGTGCGTTACCTAAAACTCAATTCGATCAATGGTTAAATCAAGCACTTACTAAATAATCTTCCACGCCAACCTTGTTTGTAGGTTGGCGTTTTTATGCAACTTATCAACCTATCTAGTTAACAAATATTATTTATCGAAACGACTTAAATTTATCATTTTACTTGCCTAACTATTAGCCTCATATTCGCGCCGAATAACCCTTAGATTTCATTTAACTTATAGGCGCAAAACAGTGGAAAACACAGTCGTTCCTGCAGCATCACCACGAGTTACAGTTCCAGTCGTCGCACTGTCTCTTTATGCGGTGGCTTCGGGCTATTTAATGAGCTTGATCCCTCTCATGCTCGGTGAATACAACATCTCAGCAGATTACGCGAGTTGGTTGGCGAGTGTGTTTTATGGCGGCTTATTAACCGGTGCTATTTTTATTGAACGTATCGTACGTCAAGTTGGTCACCGTAACGCGTTTATTGGTTGCTTGGCCGTATTTTCGCTAACTATCGTCACACTGCCCGTGTTTGCTAACGGATTGATGTGGCTTGCCGCTCGCTTTATAGCGGGTATCGCGGTTGCTGGTGTTTTTGTCATTGTTGAGTCTTGGCTAATGTCTGGAGACGAAGCATCGCGTGCGAAACGTTTGAGCTTGTACATGCTATCGCTTTATGGTGGTTCAGCATTAGGCCAGTTTGGTATTGGCGTGCTTGGCGTAAGTGGCGGCGTTCCGTTTATTGCGATCACGACGTTGATCCTAATGGCTATGCTGGTGTTAATGTTCATTGATTGTGAGCAGCCAAACAGCCATGAATCAACCGCTTTATCATTTAAGCAAATTGCCAAACTAAACCATGCAGCAATTATTGGTTGTGTTGTTTCAGGTTTGACCTTAGGTGCGATCTACGGATTAATGCCAGTTGAGTTAACTAACCGTAAAATTAGCCATCAAGACATTGGTACATTGATGGCGCTAGTGATTCTAGGTGGCATGCTAGTTCAACCAATGGTGACCGCGTTAAACAAATACATGAGCCGCACAGTGCTAATGGCGTTTTTCTGTATTTTGGGTATTTTTTCGATCGGTATGACCTTTATTTCCTCGTCAGCCGTGGTATTGGCTGCTGCATTATTCTTTTTAGGTGCAGCTACTTTTGCCTTGTACCCGATAGCAATCAACTTAGGTTGCGAAGGACTTGATGAACGCTTTATTGTCTCTGCGACACAAGTCATGCTGTTTAGCTACAGCATCGGCTCTGTTGCTGGCCCAGTTGTCGCTGATAAATTTATGGGCCAAGAACACGGCTTACTAGGCTACTTGTTTGCCGCTTTGGTTGCGACTGGCGTATACATGCTACTTGCTGCGAGCAAAACCAAGCAGCGTATGGCCGCTGGCCTCTAATCACGCCGCTTCTACTCAACGAACTCAACGAACTCAACGAAAACGAGGGCATGTCGCCCTCGTTTTTTTATTATTCGCATTTTTGTTTAGATAAACGCTTGTGACGGTTTGACGCGTTCGCTGCAGGCTTTTCCGGTACCATGCTCTTTTCATGAAGCAAATGACGAACCGCCAAGATGGGATGTTTCAGTAACATTCTGGGGCCAGAGTAACGCATGACCAAACGCATTTGTTCTTTCGGCTCTGGTTTGTAGCAGTGAATCGGACATTTATTACACGTCGGTTTATTCTCTCCATAAGGACAGCGGTCGAGGCGCACTTCTGCGTATTCAAGCAGCTCACTACATTCTGAGCATAAGTCACGTTTTGTTCCATGATGGTCATGACAGTAAACCTCTACCATGGCTTTTACTGTCTTAAATTCAGTGGCGAGTTTGCCAAGTAAAATATTGCTCATGCGCTATCCAAAAATCACAACATCATTGTGTAAAGTTCTAACGTGCGGCCATTATCATATTGCTGCTCAACTCGTTCAAACTCAAAGCCCAGTTTTTTGAGCAAACTTATACTACGAATATTGTCATTATTGGTGATGGCAACCAAATTATCGAGTTTCATTTCCTCTCTAGCGTATTCCAGCACTGCGGTTGCAGACTCCGTTCCGTAGCCGAAGCCATAAGCGGGAGGTAAAAATCCATATCCGAGATCATAGTGTTGTAATGTGTCACGTTTAACCAACCCACAAATCCCGATGGGTTGCCCATCTTCTTTCTTCTCTACAACGAGTAAACTCACGCCTTTAATTTGTTGCATGCGTAGCATGTTTTCTTTTATGTAACGCGCCGCTTCATATTCGGTACGAATTTGTTTGTCTCCGACAAAACGGTAGAAGTCTGGGTGGTTATAAAGTTCTAGTATAAATGGTGCATCATCTACACTCACAAGACGCAGTATCAAACGTTCGGTGTACAGTGTTTTCATTTGGGCTCCATTAAAACGCGATAGATGATTGGACATAGGAACGTACTTGAATTTTGCGACCGATACCGGCGCTTATTTAGTTGTAACTTGATAAAAAAGTAACTATCCTGCCTCGCTAAATTAAAGGACCACCACCATGAACCGCAAGAAGAAAATCAATCAGATCTTGAAAGCGAAGCAGAAGAAGCATAACGCTAAGCTACATAAGAGCAATAAGCCGCGTTATATCTCCAAAGCTGAACGCGCGAAAATGGAAGCTGAAGAACAAAACCAAACTTCAGAACACACGGAAAACGTTGTAGACACAGCGCAGACAGATCAAGCCTAAAAGAAAAGCCGCTTCAAGCGGCTTTTTTGATATTCGGAGAGAGTTAGCTTTAGTATTCGACACTGTAGTTCAGTGTGAATGTGCGACCTCTTCCTTTGTAGTCGTACGCTGCTGCATCGTAGTGTGCTGCATAAAGAATCTGCGCACGTTGTCCCCAAGCGGTTGTGTAGTCTTCGTCAAATAGGTTTTGAATACCAAAACCTAACTGCCCGATAGGTAGTGTTACGTTACCAAGAAGATCAAACGTAGTGTATCCATCTAGTTTATTGTTTGCGTCATCTTCGTAATCAAACATCGTCTGGCTTTGTAAACGTACTGAATAGCCATCCTGATAGTAAGCCGCCCACGCGTTCGCTTTTGATGTACTTGCTTTACCCGCGCTTAGATCTTCCCACTTACCGTTGGTTTTCAGCTCAGAAACCACATAGTGACCTGATGCACCTAACAAAATATCACGGTTTACCCAGTAGTTAATGTTTGCTTCGGCACCGTATACACGTTGCTCGTCATCAACATTGGTGATTAGGAGCGTCTTCTTGTCATACTTGATTGAGTTATCCGAAACCGAGTAGTAACCCGCCGCTTGCAGTGCGACAGTATCCGTATCTAATCGGTAACCAATTTCATAGCTGTCCGTTTTGATGCCCGACATTTTTGAGTCAGATACATTAATGCTATTGTTCAACGCGTAGTGACCATTTGCATCCGCGGCATCGTAGCTACCTTGGCCGTAGTACTTTGCAGGATCAGCGAGTTCGAAACCTTGAGAGAAGTTCGCCCAAAGCTGAGATTCATCGTTAAGCTGATAAATAGTGCCCAAATTAAATAAGCTCACAGAGTAGTCAGTGCTGCCACCTGGTACCGCATCCGCTGATACACCATTACCCGATGCGATCTTCTTTTGTATACTATAGGCAACAAAATCATCAATCTTATTGTCCATGTATTGGTAGCGGTAGCCTGCTTGTACTGACCAATCTTGATTGATTTGGTAATCCCCTTGGACAAACATTGCGTAAGACGCCACATCAACATCTGGGTAACGCCCCACTTCGGCATAGGTTCGATTAATTAAGTTCCCAGAGCTGTTCGCAATGGTTGGATCGAACAGAGCCTGGTTACTTTCAAAACGGTCTAAGTACGCATCGACACCATAAACAAGTTTGAATGACTCCCAGCTTTTAGCTAACGCTAAGCGCCCAGCAAAAACTTCTGTTTTTTGTTGAGAGGCACTTTGGTAATAAGGAGTAAAGGTTTGGTCTTCACTACGGTAAGATAACTCGCCTATCAGTTGATGACCGAATACGCTGTCGTGAGCGTAGTTCGCACTTAAGAGAACTCGCTCTGTACCATGTTCACGGTCGGAATCGAACCCCTCTCGTACATCAACAAATTTATTGTTAACAATGTACAAACCGTATGGCGAATCTTGCTGGCTGTCATAGTATTGTGCGACAAGGTTTAACTTGCTGGCATCGGAGATTTGAATCTCGGTCGATCCCATAACATCGAGCGTTGAATTATACTGCAAAGAGCCCTGTGAAATGTCTGGGGTGACAATGTCGCCATTTGCGTCAAATGCACCTTGTGCCTCGGTGTACACAACCGAACCTCTAGCGGTAATTCGCTCATTACCACCCGAGATAGACTGAGCGAGTTTGTAATCAAAGTCATCGCTGCTATTAAAGCCTGTAGTGCCACTCACGTAGGATTCAAACGACAAGTCATCCGAGTACGCTTTCTTGGTGATAATGTTAATAACACCACCAGTAGCGCCTGCACCATAAATGGAGGTTGCACCAGATAGTACTTCAATTCGCTCGATGTTGAATGGGTCTATTGCATCTAACTGACGACTAATCGGGCGAGAAGACTGTAACGAGACACCATCAATCATTACCAACATTGCTCTACCGCGAAGGTTCTGACCATAGTTAGTTCGACCACCGGTGCCGACGTCTAAAGAAGGGATGGTTGCAGAAAGAATATCACCCAGTGTCTTGCCCGCACGATATTGCTGAGCAATCTCTTCTTGGCCAACAAACCAAACCGTTCCTGGAATATCGGAGATCGATTTCGGCATCACACTGCCTACAACAACCAATTGCTCATCGCTCGGAGTCGATGTTTGTTGAAGATCTTCTGCTGCTATTGAGCTAACTGCGTATCCACTGCTCATCGCAAGTACGATGAGATTGAAAGAAAACGTCCTTTTCATCATTGTATTTATCTTTTTGTTGTCAACAAGAGCATGCAATGATACTTATTCTCACTCTCAAATCGAGCACTGTTACACAAGTTAAATAAATGTTAATTAAGAACCTTCTTGCTCATAAGCTGTCGATTTTCCTCTAAACGAGGACAATCTGCACAAAGCTTTCTGCCTTCACACTTATAGACTAAACAACAACTTTTTCTTACTAACTTTAGCGGCTGATCAGATTCCGTCTCATGAAGTGAGCGGCTATTATCAACATCCAAACCCATTGCGCTTAGCCACAAGACCGCATGCTCCTGAAGTGTCGAGTTAGTCATTTGCGGAAAGCGCTGTTGGAGACGAATTAAACAAGCCATGATTCCGTCCGACATCAATTGATGGGTGAAGCCAGGACGAATGCGTGTCCATTGACTCATCTCTTGTTGATAGAAGTCGAACAGTTCTCGGATTTGACGCCCCGCCTCTTTTATCAACGCTTCTGGCTCGCCATGTATATGCGCTTCGTCGGCGAATCGGTACCCAGAAACAAAACAAGGTTTGAGGTGCTGCGCTATCTCGCGAATGTTTGGCAACGTGTGGTAACCGTAAATAGAGATGAATGCGACATAAACTGGCTGCCAACAAAGTAAATCCCACGTTCTTGTCAACCAATATGCTTTTCCCGCTTCCGGATGAGCCTCCGAGATTTGCTGGTAAAGGCCTTGGATGATCGGGTTGATATCATTCTCGATATGGATAGCTTCTTGCGCTATCTCGCCGATATCACCGTGTAGATAAGGTGTAATCTCACTCGAAGTTTGAAACAGTTGCGGGAAAAATTGCTCAGACATGATGGCTTATTGTTGGTGTAGTCATTCTGACACCTTTATACCCAAGCACCAATCGCAATGCAAACTATTATCCTTTGCGTTTTCATAACAAAGAAGCACTCTTAGGGTTAGTTATGAATGTATTTCCGAGTTCTGTGAAGCTGTAAGGTCTGGTTACGTATGCGATGAATAGCAACAAACTCTTAAACCTCTTCGCATTTAACGCTCACATGATCGCAAAAATACACAGCATAAAAACACCCTGATAAAACTGTGTTAACAGTTTCCCTGTGTAGCGTGAGTTATTGCCAATAATTGAATATTGCTGTTTCTTATCCAGCGGATTGTGAACAACATGAAGTATTTTCTTTCTGAATATCGAGACAATACAAAGAGGTAATTTGGCTATGTAGCCCTCTGTTTTGAATAAGGAAATCCACATGTTGTATCTTGAGTTTCTATTTTTGCTCGTGATGCTGTATATCGGCTCACGTTATGGTGGTATAGGCCTTGGGGTCGTATCCGGAATTGGCTTGGTGATTGAAGTCTTCATCTTTAAGATGCCGCCAACCTCTCCTCCTGTCACCGTTATGTTGATCATTTTAGCGGTGGTAACATGTGCTTCCATTCTTGAAGCCGCTGGCGGTTTGAAATACATGCTGCAAGTTGCCGAGCGTGTGCTTCGTAAGAACCCAAAACGCGTCACCCTTATTGCGCCGTTCGTGACTTACTTTATGACCTTCCTACTTGGTACAGGTCACGCGGTTTACTCCATTATGCCAATCATTGGCGACGTTGCATTGAAAAACGGCATTCGTCCAGAGCGTCCTATGGCTGCCGCTTCTGTCGCGTCTCAAATCGCAATCACGGCATCACCAATTTCAGCGGCCGTAGTTTACTACTTGGCGCAACTCTCTGATATTCAACACGAGATCACTCTGCTCTCAATTCTGCTCGTTACTGTACCTGCAACGCTATTCGGTACGTTGTTGATGTCACTTTACAGCCTAAAGCGTGGTAAAGAGCTAGACGACGATGAAGAATACCAAGAGCGTTTGAAAGATCCTGTGTGGAGAGAAAAAATCCTCAACACAACTGCAACGTCTCTTGATGAAGTACTACCAACAAGTGCTCGTAACTCTGTATTGCTGTTCATTGCTTCTATCTTGGTTATCGTCGTTATCGCGATGTGGCCAGACATTCGTACCATCGTAGATGGCTCGAAGCCAATCAGCATGGCAGTTGTGATTCAAATGATGATGCTCTGCTTCGGCGGTATCATTTTGCTTGCGACCAAAACTGACCCGCGTGACGTACCAAATGGGGTGGTATTTAAATCTGGTATGGTGGCGGCGATTGCTATCTTCGGTATTGCATGGATGTCAGATACCTACTTCCAGTACGCTATGCCTCAATTTAAATCTGGCATCGTTGAGATGGTAACCAACTATCCTTGGACATTCGCGCTTGCGTTATTCATTGTGTCGGTTGTGGTGAACTCTCAAGCTGCAACGGCTCGCATGATGCTGCCTGTTGGTCTCGGCTTAGGTTTGGAACCTGCGCTGCTTATCGGCTTGATGCCAGCGGTATACGGCTACTTCTTTATTCCAAACTACCCTTCAGATATCGCGACTGTGAACTTCGATACCTCGGGCACAACTAAGATTGGTAAGTGGTACTTCAACCACTCATTCATGTCTGTGGGCTTAATCGGCGTGATTGGTGCGTGTTGCTTGGGTTACTTGCTAGGGCAAATGATCATTCCTTCGTAACTAGCCAAATCAACGATAAATTAGAGGCGAGTCATTGTACGTTTTCGTATAGCCTGAGTGACTCGCCTTTCTTTATTGCACTATTAACTACAGCAAGAAATCGTCATCAATCGCGACAAAATTGTCGGCACAATCAATCAGAGTTTGAGATGTAAGTTTAGGTACACCATAAACGGTCACCGTTTTATTGAAGCGCTGCTGAATTCTCTCTACTAGCAGACTAAAGTCTCCATCTCCCGAAACTAGAATCACTTCCTCAACTTCGGGAGCAATTTCAATTGCATCGAGAGTAATACCCACATCCCAATCGCCTTTCGAGCTGCCATCACGACGCTGGATGTAGGGTTTAAGCATCACCTCAAATCCAACACCACGAAGAATATGGTGGAACTGACGTTGCTTGGGATCATTGCTCGCAATAGCATAAGCACGAGCACTTACCACCTCTTTCCCTTGTGTGGCAACATACCAAAACTGGTTGTAATCAAAATTGCTTCGATACGCTTCGCGACAGGTGTAATACACATTCTGTACATCAACCAAAATGGCGATTTTTTGTTTGCTTTCCGAACTCATCTATTTCTACGCTCAATTTATTTGCTGCCTACCCTATGCCAGTTTTGGAAAAAGCACAATGAGCCAATTCCACTAAACTTAACGTATAAAAAGTTATTTGGGTTTCTAGGGGAACTGTCATGGGTGGAAAGTTACTAGTGATACTGCTTTCTTGTATCTTGTCATCGACAGCATTTGGTTATCCAGCGCACTCCAAATACTGGCCACATAGAAGTGTGCTCTACTTTGCGCCAGAAAATGATGAATACGTCAAACAATTCTTGCTAGAAACACTTATGAATGAGTGTGAGTTGGAAGACAGAGATGTCGTCACGCTGGTCATTACAGAACAAGGTTATACTTTTCCTGCTTGGCTTAAAGAAGAGTTCGACCTAAAAATGCTAGCTCGTCTTTATGAGGTCGAAAAAGGCTCTCATACCGCTATTTTGCTTGGTAAAGATGGTCTAGAAAAACACCGCTGGGGCGCAGAAACAGACTGGCCGTTTATCAACAACCTCATTGATCAAATGCCTATGCGTAAGCAAGAAATGCAGAGGCAACAAAGCCCCTGTAAAATATAGTCACTTCTGGGCTGTATTACGTTGCGAACCAATCCAACTTGTTGTGAAGTTGAGTCACGCTGCCAACCACAATCAATGCTGGGCTCACGGCTTGCTCTGCCATGATCGATAGCTCGTTCAAATTTCCTTGGAACACGCGCTGCTCTGGGCGCGTACCGTTTTCAATAATGGCGCATGACATCTCAGGATCTAACCCATGAGTGATCAGCTTATCCATAATATGGCCGCTTTGCTTCAACCCCATATAGAACACAAGTGTGTTGTTGGATTGCGCTAGTGAATGCCATTCAATCTCACGGCCATCTTTTTGTACGTGACCAGTAATGAACTGAACGCTTTGCGCGTGGTCACGATGCGTTAATGGAATACCTGCGTAAGCCGTTGCACCCGCAGCAGCTGTGATACCCGGAACCACTTCGTATTTGATGCCGAATTCTGCTAGCTCTTCTAGCTCTTCACCGCCACGACCAAAGATAAATGAATCGCCGCCTTTTAGACGTACAACGCGTTTACCTTCTTGCGCTTTTTGCACCAAGATTTGGTTGATTTGATCTTGAGGCACGCAGTGAAAATCGAGCTTTTTCCCAACATAAATCATCTCTGCTGATGCATGCGCCAACTCAAGAATCTCTTTTGATACCAATCGGTCGTACACCACAACTTCAGCCGCTTGAATGGCTTTTAAGCCTTTTACTGTGAGTAAATCAGGGTCACCAGGACCTGCACCAACAAGAGAAACAAAGCCGCTGTTTAAAGATGAGTTAACAGTTGTCATATCAACGCCTATCGAAAATTTGGACATAAAAAGTAACACTCAAGTCATTAACTCAAGGTTAAAATCACTCCAAGGAGTTATTACTTTTTATAGCTAAATCAATACAATACTTATCGAAAGTTAAATGAGTTGAACAGCCCTACCTACCATAGGTAGGGCCAGATAAAAGCGGTTTATTTTGCGATTGCAGGCTCTGTTTTTACTTCTTCTTCAACTACGTTGATAGAAGGCGCTGTTTTTGCGTGAGTTAGGTACAGTGGAATACAAGTCATTACTAGACCACCAACAATGTTACCTAGGATGGTTGGGATAAGGTTGAAGTTCAACCAAGTCGCGATACCAAAATCCGCACCTAGAATCATACCTAGTGGGAATAGGAACATGTTTACTACTGTGTGCTCGAATACTAGAGCGAAGAAGATGAAGATTGGGAACCACATCATTGCTACGCGACCAGATACTGAACGTGCTGTCATGTTGCCGATAACGCCTAGACATACCATTAGGTTACAGAAGATGCCGCGTACGAAACACGTGATCCATCCGTCCATACCCATGTTTTCAAAACCAAGGCTACGCGCGGTAGAAACAGCCACAAATTTCTTCGCTACTGCGTTCAGTTCTAGAGAGAAGTTACCTGTTAGAGAGATAGCCACTAGGTAAGCAACGATCAGAGAACCGATAAGGTTACCCAAGCCTACAAGACCCCAACAACGGAAGATACGACCCCAAGTGATGCCCGGACGGTTAGCAAACTTAGCCAGAGGCGCTAGACCAAAAACACCGGTTACTAGGTCATACCCCATCACACTTAGAATTACGAAACCAACGGGGAAAACAAGTGCTCCTACAAGACCGATACCCGTTTGTACAATCGCGGTAATAGCAACCACCACCGCAAGCGAAAGAATAACGCCAGCCATCGTACCGCGAAGCAGAAGGTCTCGCGTGCTTGTATTGGTTTTCGCTTCACCAACATTGATCATGGTTTGCACGAATTCTGCAGGCTTAAAATCAGTAGACATGAATGTGTCCTTATCCAAAATTGAAAGTTAAAAAGTTAAAGATTGAATAGAGAAAGGCTTCCCGTTGACACCTGAACGCTGTCTACAACACCTCGCTTCCCTGTTCCCCTGAGATGATGCTTGGAAAGCCTTTGTCTATTGAATCTAGGTTTCAGTTCATTCCCTCCCCCTAAGAGGAGGGAATGAAAACCAAGCTTACGCAGAGATTTCTACTTCGCCGTTGGTTACGCGGGTTTTGTACGCTTTCACGCTAAAACGCTCGTCTTCCATGCACGCACCTGTTGTCAGGTTAAAGCGTTGCTTCTTAAGTGGGCTAGCCACCCAAAGCTCGCCTTGGTGCTCACAGATCAAACCGCGAGAAAGCACGTTTGATTGGAAGAACGGGTCTGTGTTGCTGATCGCCAGCACTTCTTCTGCTTGTGTTGGGCGGAATACCGCAACTTGCTGACCATCAACCAGTGCACAAACACCTGTGCCCGGTACGATGTCGCTGATTTGGCAAATCTTTTCAAATGACATAATCAACCTTCCCTTATGCTTCAGTGATCGCTACGTGTAGGATGTCGCCTTTCGCTTCAGGGTGCTTTTCCGTGAAGGTTGCTGGGCGGTGCTGTTCACGCTCTTGTACAAACACAACGTTGTCATCGCGCTTGTCAGAGTTGATGAAGTGCGCGAAACGAGTCAGTTGTGATTCGTCGTTGATGGTCGCAGTCCACTCACACTCGTACTCGTCTACAAGCTTCGCTACATCAGCTTCTAGTTGAGTGTTGATGCCAAGTTTGTCTTCAACAATCACTTCGCGTAGGTAGTCAACGCCACCTTCCATGTTTTCCATCCAAACTGATGTGCGTTGTAGTGGCGCAGCAGTACGGATGTAGAACATCATGAAGCGGTCGATGTACTTGATTAGTGTTTCTTTATCTAGGTCACTTGCAAGTAGGTCTGCGTGACGAGGTTTCATACCACCGTTACCACATACGTACATGTTCCAACCTGCGTCAGTCGCGATAATACCAAGGTCTTTACCTTGTGCTTCCGCACACTCACGAGTACAGCCAGAAACACCGAACTTCATCTTATGAGGTGTACGAATGCCTTTGTAACGGTTCTCGATGTAAGAACCCAGACCAACAGAATCTTGAACGCCGTAACGACACCACGTTGAGCCAACACAGGTCTTCGCCATACGAAGGGCTTTTGCGTACGCTTGACCTGTTTCGAAACCAGCGTCGATAAGCTTGCGCCAGATCTCTGGAAGATCGTCTTTTTGAGCACCAAACAGACCAATACGTTGAGCACCGGTTACTTTGGTGTATAGGTTGTATTCTGCTGCAACGTTCGCTAACGCACCCAGTGCTTGAGGTGTTACTTCACCACCCGCCATACGTGGGATAACAGAGTAAGTACCGTCTTTTTGGATGTTACCTAGGAAGTTATCGTTCGTGTCGTGCAGCTTAACCAGTTGTGGCTTAAGAATGTGCTCACCCCAGCAAGAAGCCAAGATAGAACCAGCCAGTGGTTTACAAACTTCACAGCCGTAACCTTTACCGTATTTCTCTAGAAGCTCATCAAACGTTTTGATCTCTTCGATACGGATTAGGTGGAACAACTCTTGGCGTGAGTATGCAAAGTGCTCACACACGTCGTTCTTCACTTCGATACCAGATTTAGCAAGCTCAGCATTTAGAACAGACGTCACTAGAGGAATACAACCACCACAGCCTGTACCTGCGCCAGTCACCGCTTTGATGTCACCCAATGTGTGGTGACCATCAGCAACCGCTTGGGCGATCTTGCCTTTTGTCACGTCGAAACATGAACAGATCACTGCGCTTTCTGGTAGAGCGTCTGCACCTAGTGCTGGTTTCTCAGCGCCTGCGTGCGCAGGAAGGATCAACGCATCTGGGTGTTCTGGTAGGTCGATTTCGTTCAACATAAGTTGAAGCAGATCGCCGTAGTCAGACGTATCGCCAACCATAACCGCGCCAAGCAGTTTCTTGTTGTCTTTAGAAACGATAAGACGTTTGTAGACTTCTTGTTCTTCGTTCTGGTAAACGTAACTCTTACAACCTTCAGTACGACCGTTCGCGTCACCGATTGAACCTACTTTTACACCTAGAAGTTTCAGCTTCGCAGACATGTCAGCGCCTTCGAATTTGCTTTCTGTGTTACCTAGTAGGTGATCAACGGCAACTGTCGCCATCTTGTAGCCAGGAGCAACAAGGCCGTAGAACATTTCGTTCCAAGACGCACACTCACCAATCGCGTAGATGTTCTCATCAGAAGTCTGACAATGATCGTTGATAGCAACACCGCCACGAGGTGCCACTTCTAGCTCCATTTGGCGTGCTAGTTTGTCTTGTGGACGAATACCTGCAGAGAATACGATGAAGTCTGTTTCTAGTTCTGAACCGTCAGCAAAACGCATAACGTTGCGTGCGTTTGTGCCTTCTGGCGCAATCTCAAGCGTATTTTTGCTGGTGTGAACGTTCACGCCCATACGCTCGATCTTTTGACGAAGCTGGTTACCACCAGCCAGGTCAAGTTGCTCAGCCATTAGTTTTGGCGCGAACTCAACAACGTGCGTTTCTACACCCAGTGCTTTCAGTGCGCCTGCTGCTTCAAGGCCTAGCAGACCACCACCGACAACAACGCCTGATTTGCTCTTCTTCGCACACGCTTCGATCGCTTTAAGATCTTCGATAGTACGGTAAACAAAACAGTCTTTGCTTTCGTGACCTTTGATAGGTGGAACAAATGGGAATGAGCCAGTAGCAAGAATCAGCTTGTCGTATTGAACTTCACGGCCAGTGCTTGAGTAAACAATGCGGTTTTCACGGTTGATGTTAATCGCGCGTTCGCCGATCAGCATGTTAATACCGTGTTTCTCGTAGAAGCCTTCTTTTACTAAAGAAAGTTCATCTGCAGTATGGTGAGAAAAGTAAGAGGAAAGGTGCACACGGTCGTATGCGACACGAGGTTCTTCACAGAAAACCGTAATGTCTATATTAGACATATCAGCTTTCTCGACTAAGTCTTCAATATAACGGTGCCCTACCATACCGTTACCGATGACTACTAGCTTCAACTTGCTCATTATAATTCCTAAGGGTTAGGTTCTTATCACTGAGCTCATTGTTAATTGTGAAAGAAAATTAATACATGATGTAAATCAATTACAATTTCAAACTACCCTAAAGGGGTAGATGAACGTATTTATCTGACTATTGCGAAATAAAAAGTAATTTATTAACGGATATTGGTAGTTTTAACAAACTGAGATAACCGAAGCCATGCTAGCAACGGACTATACCGTTTTGCTTTTATGAAGTTAGGCTGACCATCGAAACCGAGCACACCTACGATAAATCCTGTTTTGCTTCTAAACGACGCACTCACTTGACTTCACCGTTTCAAGGTGATCAGAGAACAATATCTGAAGTGATTGAAAGATTTAGAAAAATCAAGCTTCACAACAAAAATTTTTTACTAGCTAAGTCGCACTATAAAGACTAAAATCAGGTTTAGTTCATATGGAATAGCGTCCATATGATTGATACCGTAATTGACATATAGAGTGCCGTCCCATTTTTGTGAGGCGGCCTTTTATTTGGGAGTCATAAAATGTCAGAAAACAATTCTATCTACATCTCAAGCTTAGATATGAACCGAATCACGGCTTTGTTGGATAAAATGCCAAACATCGCAGCGGAGCTTGTGGAATTAGAAGCAGAGCTCGACCGAGCAACAGTTCTTGAGCCAGAACAAATGCCAGATAACGTGGTCACGATGAACTCGACTGTAGAGTTTAAATTTTCAGGTGAAGATAGAACCATGACAAAGACACTGGTTTACCCTTCTGAACTGAAAAGCAGTGATGATATCTCTATTTTTGCGCCCGTAGGCAGCGCACTGATCGGTTTGTCTGTTGGTCAAAAACTTGACTGGCCAATGCCAAATAATCAAGTGAAGACAATTGAAATTGTCGATATCACCTACCAGCCTGAGCGTTGTGGTGCACTAAACCGCTAACCCTCAGTAGTCCCGGTGCAAAGGCCTCCATTTAAGACTTTGCACCAGGAGAGTTATCCACCTTGAAAAACACTCTAAAGCCCCCTTCAAACCAACTAAAATTTCGACCTATCATATACACTGTCATCTACCTCTCTATTAGACTCACCATACTTTGCAACTCAGTAGCGCATACGAATTCCGGGCCCAACCGACTAAAGCTATTCACTTTGTGAATTGTGGCAGTGGAGATTAAGGGAGCCATAACCCTCATGTGTAACACTGCTGAACACTGTGTAACATTGCTGTGGACATTTTTACTTCGAACTTAAATCTTCCCAATCATAGAGTTAACTGAAATCAAAAATACGCCTGCATAAAACTGTAAAAAGCGCTGACACAATTTTATCATCAAAAATCACAAAAATAATGCAAATACAAATAGTTATCTAATGGCATGCTCTGTGCTTTTATTTTCACCCGAAGTTGACGTTCCACAACAAATAACAAACTAACAACGAGTTTTGGTAAGCAGTACCCCCCAGGCTCAACGGAGGTTTTATGGAAAGCAATATTAATTCATGTTGGATCACAAACGTATTGAGTTGTGCCAACATAACCAAGGCAAAACTATTGGCTTTATTACTAGTTGTTCTAAGCTTTGTTTTAAGCACGCAAAATGCGTTAGCTAACGACCCTGGTGAACCTACAGACAATGGGGTACACCCTATGTTTGTAGAGGGCAATCCAACTTGTTCGGATCTTATGGGCAATGTTGAAGGGCTCGTGGAGTATCGCATAGATGGAGATCAATTGGGCGATGGTGTGCTCGGCGATGGGGAATTAAGCGTTACTATCGATGTTCAACCAGATAAGACATTTGATTGGTCAAGCAGCGGAGGTATTGTCCACTCTATCTTTGTTAAAGGCGGACCAAATGGTAATTTCTACGAATATTATAGTGACGGTGGTGTAATAACTTATTCCGACGGAAACTTACACTCTCCCGTTAATCCTAAAAATGGTAACTACTACGGTCTGAGCCATGTGTCATTCTGTTACACACCAGGAGAACCAGAAATTACTCTTGTTAAAGAATGTACATTTGGCGAAGTTGTTGGTGGTGATTCATTGCGATTCAATTACAAGTTAACCGTAACAAACTCAGGAACCGTGCCGCTATACGATATTGTCGTCACTGATGATACCGCAGAAGATATAGATGGTTTAGGTAGCCACACAACCAATATAGGTATGCTCGATCTGGACGACTCACAGGTTATTAATGGCAGTTTTGTTATTAACCAGAATGGTATCCTGAACCATGCTAGTGCTAAAGCTGCAACTGAAGTAGGTGGCGAAGTGGCAACTCAAGACACGGCAAGTTGGGATTGTCCTGAACAAAACCTTATCGGTTCATTATCACTTGAAAAAGATTGTGACGTGCTCGTAGTGCTTAACGACTATGGACATTACGGACTACAAGTGAATTACAGTGGTGAAGTCTGTAACACATCCGAAGTAACCATAAATAACGTATTTGTGACTGACGATAAAGACGCTGATCCTCAATTTATCGGTACCTTAACCCCTATGGGAACTATAGGGGCATGTGCTCCATATTCAGGTAGCTACGTTCCTGTTCCAGGAGAAGACGAATTGGGTGAAGGTACTCCGGGATTTTATGTAGGTGCCTTTAAAGATATGGTAACTGCAACGGGTGTTCCTGTGTTTGGCGATCTAGCACCAGTTATGCCTGCTGAGGCAGAATGTACCTTGTGTCCTCAATGTGTAGATCTCGAGATGTGCCCTGCGCCCGCATCGGACCTTAACCTATAAAATGCGTTTCTAATTATTAGAAATAGGAAAATGCCTGACTCAAAGAGTCAGGCATTTTTATGTGATTCTGCTACTTGTTTTTTCCTTTACCTGGCTTGCTGTTATCACCACCATCCGACTGTAGCTTTATCAACACATCGGCCGTTGAGCGACTATTACCATCGCTAATGGTATAACTAAAGCTATCATTATTCTTGAACCTTCGGCTTGGTGTGTAGCGCAAAGAACCATCTGACAATAGTTCGACACTGCCTTTATTAGGCTCTGTAAATGAGACGACTGAGGCCGAAGCTTGCGCATCAATAATATCGTTTACCAACACATCTATTAGAACAGACTTTTTTTCATTCAAGATAACGGTATCATCAACAGCAGCCAGTTCAGGCTTTGTCAATTCATCTGCCATCACAGCATACATTACTGATGTTGCAGCATCATAAGATAGATCAGCTGAGTGCTGAGTTTGAATAGATAGTGAGTAATTTTTTGCTTCAGTTTCTGTTGCTGAGGTCACAACGACTACTGCTTGTCCGGACTCACCAGAAGCCAGTGTTAACTGATTGTCACTAGCTTGCCAACCAATCGGTACCACGGTATTGATATTAAAGGTAGAAGTTCCGCAATCTATAGAGTCATTGTTTGTTATGCTCACCTGATACTGCACATCTTCACCTGCCAGAACTGAGTTTTTCGTAATCGCTTGAGCCGTTATACTCGGTGCGTTAATAGTGCAGTTACCCATGCCACCACCAGGCTCAGAACCACTTAGCGTTACCGTCACCTCAGCCTGAGTACCATTTGCGCTATTTAAGTTGATCGTCGCTCCAGAAAGCGGATCAGTATAACTATCACCAACTGGCATGGCTGGATCGTACCAGTCGTTTGAGCCAGTAATGGCATAATATTCAGAGCCCATTTTAAAATGAAGCAGATTGCTACTGCGTTCATCACCTTCTAGTGCTGAGCGAATGACAATGCCGTCCGTTACATCGCCACGATAAAAAATGTAAGAGCGTGCATCTAAAAAACTGTCGTAGCCAACTGATTGGCGATACTCAATATAAAACCAGCTTTTCTTCCCCGTAGTCGGATCAATACCACGTGGTACCTTGATGGTTACAGGAGCGCTACTTTGTGTTTCGTAGTTTGCAATTACATAAGTGCCACTTTGAGTAACTTCAATTGTTTTAGCAGCATGACTACCTTCTAACCAACCTAGCTGCTCTCTCTGGAAAGTATTGATATAACCATTAGAGCCCCCCATCACATCATAGCTGTCACCATATTCACGTCTTGTACAGTGATCTGAGATAGGTTGGTCACCACAGTCAAGTGCACCCGAGTGACGCATTCCAAGATTATGTCCCAATTCATGAGCAATGTTCATTGCGGAAAAGTTGCCATTAATCCAAGCTCGTGACGGCTTACCCTGCATCGTCGCTGAGCCAGCAATGCTGCACGCCGTTTTCGTCATCATATAAACGATACGATCATACTGGCCCAAGTCTATACCTGATGAAATAGCTTTCTGATCTGCCGCTTCGCGCACGGCGCTTAAGTCACATATCTGGTTTGAAACAGGCAGTGTATACCAACCCACAACTTGACCAGAAAACCAAGTCTGGCCAAAAGAATTCTCGCGATAAAAATCATCCACAGTATCAAATACTAAATGATTTGCTTCGGCCTTGCTCAACGGTTGCTCATTCGGGTTCTCTTTGAAATTCAGCAACATAACTAGTGTATTTTGTTGTCCCGTCGTATTTGCTGTTGCATTGGCGTAGTGGGTACTCTGTAGAAAAGATAATATTACCAATAAAAATGACAACCCTTTATTTAGAGTTTTTCTATTTATTTTAATATTTTTTATCACTGCTTCACCTAATTTAGAATAGTAAATAATTCATTTTTCAATGAAAATACATAATGTAAATAATATAAAATTTAGACAATAAAATGTCCTAGCCTACTAATCCAGGCATGTCCTCATTTAACATGAATATGTTCATAAATGAATAATAAACAAAAATATATTCGCGAGAATCATAACAAAACAAATGGTCAAAATTCAACCACAAAGACGAACAACTTAAATAAAGAGCATAAACAAAAAATTTATCTTACCTATCAAATATTTAATTGAATATAAAAACAATTTTATATAAACAACATTTATATTATAAAATAAATTTAGCAATTAAGTTTAACCGCAAAAATTAATTCTTTAAATATCAGTAGAATAGAGGTGAAAACCAAAATAAATAAAATACACAACAAAAGTTATAAGCTTTAAAGTCATTAACTTAATAACGGCACATAATGTTAATATTATTCATCATTCCCTGAACCACACTAACTCATTCTATTGTTAAATTTAAGTCAAATAAAAACAATGAAACATCACAATACTCACCTATACTCATATTTATTAAAAGGTTAAACCGAAGTACAGAGCACACTAATAAATCAAGAAAAATATATTTAAAAGGAGATAAATATCAAAATTAAATTCAGTATTAGACTAAGTTAACTATAATTATATAGAGAGAAATATAACTAAGTTAGATATAATAATTAATTTAGGTCTGTAGTTTATACACAACTACTATTTAGATATGTATTGGAATGGTTTGAAATGCCAAATATAAAAAAACCGGCTATAAGCCGGTTTTTTTATAAATATTGGAGGCGCCTCCCGGAGTCGAACCGAGGTCCACGGATTTGCAATCCGCTGCATAGCCACTCTGCCAAGGCGCCTTTCTGATTTTGTATCTCTGTCACCAAAGATTTTGATGGTGCCCCGGGCCGGACTTGAACCGGCACAGCGCGAACGCCGAGGGATTTTAAATCCCTTGTGTCTACCAATTCCACCACCAGGGCAACGCAATCATGCGATGGGTTAGACACCATCTGTCTCATCGACCTTTGCCGTGAGAACGAGGCGTACTTTAACGGATTAATTTATTAGGTCAACAATAAATTTTATCTTTTTGATTCATATGGTTAAGAAACAGTCCGAAAGAGTAAATAACCTTCAAATTGTAGATCTATTATCCTAATTATATCCATGTAGCTTCTCAGAATAATCCTTTCGATAAACATCTAATTGGCCATCCTTCCACCAGATTCTTAAATAACAGTATTCCGTATTTATTCAGCATACCCTTTAGCATCGAATACCGACAAAGTGTTCACTTGTAAACTAGAAACACATACTAAAGGTATGTTCTTCTGCCTCCTTGTAACTTATTGATATTAAATTTAATTCTCGTTTTCTGTCTTCCATGCGAATGCGAACAAGTTAACACTCTGTTCACAATGTGTATTTTAAAGACACTTGTCAAAAAACAAAAACAATAAAAATCAAACAGTTAAGCTTGGTTTGATTTTTGCTCTCTTATGGTCACCGACAACCGCTCCAAAAGCACAGTTTCTAGTTATCCACTTTGGAGTAATTGTCTTAGGACTAGGGGCACAGCAGTTCGTGTACTCAATGATGCCGAAGTCCAGTGTTGGCATCATTGGGTATTCACATCGCCCTTTTATCAACTTTCAAGAAGAAAAGAAGGTAGATGATGGAACATTTAATAAATAGCCGACATAAAAGGCTGCTTAGCGCCATGTTAATAGGTGCCGCGGCATTTTATGGGCAAACCGCATTCGCGCAAGACCCTGGTATACAAAGTATTTGTATGGAGGATCAATATGGTAAGAATTTGAATTGTACCGCTAATGATATCAATATCGCAGAAGCTACAAATATCGAAGTTACTGCAATCGGTGGTAATCCGGTAGACCCAGGAACGACGGTCTGTGTAGCTCAACAAACCGTAACGTTTACCGCTGACTTTGAAGTTGTATCAACTGCAAGTGATCGTTATGACATCGGACTTTACTTCCAGAACGAAGGAGGACCGAATGCACTTAATGGTAGCTGTAACATCTATACTTTGAGCGATGAATACTCTCAGAACTCGAACGACACCGATGGTGACGCTTGTTTTGACGTACAACAAGCACAAGTCGTTATCCATTCTGCCGAGGTAACCACGCTGTGTGAAGATACTGACGGAGATGGTCAACTCAACCTACCAAACTGTGTTAGCTGGCGCCAACCTGGTAAAAATGAAGTCTGTGAAGATGGTAATGATGCCTACCCTGGCGCTCCATCAAAATGTAATTGTGACGACAATTACAACATTCCAATTTTTATTCAACCAGATCCACCCGTTTCCACCAAATCGGTTAATAAAATGGCGGGAACAGAACCTGGCGACGAATTTATCTACACAATTAAAATCGTCCCAGCTGAAAGTACTGGTAACAGCGTTTTCGTGACTAAAATCGAAGATGAAATATCCTCTAGCACTAACTCTGATTCACAAACATTCTTGCTAAACAGTGTAGGTGGCGGTAATGATATTGGCATGACGAAAGGTCACTACACATTAATGTCAAGTGAGCTAGCCAACGCTTGTGAAAACATCGTGCTTCCTTATGAGATTCCGCCAGAAGCGGTTGGTTTAGAGTGTACATTCAAAATTGCTATTAGTGACGACGACTTACCAGATATCCCTACTGACGAATCGTTTGAAAACTATGTTCGTTCCACTATCGTCGATGAATATGACGAACCTGTCGGAGACAACACTTGTACCGTCGCGAGTACCGCTGGTACGCCAAATCCAAACTGTAGTAATGAGATCATCGTAAAACTCACGAATGTATCTCCTGAAATTTCTGTTACTAAATCAGCTAATCCAACAACCGTTGTCGAAAGTCTTGCTGGTGAACCTGTCGAATACACTGTTGTTATCACCAACAATTCGTCGGTTGACGAGGTAGAGATCACATCTATAACAGATGACCAATACAACATCGCAACTGAAGCAGCAACGTGCTTGGGAGCAATGCTTGGAATCGGTGAGTCTTGTCAATTTAGCTATACACGAAATGTTGCAGGTAATGTGGGTGATCCTGCATTTGTGAACAACGTTACTGCTATCGCTTTTGATAACGAAAACGACTCGGATGAAGACTCTGGTCAAGCGAGTGTGTCCTTTAGTAACAGCCCTGGTGCTATTGATTTGGTCAAAACTCCTAACGCTTTAGACGAGCCACCATATTCTGTAACCGAGTCTGGTGATAATGTAGACTTCACGTTTACTATTACCAATACGTCCCCTGTAGACAGTATCACTCTCACAGAAATGACGGATGACAAACTTGGTGTGTTATTCGATGCAGGAAGCTTCCAAGGCAATTGTAACTTCTATGGTGATATCTTAGCTCCTGGAGAAAGTCGATTCTGTACTGTTACGACTTTCCTATCGGGTGAACCAGACATGCCACATATGAACACAGCGGAAGTAACAGGTGAAACCGATGATTTCATTCCTGAAATCGTCACAGATACCGATAACGGTAAAGTTGCATTTATCAATGAACCAGCTGATATCAACTTGAATTTCGCTCTGTCATTAACATTGAGCCTTAACATTGAGAACGCCTCTAGCTATGAAGCGGTTAATTTAAATGCTCTTAGTATTGCGGGCACTCCAATAGAAGCTGGTCAAGGTAATACACATTACTTGATTACCGCAAGTAATTGTCCAGTTGCGTTCCCATTCTCTATCGCAGCGAACGGTAGCATGAACTGTACATTTAGTGTTGATTTGCTCACACCGGATGCTTCTGTAGATAACCTATTTAGGTCTGCAGGCTCTGGAGGCTTATTGGTAATCTCAGTAGCAGATGAAGATGGTGGGCCAGCAGTAGAGCCAGTGATTGTTGTCAACGCACAAGCCGTATTGGCGCCCTAACTAATGATGATGAGGTAAATAAAGTTATCGGCTTACCTTAGTTAAAAAAGGTGCAATGATTTAACACATTGCACCTTTTAATCTTACTGAGCCTTGTTTACAGAAAAATTATTTTCTACCCTTTCCTTTATTGGTATTAGAGCCTGAAGTGCTCGCCATACTAATATACACTAGCGCTGACGCAGTAAGATCGCCATCACTGATGGTATAACTGAAACTATCACTTCCTTTAAAGTTCTTAGCTGGCGTATATATTAACTGACCATCTGACGTCATTCGTACCGCTCCTTTCGAACCCTGAGTTACAGATGTTATCGTTAGTTTATCCCCTTCAGGATCGCTATCATTTGCGAGCACATTAATACTTACTGAGTCTTTTGAACTTACTTCCACTCGATCTGTCTGGGCAACTGGTGCGCTATTCACCTGGACTGGAACTGAGATTCCGAAGCTCACCTTTTTGCTAATATTCAGGCTCGTATCTGCTGAATGCTGAGCGTTAATGGCGATATCGTATGTTCCATCTGTTGCTTCTGCGCTTGACGTAACATTCATTGTGAATGATTGAGTTTCACTAGGGCTCAAAGTAATACCACCGCTATTAGCAGTCCACCCACTTGGTACACTCGCTGATAGGGTAAATGTACTCGAATCACAAGTTGCACTATCTTGGTTGGTCAGAGTTGCTGTGTAACTAGCAGTACTGCCCGGTTCAAACTCCCCCGTTTGATTTGCAGATAACACCAACAAAGGCGTTCCACGTGAACAGACGTCCACTGGCGTTTTGATATCAAAATTTGCTTCTGTATTTGTGTAGTAATCAGTATCAATACTGTTTATTACGCTAAATAGCATCGAGTAACTACCATCCGTCGCCGTTAAGTCAGAAGTCACATCAATGACCACACTCTCACTGTCTCCTGGCGCTAAACTTAGCTTAGATGAGGTGGCACTCCACCCACTTGGTACCGAAGCTTCAACGTCAAACTCTGAGGTATCGCAACCTTCTGCGTCATTATTAGTGACTGTAACACTATAACCGAGCGTGCTCCCCGACTCCGCTATGGTATTTTGGCTAGGAGAAACGGCAACAGTGGGAGCATTTTTATGGCATGTTGGCTGCGTAAAGCTGATATGGACACTTGCTCCGGTATTGTCGGCCCACTCGGTGGTAATGGTTAACCCAGCCTCTATATCTGTATAACTTTTTCCAACAGCCAAAGCAGAATCGTTCCAGTCAGTTATTTGGCTAGCCGGGGTTAAATCAATAAGTTGGCTACTGTTCATATCGGACTCTGTACTTAGGCGCATTGTTACACCAGACGTAAGATCCGAATAACTCGCAAGATAGCTGTCAAAACCTTTAGGCTGCCGATACTCTAGGTAGTACCAAAGTTTCTTTCCTGTTGAAGAGTCCACACCTCGCTGAATCTTTATTGCTTTGGCTTCCCCCTCAGGAACGGACTCATAAGGCTCAAGTATGTAACTACCATCAGAATTTACTTCAATAATTTTACCTGCAATTGATGATGGCTCAGAAGAAAACCACCCTAGACTGTCTTTGTTGAAAGCACTGAAATGTCCGGTAAAGCCCGGAGCTCCCATGATCTCCAAACTATCACCGTATTCAACTGTGTAACAATCACCACTAATCACCTCAACACCACATTCAAGCTTTTTCGCATGATGCAATCCAAGGTTATGGCCAAGTTCGTGGGCTACAGTTCTTAGTGTCATAGAACCATTGATCCAAGTTCTCGACGGTGTCCCACCCACTGTACCTTTTCCTGTCCACCCACAATCAGCAATTTTAGGAAAAACGAAAACCACTCGATCATAGGTATCGATGTCTACGCTGTCAGCTGTAGCAGCTTCTTTAGCCGCAGTATAAATTTGCGCAGTATTACATACTGAGTTCATAGGCAGCGTGTAATAGCCTAGAACGTCTCCAGTAAACCATGTCTGATTATTTGAATTTTCTTTATAGAAATCATTCACCGAGCCAAATACTAGATCAGTTACTTCTTCAACAGTCCATGGTTCTTGTACATCATCCAGAAAATTCACTAACATCACTAGTGTCGACTGTTCACCTAAAGTATTGGACAAAGTGAAAGGTGAAGTACTGGTTGATGCGGCATCTGTATCTCCATCAGCCAATACAAGAAGACCTTGCTGAGACTCTTCCAAAACTAACGCGTTTTGATCATCAAACTTCCAACCGCTAGCGCGAACTTTAGCACCAGATGGAATTGGGTTGATTTGTGATTTAGAAGAACCATAAACCTCAACAGAGCCCTCAGAGGTTTGCAGTACATATCGAAGACGGCTCTTGCTGTGATCTTCATAATCTTCATAGAAAACCTCCAGTTCGCCTTCTAGCGTTTGCTCCTGCTCTAACAAAGCTTGCACTTTTTCAGGCATACCTTTGCGAGCTTTTGCAGTCAGAGCAACCTGCGCTACCGTGCTAGGGTCTGACTGAAACAACTCGGAAATTAATACTTGACGATCGTGAGCAAGAGAAATCATTTGCTCTAAATAGTGATGTTTGTTTTTCGCCGATGCACCATGATAATTAATCATCGTCTGCTTTAGCACGCTAGTATTATCTTGAGCCTGCTGGCGCTTCTCCTTGGCAGTAGGTGAAACCGATTTTTCTTGTTGAATCAAATGCTCATGCGGGATGTCTTGTGACTGCGCCGTTGCGTTGAATGTCAGAGATAAGAGGCTGATAAGAGCCGTTGTTGAAAGTTTAAATGTATTGGAAGTAACAATATTAAAATGGGTATTAAACATACTTAATTTCTTATGTGGTTTTATCTTTGGTTCTAATTTTTCACACAGCATAAGTCCGAAATCATGTCGAACGATTGATGATTAGCGAGCGAAAAAAAATAACTAGCCTAAACGTATAAATTTAATTTAATTTCAAACGCTTATAAACGTTAAAATCAATAAAATAAGCTATAATTAAAACCAAAAGACATCTAATAATTATTCAATAAAAGGCATTGCCTTTTAAACAATCAAAAAGCAAAATAAAAATCATAAATTAGTTATTTACTATTTAAGTTAAACTTGCGTTAGTCACACAAGATAAATCATTTATTCGTATGCAATTAATTTACCTCTTTTTCTTCAGTATTTAAGCATAGGTTGGTTTTTGTGGGTAAAATCCTACAAACACGGCGATTAAATTTCAACCAAAAAAATTAATTTTCATCACAATATCAAACATTATTATTCAAATCATGAATATATAAGAAAATTTATCTTACAAGTAAACTCTCACCACTAATATGAGCCCAGACTAATATTAATTTAATATTTTTATATAATTCAAAAATTACTATATGAAAAATAAGAACTTTATTTTAAACAACAAAAAACTAACACAAACAAAACAACTATTAATAATCGATGATTTAATAAAAAAATATGCATGCCGTTTCAATTCACCACAACATCTATAAATCTCGACACTTAATATCAAATATCGAGAGATAATCTCTAAATCAACAAATTAGTTTAGATAAAATAAAAGGCAACTAACATTAGTTGCCTTTTATTCAATATGAAAATCATTATTCTTTTTTATCACTATTTGATAACCCCTCTAATAGTGATTCAAACACCGCATAGCCCTGTGCACCTACCACGATTTGCGGTTCTACAAGTTGATCATTTTCTACCCGACCAATTAAAAAAGTTGGTGTGCCGCGAATACCTAAGGATTTTCCTAGCGTCATATCTTGCTCAATCTTGTCAGCAACAGATTGATCTTCCATACATTTATTGAACTCTTCAATGTTTAAAGATAAGTCTATCGCTGCTTTTTGATAGAACTCCTCCCCTAAATCTTTAGCGTTGTTAAACAGCATTTCTCGCATAGTCCAATAGGAGTTTTGCTTAAGACTACATGCAGCCGCGATCGCAGCCCCCTTGGCTTTGGCATGAAAACTTAAAGGAAAATCTCGCGCTATATATTGCACCTTTCCGTTATCGATATAATTTTCCTTTATCTGTTTAAAAGCATTATCCGTAAATCGCTTACAATAAGGACATTGAAAGTCAGAAAATTCAACGATAGCAATTTTTGCTTCTTTATTCCCAAGAATTGGAAGTCTACCACCTTCGGAAAAGTTAAGTTGGTTTGGCAAAGTCGGAGGTTCTTTTTTCGGTGGATTAAATGCTAAGTCTTTAATTTCTTTAACTTCATTTTGTATCACCCCCATTTCTTTTGTTAATTCACTTATCTCTTCCTTTAACAACTCAACTTCTAATTTTAGATTATCATTATCATCTGACTGACAACCGGTTAAAAATTGCAGTAGCACTAATGGTATGATGAATCTTACTGTTTGTATAAACATCTCACGTCCTCAATATGAAACAGAACAAATATAAAGATTTAACTTTACTTTTCTCTATCAAAAGATTTGCTGAGGCGTCAATGGTGAAATAAGCCTATAAATGAATATCTAACACAGAAACCATCAGTAATAACAACAAGCTACAAGGTACCACCGAATTCAAAAACTAATAAATTATAAATGACCATTCACACTCCGATAAGACAGCAATTTCTTTCGAGTTGATAAAAAGTATTGTAAAAGAGTAATTATAAGTCAATGAAGTCACAAAGATTATGACGTCATTTTAAATAATTTAGAATGGAGAGAATAAATGTTATTTAATAACTAGTTATTGTTTTAAGATCAAATTTATATAAGCCACTATTAGTCGTACAAAAAATCAGCCTCTACACTAAGTTTAAGCTTTTTGGAGGACAATCATGACCATTCATAAGAAACCATCATTTCACTTACCCTTACATGCCGACTCCGAACTCGACTTCGTAGTGCCTTACTTCTTCCTTAGTGAATTTGATTATGCACGCTCTCTGGAGCTGGGAGTCATCGAAGACTTGGATCCTGAATATACACACCAGTATCGCGTCACACTAAGGCGCATACGCTCACTATGCTTACTACTTCGCGAACTGATCCCTCCTTTTGAGCAGCGTATTTTGAAACCTCATTTAAAAACAATGATGAAGAAAACAAATAAGCTGCGTGATCTGGACGTATTTATCTTGGGCAAAAAACAATACATTGAAATGCTCCCAAACCACAAATCGTCTCTTGAGCAGCTTTTTGGCTTTATCGAAGCCGAACGTGCTTACGAACAGGCAAAAGTTACGCGTTGGCTAGCTACAGAAGAATACACAACGCACTGCACTTTGGTCAGGAATAGTCTGCTGCGAAGTACGCAACACGAACGAGTGGATAGCAACGTACCTGCGTTACTCTTCGCAAGCCAAAAAATCTCCGATCAATTTAAAAAAGTTGATAAAGCACGACGCAAGATCTCGGACAAAAGTCGTGACAGTGTGATTCATTCGATGCGGATAAAGTGCAAAGCGCTGCGTTATTTGTTAGAAGGATTTTCCACGCTCTATCCTTCCCAACAGCACAAAAACAACGTGAAACAACTAAAACTATTGCAAGACAAGCTCGGTGACTTTAACGACACTTCAAGTCAAATTGAATTTTTCGCACAACTCAAAGAGACAGCAAATCTCAATAAACAAGATCGTAAGGCTTTGAAAAAGCTAATTAACGTACTTAGCGAACATCATGAACTCTCTCGCCAAACCATCTTGACGCATTTAAGCCAGTTTGAGTCTTTCATTCGCGATACCAATACACAGAATCTCTACCGACCTTAAATCAAGGTTCACGTATTTTTAATATTCATTAATTACAGTCAACCGTTAGGCTCCACTAAGAAAGTTAACGTGAAACCATTAAAACGATACCAATACGAGCGCTATGCGGTGCTTTGTAATCTCGCCTACCCTCGCGTCTTCAGGCAAACTCAATACGGGTTCGATCCTAATGGGCAACGAGTCATTAGAAATGAACACGGTAAGATTATGATTCGCGTGCTCTGGAGTAAAAAACAGAGTGAAGTGGTCGTAGTGATTAAAGGCTCACACAGTATCAGTGATTGGTTGTTGAACTTCGCGATGTGGACGAGAAGCTGTCGAAGGTTGGGACTAAACTATCGCATTCACGCGGGTTTCTATCATCTGTTGTTCCAAGAAAGTTTACCGAGCCGAAATGAAGATCGGTTAGGGTTGACCGTGATCGAACGCCTCGAAGGTATCGTTGTACCACTTATTCTCAGGGGGAAAAGAATCACTATTACTGGCCACTCTTCAGGTGGCGCGATTGGCAGTGTTTTTGCTGACTATATTGACAAAAAATACCCAAAAAGCATTAAACGCGTGGTCACTTTCGGACAGCCCGCTGTCGGGGATTGGACGTTTAAGAAACGCTACCGTTTGGGGCACAAAACATACAGGATTTGTTGCGACATCGACATCGTGACCTTTATGCCGCCCGTACCTTTTTTGTATTGGCATGTAGGCAAAATGCTATGGTTATATAACGGGAGAATATACGAGAACACCCCAACGCTCATACGGCTTGGGCGCTCCTTATTTAGTTGGCTAATGCGACCGTTCTCTTATCACTTTATGAGTAAATACATTCGCGACAAAGACTTTTTTGATGAACGCTGAGTTAAACATCCGAAAGGTATGACGTACAGACACGAAAAAGCCGGACTTCGCCGGCTTTACGATTAAGTGGTGATCTACAGAGAGGCAATTTCTTTTTCAAGTTGATATTTGTTATCTGTGACAATTCGCTCTAACACTTCAACACGTCGCTTCAAGTCACCAATTTGCTTGTTAAGGTTATCTTGTTCTTCTCGGCTCATCGTATTACGTTCAGATATCTCCAACGCTCTTACTTCTTTACGATGGTTCAAGATTAACTTTATTATCCCGCCCCCAAATATGGCACCGAACACAATAGCCACAACCAATACATCAGCAATAGATTCCATTCTTTATCTTCCTCTAGATTATGCTCAAATATAAGTTACTCATTTGTTGAATGAATATCAAATAACACATTGATTCATTGAAAAGTTTTATCAAGAATTGCCTACTCTGTATCAAAATCACAGGAATGGATTATTCAACGCCAACCCAAACCGAGACAGATCCGCCGTTTACTGGGAACTCAGCCCAACCATTCGCATCAGTCCAAACTTCTTCAGTTCGGATACCCAACTTGTCTACGTAGCGAGCACTTGGTTTACCCGTATACATCCACTTCGAGCCGCCTGGTCCATCGCTCATGATCACGGCCATTGAATGTGGATGCTCTGCATCACCTTCTCGAGTCCAACCAATTACATCCCAGTGGTCGAGATAAGAATGTTGTTTGCCATACGCATAATCTTTACGCAGTGTTACTAGCTCTTCAATGTAAGGTACTTTGACCATATTGATGTCATGCCCTTTATCACTGTACTGCGCGCCGTAGTAATCTGCATAAAACACGGATGGATAACCTTCTTCACGCAATAAGATAAACGCGTAAGCGAGCGGCTTGAACCACCAATCAACGGTTGATTCCAACGCCTGCAAAGGCTGAGTGTCATGGTTTTCTACTAAGGTAACCGCTTTGACTGGATTGTCCTTCATCAGCGTACCATCCATGATTTGACGCATATCGTAGCTACCACCCGATTTAGACGCATTATAAAAGTTCATATGTAACGGTGCATCAAACAAAGACATGCTGCCAGAGGTTTTGGTGATAAAGTTATGCAGCTGATTCACATCGTAGTTCCAGTACTCTCCGACCGTGAATAGTTCTTTCCCTGTTTTCCAACGTAGGTGATCAATCCATTCTTGCAGGTATTGATATTTGATGTGCTTCACCGCGTCCATTCTAAACCCATCAACACCAGTCATGTTGATATACCACTCACCCCAGTCTTTAAGTTCTTTCTTAACTTCAGGGTGATCCATGTCTAGATCAGCGTACATAAGGTAATCGTAGTTGCCTTTTTCCGAGCTCACTTCCCAATCCCATGCCTTACCCTCACCTTTGAATTTGAAGATAGCTTTTTCTTCGCCAGCATCGTCCCAGTCCACGCCATCAAAGTGGTACCACGTCCAATGAAAGTTTGAGTACTTATCGTTGCGCCCAGGGAAATCAAACTCTACCCACGCTTCAATCCATTTATCACCAAGTTCAATATTTCGGTTGTTCCAATCGACTCGCTTGGTGTCGACCCAGGATTTACCATCCGCACCGCCACGGTGGTTAAACACTACATCACCATAAATCTGGATATTGTTTTTATGGGCAGCATTGATGGCGCTTAGGTACTGATCTTTGGTGCCATACTTGGTTCGCACCGATCCTTTTTGATCAAACTCCCCCAAGTCATACATATCGTAAACGCCATAACCGACGTCGTTGCTGCCACCAGCACCTTTATAGGCGGGCGGTAGCCATAACGCGGTGAAGCCGTTGTCCGATAGTGCCGGCGCGTTGTTTTCAACTTGTGTCCAGAGTGCACCGTCATTTGGCACATACCAATGGAAGTACTGCATCATGGTGCCATTTTGTGCCGCCATTACAGGCGAACTGAGCAGCAAAGTTAAGGGTAAAAGTGTAGGTTTAAGGTTGAATGTTTTCATTATTTTTCTCTCACGTGAAGGACTAGAATCCTCCTTTCTGCATATACGCACCAAGCGATACTAACTATGACGCTAGCTAGGTTGCTGCCTGTAATACAAAAAGTTCGGATTACAATCGAAGAGAAACTATCACCAATCACACTATACAATTATTGAGTTGTCTAACATTTATAAAATCAATGATTAGCGCGTTAAAAATATTGAATGGTGATCAAAACATGGGAGACTTTAGGAAAGCGCGAAGGGTTACGAAAAGGTGGACTAAAAACGAAAAAAGCCAGTCATTTAAGACTGGCTTTCGAAATAGTGGAGGCGCCTCCCGGAGTCGAACCGAGGTCCACGGATTTGCAATCCGCTGCATAGCCACTCTGCCAAGGCGCCTTTCTGATTTTGTATCTCTGTCACCAAAGATTTTGATGGTGCCCCGGGCCGGACTTGAACCGGCACAGCGCGAACGCCGAGGGATTTTAAATCCCTTGTGTCTACCAATTCCACCACCAGGGCAACGCAATCATGCGATGGGTTAGACACCATCTGTCTCAGCGACCTTTGCCGTGAGAACGAGGCGTACTTTAACGGATTAATTTATCTGGTCAACAATAAATTTTATCTTTTTGATTTAAGTGCTTAAAAAGCGATCTGACTAGTACATTTGGCATTCAATTAGACCAATAAGCACCCGTTCCCTTTCATTGTCTATTAAGTCATACGCATACTAGTGCCCGTAACTGCTTCGAGGTAAACACGCGACTATCACGTTATGAACGCTGATCTTTTCACCGCTGTAACATCTGTAACAATTTGATTCCCTACTCTTGGCACGACTGCGTACAGAACATCATATTTTGTTACCGATAACTTTATATCGAATGTGGTCGTACCTTTATAAAATCATTGACTTTTTTTATTTTCAAACAAAGCTCAATTCATTATCGAAAATATCAATAAATAATGGTACGTTACACGAGTTGCAGTAATTTAATGGACATATATCACATATAAGGATGTGGTTTACTTTGGCGACACAACATAAGAAAAACAAGGTATATCACTAATGTCTATCAAGAATCTTTCTATAGCGAAAAAGATATCGCTATCGTTTTTACTCATTGCCATCGTCAACATTGCATTTGGCGTGTTTTTATCTACAGAGCTCAAAAGCATCAAATCTGAGCTTTTAAACTATACCGATGATACGCTTCCTGCAATGGAAAGGGTCGATTCGATTCGAGACCACTTGTCTCGCTGGCGCCGAGCTCAATTTGCTGCGTACACTTATGAAGACGCAGACCAAGTCAAAACTAAAATTTCTAACAATATTAGAGAACGCGAAAAGATCACTAGAGAGCTCAACGCTTACGGTGAAACTATCTGGCCTGGCGAAGAGCAGCAAACTTACCAGCGTCTTATGCGTCAGTGGAAAAAGTACTTGGTTACTATGGACCAGTACAATGAAGCGATGCTAGCTAACGACAAAAGCAAGGCCCACCCTATTTTGGCGAACTCTTTGTCTGCTTTCGAAGCGGTTGACTCAGAGTTAGGCGAACTAATCCGTCTCCTTAAAGAAGCTATGGATAGCAACAAAACTCATATCCTGTCCTCTGTAAATGGATTGAGTAATTCTTCAATTGCAAGTAACGTGATTATTCTACTGATCATGGTAGGCATGACATACGTGCTGACTCGCCTAATTTGTGGCCCACTTAAACTTGTTGTTGAGCAAGCAAATGCCATCGCGACAGGTGATCTATCAAGTGACATTGACCGTAAAGCAATCGGCAATGACGAGCTTGGTGAACTGGCAGACGCGACCACTAAGATGCAAGACGACTTACGCCAAGTTATCGATAACGTGATTGCTGCAGTTACTCAGTTAAGCAGCGCTGTCGAAGAAATGAATCAAATCTCCGATATTTCTGCGTCTGGTATGAAAGATCAACAGCTGCAAATTACGCACATCGCAACAGCAATGACAGAAATGAAAGCGGCCGTAGCCGATGTTGCTCGTAACACTGAAGACTCAGCGAACCAAGCTAACGAAGCAAACCGCCGTACACAACACGGTGTTCGTGAAACCCAAGGTATGGTTGACGCGATTCAAGAAGTTTCAAACGTAATTGGCGCTGCAGGCGATACCGTAGCAGAGCTTGAACAGCAATCGAATAAAATTAACGTGATCGTGGATGTTATCCGCGACATTGCCGATCAAACCAACCTACTTGCACTTAATGCAGCCATTGAAGCGGCGCGTGCTGGTGAGTCTGGTCGTGGCTTTGCCGTCGTTGCAGACGAAGTTCGAACTCTTGCCGGCCGTACGCAAGATTCAACGAGTGAAATCACTTCGATCATTGAGCAGCTACAATCACTTGCAAAAGACGCAAAATCAGCCACTGAACTTTCTAGAACCAGTATTTCAGAATGTGCAGAACAAGGCATTCAATCAAAACAGCTGATGAGCGACATTGAGCATTCGATTTCGGACATCTCAGACATGGGTACCCAAATCGCTACGGCTTGTAACCAGCAAGACTCTGTTGCGGAAGAGCTTAACCGCAGCATTGAAAACATACATTTGGCATCTCAAGAGGTCTCGCAAGGTTCGGAGCAAACCGCACAGGCGTGCCGCGAACTAAGCCAGCTATCCATTTCTCTTAAAGATGTAATGAGCCGCTTTAAACTGAGTTAAACTCAGTGGATACCTTAGTAGATACCAAATCAATCCCGATTTGCTTAAATTGAATGTCATCACTGAGGTATATTTAGGTATATATTAAATCACTATCTTAACAAACGCTCCAAAGCACCACTTGGAGCGTTTTACTTCGTCAGGTACTTTCCCCAAGTACTCAATAACATAACCAATACAAAAAACGCGTACGGAGACTTTATGCGCTTAAATAAAACCTTACTATCACTGACTATCGCTGCTGCAATCGCGGTTCCTGTAATGCAAGCTACTGCTGCTCCTCTTCAAATTAGCAATACAGCAGCAAAAGCAGAGCAAGTTCAAGGTGCTAACGCTTGGCTAGAAATAAACTTAGGTCAGTTCCGCGATAATATTGAGCAGTTTAAATCGCACATGGATGGCAAAACGAAAATCTGCGCCGTGATGAAAGCCGACGCATACGGAAATGGTATCGCAGGCCTGATGCCGACTATTATCGAACAACAAATTCCTTGCGTTGCCGTTGCAAGCAACGCCGAAGCACAAACTGTTCGCGACAGTGGCTTTAAAGGCCAACTTATGCGTGTACGCTCAGCGGATATTGGCGAGATTGAAGCCGCAATCGACCTAAATGTCGAAGAGTTGATAGGCACAGCAGAGCAAGCTAAAGCACTGTCTAAACTCGCCGAGAAAACTAGTAAAGAAATCAAAGTTCACCTTGCTCTGAACGACGGTGGTATGGGACGTAATGGTGTTGATATGACGACAGAAGCGGGCAAGAAAGAAGCGCTAGAAATCGCTCAACAAGCTGGCGTTAATATTGTTGGTATCATGACTCATTTCCCTAACTACAATGCAGACGACGTGCGCCAAAAGTTAGCTTCATTCAAAGACAGTTCTGCATGGCTGATTAAAGAAGCGAATCTAAAACGCGACAACATTTTACTGCACGTAGCAAACTCTTACGCCGCGCTTAATGTTCCTGAGGCGCAGCTTGATATGGTTCGTCCTGGTGGCGTTTTATACGGAGACTTACCAACTAACCCTGAGTACCCTTCTATCGTGTCTTTCAAAACACGCGTGGCATCCGTTCACCACCTGCCAAAAAATAGCACAGTCGGTTACGACAGCAGCTACACAACAAGCAAAGAAAGCTTAATGGCGAACATTCCTGTTGGTTACTCTGATGGTTATCCACGAAAAATGGGGAATACGGCAGAAGTTCTGATCAATGGCCAACGTGCAAAAGTTGCGGGCGTTGCTTCAATGAACACCACAATGGTAGATGTTACAGGTATCAAAGATGTTGAGCCTGGTTCTGAAGTTGTTTTGTTTGGCTCCCAACAAGGCAAAACGATTTCAGCTGCTGAGATGGAAAAACACGCAGAAGTCATCTTCCCTGAACTATACACGGTTTGGGGAAGCGCGAACCCTCGTGTCTACGTAAAATAAACCTATTCAGTTATTCGTAACAGAGCGAAAAAGCGAGCCTCGTGCTCGCTTTCTTTCTTATTTACTAATCTGTACTAGCTCGTGATGTTATCAATTAAACAGAGCTTACTATTTCTGTTGTTTTATTCTCCTTTAGCACTACCAAGCGCGACTCTCTACACTCTGTTTCTTAAAGCCGCTTGGATGGCTCAATTTTATATAGCACTTAGAGTTTGAAAGCCCCTCCAATTGATGTTAAACATGAAGTTTACAAAAGAATAACAAACACACTCGTATGGCACTGCCCCTTTGCCTGCTAGCTAGGTATCTCTATGACAGAAAATACTCAACATCTTCAACGCTCCTCCACTGAGTTGCACGAATTTAATCGGCTTGACGTCTGGAACGGCTTCACCCAACTTTTACCCCTCTCTATGTTCGTGGTCATATTTGGCCTCGCTTTCGGTGTTGCTGCGGTACAGACTGGACTAGATGTATTTCCCACTATGTTGATGAGCACACTGGTCTTCGCCGGTGCTTCACAATTTGCCACGTTAGAAATGTGGGGAGCGGAAGTCCCTTTCATTCCAGTACTTATTACTGTATTTGCGATTAATGCTCGTCACCTCTTGATGGGAGCCACACTTTATCCATGGTTACGACAACTCCCACCAACAAAACGTTACGGTGTAATGCTGGTAGCATCAGACGCTAACTGGGCAATGGCACTCAATGCATTTGGTAGAAAAGAACCAGGCTTTGGCTTGCTTGTTGGTGGCGGCTTAGCGATGTGGTCTTTTTGGATTGTGGGCACCTGGATCGGCATTTATTTTGGTAGCGCAATCAAAGATCCGGTGGGCCTCGGGCTCGATATGGTTATGGGATGCTTCCTGCTGTCTATGGTGGTGGCCGGGCCGAAAGACTTAAGAATCTTTGCGATTTGGGCCATAGCAGCAGCCTCTTCTATGTTGGCGTATTGGTATTTGCCAGAGAATAGCCACGTAGTGGTTGGCGCCATTACTGGCGGAGTATTGGGTGCTTGTTGGAAGGAGAAGAAAGCATGAACATCGAAACAACCATAGGTGGCACACTGCTTATCATCATCGCTATGGCGTTAGTCACGCTCATAACCCGCTGGGGCGGAGTGTATGTTATGTCATTCATTCCAATTAGCGAACGGGTTCAACGTTTCATTACTGCGATGTCAGGCTCCGTACTGGTTGCCCTTTTAGCTCCGCTAGCAGTAGAGGGTGATAATGGTGCTAGAGCAGCACTGTTTTCTACTGCTGTTGTCATGTTCATCGTGAAAAAGCCTCTACCAGCAATTGCAGCAGGCATCATCGCCGCCGCTGCAGTACGTGCTCTTTAGTCGCTGTTTCAACGCCGATACCAGTCATCAATAAAAAGACCCAAAACACAAAGCCCTGATGTCACGAGTGTCATCAGGGCTTATCTTATGCTCATCATTTTAACGATGAACAACGATTATTAATCATGGTGAGACAGCACATCACGCACAGCAGTTACAATTGCGCTTATATTTGTCCATTTTACCAATACCAGGGTTAAAGGTATTGGTTGGGTCTAATTCGTGGTAAAACTTCTGCAACGAGTTTTCGGCTTCATACAAGTGACCCACGTTATGTTCTGCTGGGTATTTGGCACCACGGCTATTGAGGTGCTCTAGCATCAGCTTTTTCATCAACTTCGTGTCAGTCCCTTTTTTGAAAATGTAATCTTGATGGAAGACGTAACACATAAAGTGACCATAATAGAGCGCTTGAACAAGGTTCTTACTCACCTCTTCAGGCAAAGTTTCTAGCCACTCTTCATCATTACGTCGCAATGCAATATCAAGTGCAACGATGTCTTCTACGTCTTTTCGGTGAATCGTCTCGTAACGAATTGCTGCACCTGCTGCTGCAAAGCGATGTAAATAAGCTTTTTTACCTTCTTCCGGCGTACACTCGAAGAAATCACAGTCGTCTTCAACAGCCCAAACTTCTTTGAGGTATTTTTGTGCTTCAGCAATACCACCATCACTCATTTTCAATACCAGGTGATGCTCATACTTGTCACGGAAATCCAGCATTCGCTCTGGTAAATGTTGTGGGAACAACTTGCTCGCGTAGTACAGAATGGTGTCTGGCAGATATTTACTGACAAACGGGATGCGCTCTAAGAAGTTTTCTACCTTAGCTTTAAGTGCGAACATTTTTGGCAGCTTATCTGTGCCTAACAAATCGATTGATAAGAACACATCCTTGCCGTACTTCTCTGCCATGTTGAAGATATCTCGATGCAAGTATTCTCCCATCTCAGGCAAGTCATCAAACGTAGATAAGAAGTCTTTTCGCAACTTCGTTAGTTTCGCAGGGTCATTGGTGCCAAGGTAAAAAACCTGCTCTTTTTCGGGTACTGGGTAGCTGTCAACCCGAACGGCAAAAACACCCAACTTGCCAGCACAGCCACTGGCTTCAAATAATCGGCGTTCATCGGCATTAAAGCGAGAAGGAATGTCAGAAGTCACGTCTCGAACACGTTCATCGTATTCTTTGTCTGATGCCATTCGCTCATCATGAATGATCTTCGCTGGGTCAAAGTTCCCTTCTTGCAGGTTTGTTAGAATTTCTTCTGGCGTTTCACCTAATCCTTCAATACCAAGGTGGTTCACCAAATGTAACTGGCCTTGCTTATCCACCTGCGCATAGATCGCCAGTTCCGTATAAGCAGGACCACGCTTAACTAGCGCACCGCCCGAGTTATTGGCGATACCACCAACCACAGTGGCACCTAGGGATGAAGAACCGATGATAGAATGCGGTGCTCGATTCACTGCCTTCAGCTCTTTCTCCAAAGAGTGTAAGCTCGCACCAGGCAAGCAAACCGCCTGCTTACCGCCATCTAATAAGTGAATCTTCTTGATTTTGGTAATATTGATCACAACCACATCGCGATCATAATCATTACCACTCGGAGCCGAGCCCTCTGTTAAACCTGTTTTAGCCGCCTGCATGATAATGATGCAGTTTGCTTCAACACACTGTTTAATAATCTTCCATTGCTCTAGAAGAGTGTTAGGAAACACGATAGCAAGCGCATTACCACTACCCGAACGAAACCCCGAGCGGTAATATTTCGTTTTAACCTCGTCGGTTAGAACATTTTCTTCCCCCACGATGGTTTTAAATTCTTCAATCAGCTGCTTTTGTTTCATATCCGTATCTCTAGTTATTGTACTTCGCTCACAACACCGCTTAGCGGCAGGCATGGCGTTTGAGCCACTATAAGCAGTCCATTTCTCTGCGTCTATGTCAGGCGGACGAACAATACGTAATCAATAAACAACAAACAAAATAATTCTTTATTTTTCTGTTACTTATCTTTCACATTTGAGAAATTTAACGTAAGAAACAGACCGTTTCTTAAAAGAAACAATAGCAAAACCATTTGTTAACAGTTGTGCGAGGTATCTTGTTATCAATATTAGTGAAGAAAACGAGGAGAAGCGTAAGCCCCTAAATTTAAGAGGATTCTTAGAAATGAAGATGGAAACATAAGCTCAACACCAATATAACGATCGGTGTTGAGTTATTGGCTTAAAATCGATGGTTTTGACTTTGAAAGCTTGTGTATAGATGATCGATAAAGATCTTAATTTTTTCTGGTTGCTGACGAGTGTAGGGATACACCGCATAAATACCCAAACATTTGGCGGTTTCGTCTTTAAATAACTGAATCAGACTGCCTTGCTTTAAGTCTTCATAAACCAATACACGCGGTACATAGATGATTCCCTGCCCTAACAGCGCCACATTTCTCAATACAGAAGAATTGTTGGTACAGAGGTTACCGTCGACGGTGATTTGATATACTTCGTCTCCATCTTTAAACGCCCACTCATGCGCTCCGGTTTCTTGGTAGGAATAGACTAAACAATTGTGTTTAGCCAAGGCTTGAGGTTGTTTAGGTATGCCATGTTTAGCTAGGTATTGGGGTGACGCGCAAATGATCCAATTCGCATCCACCAGCTTTCTTGCAATCAGACTAGAATCTGGCAACACACCCGTTCTAATTGCCAAATCAAAACGTTCATTCACGATATCGACGAAACGATTATCTAGATCCATATCGATATTGATGTCTGGGTATTTCTGATTAAATTCATTAATCACTTGAGGAAGAATTAATTCACCAGAGATAGTAGGCACCGAAATTTTAATGTTTCCAGATAAGTTTTTACCTAAACCCACAATGGATTCTTCCGCCGTTGCCACCGCTTGATAAACCGCTTTTGCATGAGTAAAAAACGCTCGTCCTGCTTCAGTCAACGTTAGCGTTCGCGTTGTTCGGTAGAGAAGCTGTACACCAAGCTCTTGTTCAAGCTTGGCAATCCGTTTACTGACGACCGATTTGGTCAGTGACATATGTCTAGCGGCAGCACTGAATGAACCTTGCTCGATCAAGTGATAAAAAATGATGTAATCGTCGGTATTTCTCATGCGTCTTCGTCAAATCCTTTGGAAGCCCGTATTGTAAACTGAAATTGGCTGAGGTGCGAAACATCGGGTCACACTTAATATCAGAAACTCGTGACAGAGATGGGGTTGCTAAGCTCACAGGTAATGAAAAAGAGATGGTGTGAATTTATCAGTCTTCAGATACAAAAAAACCAGCTTTCGCTGGTTTTAAGTTGATGCACTTGGCATCGAGATACCGCCATGGCCATATCTGAATAATTTGGAGCGACACACGAGGTTCGAACTCGTGACCTCAACCTTGGCAAGGTTGCGCTCTACCAACTGAGCTAGTGT
>NZ_JAWORT010000022.1:0-75197 GCF_033337975.1 Vibrio sp. Vb2880
TCAGCGAGGTGGCATTATAGAGATTGCGATCACATTGGCAAGCCCTTTTTCTCGTTTTTTTTGATTTTTTTATCGTTTGGGTGTTTTTTATTCTAAAAGGCGAGTTTTCACTACTATTCTACCTCCATACACCCTGTAATCGCCCTGAATAAGGAAAAAAGATGAGCTCAATGAGAAGCTACAAAGGTATAAAGCCTGAACTTGGTGAGCGTGTTTACGTTGACCCAACCTCTGTTTTAGTCGGTGATATCCGAATTGGCGATGATTCTAGCATTTGGCCATTGGTAGCAGCGCGAGGCGATGTAAACCACATTCACATTGGTGATCGAACGAATATTCAAGATGGCAGTGTTTTGCATGTCACCCATAAGAACGCCGAAAACCCAAACGGCTACCCATTGATTATTGGCAATGACGTTACGATTGGCCACAAAGTGATGCTGCACGGTTGTGAGATCCACGATCGTGTTTTGGTTGGTATGGGAGCTATTGTTTTAGATGCTGTTGTAATTGAGTCAGAGGTGATGATCGGAGCAGGCAGTTTAGTGCCACCTGGGAAAGTATTAGAAAGTGGCTACTTATATGTTGGAAGCCCAGTAAAACAAGCTCGCCCTCTATCAGAAAAAGAACGAGCTTTCTTGCAAAAGTCTGCCAACAACTATGTGCAGAACAAAAACGACTACTTAAATGAAGTAAAAGACTTGAACTAAAGCCCTGTTAACCGATGATGATATAGCCTTCTTCGTTGAAGGCTTCATCTTCTATTAGCTCTTCAGCCATTTCTTCTAGGTCGAATCGGTAATCAGTAAACACTTTAATTGCCGCTTGCTCAGTTTCAATCAGTGAACCACTGAGCTTTTCTAACTTTTGTTTCGTCACAAAGCACTCTATTAGTGCGCCTGATTGTTGCGCCGAAAAGTTTACCGATTGTGATACTTCATCCCATGATTGAATATCTGGGAATAAGATGGATTGATTCATCGCTTATTGACCTTCAAGGTTCTTTCTTAGTTCTCTGAGAATTTGTTTGGCACCAGGACGTAAGCCACGCCAGAGCATAAAGCTTTCCGCAGCCTGCCCAACTAACATTCCAAGACCGTCATACGCATGAGCGGCACCATTCTCTTTTGCCCATAAGTTAAAGCTCGTCACCCCTTTGCCATAAATCATGTCATAGCTTGTACTGTTAGCGGCAAAGATGGAGGATGAAATAGTCGGTAGTTCACCACTAAGAGAAGCGGATGTGGAGTTAATGATGACATCATACTCTTCATCAATACTTGCCATCTCTTTGGCGAGGATAGGACCGTGAGAGACAAACAGCTCTGCGAGCTCCTGTGCTTTACTAAAGGTACGGTTGGTAATGGTTAAAGAGGTCGGCTTTTGATCGAGTAGTGGCTTAATAACACCACGAGCTGCACCACCAGCGCCAATAATTAGGATTCGCGCACCTTCCAATACAACCTGATGCTGAAGCAGATCTTGCACTAAACCTGCACCATCAGTGTTGTCACCGATGATTTCACCATCGTCTAACTTCTTGAGGGTATTTACCGCGCCTGCTAACTGAGCCCGTTCTGTCAATCGACTAGCAAATTGATAAGCATCTTCTTTAAATGGCATAGTGATGTTACACCCCTTGCCACCTTCAGCAAAAAACACCTTCGCCGCGTCAATAAAACCATCAACAGGTGCACTTTCTGCGGTGTACACCAAAGATTGATTAGTTTGACGAGCAAACAAGGTGTGAATGAATGGCGACTTACTGTGTCCGATAGGATTACCAAACACGGCATAGCGATCGATTTGCTGGGTCATTTCCTTACCTTTGTTCCTTATTTAGATATAGAGAAAACAGGGCCACCTGATTACAGATGACCCTATCACTATCTATCTATATAGAAAAGGAGATTCCGTGCTTACCACTCTCGTGGCGTTAGGTATCGCTCGTAAAGTTCAGCTTCTGGCGATCCCGCTTCTGGCTCGTAGCAGTACTCCCAGCGAGCGAGCGGCGGCATTGACATCAGAATCGACTCAGTACGCCCACCACTTTGTAAACCAAATAAGGTACCACGGTCATACACTAAGTTGAACTCTACGTACCGGCCGCGACGATATAGTTGGAATTCACGCTCACGCTCACCATACTCGATCTCTTTACGACGAGAAACGATCGGCAAGTAAGCCTGGCAATAGCCTTCACCGACTGCTTTGATGTAAGCAAAACACTTATCAAATTCCCACTGGTTTAGATCATCAAAGAACAAACCGCCAACACCGCGAGTTTCATTACGATGTGGTAGGAAGAAATATTTGTCACACCATGCCTTATGCTCTTGGTAAACATCGTCACCAAATGGCGCACAAAGCAGTTTTGCAGTGTCGTGCCATGATTGGCAATCTTCTTCAAATGGATAGAACGGCGTTAGGTCAAAACCACCACCAAACCACCAAATTGGGTCTTCGCCATCTTTTTCTGCAATAAAGAAGCGGACATTGGCGTGTGAAGTCGGTACATAAGGGTTTTTAGGGTGAATAACCAAAGAAACACCCATGGCTTCAAAACGACGACCCGCTAGCTCTGGGCGATGCGCTGTCGCTGATGCTGGCATTTCTTTCCCTTCCACATGAGAGAAGTTTACGCCTCCCTGCTCGAAAACAAGGCCATCACGCAAAACACGTGAGCGACCACCGCCACCCAGACGCTCTCCTTTTTCACGTTGCCATGCATCTTCGACAAAGACGGCCTTTCCATCTTCTTGTTCTAACTGCTGACAAATGGAGTCCTGAAGTGACATCAAGAACTGCTTTACGGCGTGCTTATCGATCGCTGACATACGTTATTACCTATTACGTGAAACCTAATGATGGCTGGCTAGCAGGGTTAACCCTGTCTTAATATTTGTGAAGTTTTGGCGTCACGAATCTCGCTGGGTTTATCACGACCGCTGGTCTCGCCACGAAGAATGGCGACCAGCTTATCACCCAACTGCTCTTCGACTTCTTCCGTGGTCATACACGGTGGTAAGCCGGAAAGATTCGCGCTGGTAGAGGTTAACGGCTTTCCGAATGCATTACACATTTTTTGCACCAAAGGATGATCAGTCACACGAACCGCAATTGAATCAAACTGCCCTGAAACCCAGTTGGATACTTTATCGCTAGCTGGCATGATCCAAGTGTATGGGCCTGGCCAAGTGGCATGAACAGTCTGTAATTGTTCTTCAGTCAACTGAGATTCATCAATATAAGGCAAGAGCTGATCATAACTTGCCGCGATGAGAATCAGCCCTTTTTCTACCGGACGCTGCTTGAGCTCTAATAGCTTTTGAATTGCTTCTGGGTTATCTGGATCACATCCGACACCAAAAACCCCTTCTGTTGGATAGGCAATCACTTCGCCTTGCTTGAGTGCGTTGAGCACTTGTTCAAAGTTATCCACCGATTACTTCCTATTTGTTTGACTGTGTTGTTTTCACTAAGTGTACAAATATTCATTCTCAGACACTAAAGCAATTTTTTTATAAAATGTATCAATAGCGCCAACAACAAGACGCAAACGTTTGCTTGAGATAAAAATCCCCGTATAATGCGCACAAATTTATAGCTCACCTAATTTTTGCAGCTTAAAGGAGTTTGAGATGAAAGTCGGTATCATCATGGGTTCTAAATCCGATTGGCCAACCATGAAACTAGCAGCGGACATGCTAGATCAATTTGGCGTGCCTTACGAAACAAAAGTCGTGTCAGCACACCGAACTCCTCAATTACTGGCTGACTACGCCAGTGGCGCAAAAGAACGCGGCATCAAAGTTATCATCGCAGGCGCAGGTGGTGCAGCCCACCTACCAGGTATGGCGGCGGCGTTTACTAGTTTGCCAGTGCTTGGGGTTCCCGTTCAGTCTCGTGCACTGAAAGGTATGGATTCACTGCTTTCTATTGTACAGATGCCAAAGGGAATTGCGGTTGGTACATTGGCGATTGGCGAAGCGGGCGCAGCAAACGCCGGTATCCTAGCTGCGCAAATCCTAGGCACTCATGATGAAAACATCATGGCGAAGGTAGAAGCATTCCGTAATGAGCAAACGGAAACAGTTCTCGCAAATCCAAACCCTGCAGAGGATTAATCAGATGCATGTACTGGTTCTTGGTGCGGGTCAGTTGGCTCGTATGATGTCTCTGGCTGGTGCGCCACTGAATATTCAAATTTCAGCTTACGATGTCAGCAGCGGTGATGTCGTTCACCCTTTAACTCAACAGGTACTTGGCCATGGCTTGGAAAATGCGATTACGCAAGTTGATGTGATTACTGCCGAGTTCGAGCATATTCCACATGACGTGCTCAAGGTTTGCGAAGCGAGCGGCAAGTTCCTACCAAGTACGCAAGCCATCAAAGCAGGTGGTGATCGCCGTATTGAAAAAGCACTGCTTGATGATGCCGGCGTGCGCAACGCGAAATACTACGTCATTGAAACTCGTGAAGACTTTGACCGCGCAATTGAACACGTTGGTATGCCAATGGTTCTGAAAAGTGCATTAGGTGGTTACGATGGTAAAGGCCAATGGCGCTTAAAAGAAGCTTCTCAAGTCGACGACATTTGGACTGAGATGTCGGAGTGCATCGCGGCAACACCAACTCAAGCGATTGTTGCTGAAGAGTTTGTTCCTTTTAACCGCGAAGTATCACTGGTTGGTGCTCGAAGCAAAGATGGCAGTGTGGAAGTGTACCCTCTGGCAGAGAACGTCCACACCAACGGTGTATTGAGTCTTTCTACTGCGATTGATGCGCCAGGGTTACAGGAACAAGCAAAGCAAATGTTCACGTCAGTCGCAGATAGCCTAGATTACGTTGGCGTATTAGCGCTTGAGTTCTTTGATGTCGATGGGGCACTTTTAGTGAATGAGATTGCTCCACGCGTGCACAACTCTGGTCACTGGACACAGCAAGGTGCAGAAACGTGTCAGTTTGAAAACCATCTGCGCGCAGTGTGCGGCTTACCATTAGGCAGTACGAAATTAGTTCGTGAAACCTCAATGATCAATATTCTTGGTGAAGACACACTACCAGAAGCATTGTTATCAATGGATGGTTGCCACCTTCATTGGTATGGCAAAGAGAAACGTGCAGGTCGCAAGATGGGACACATCAACGTGTGTGGCGACTACCCAGGAGAATTGCACCGTAGGCTGTGCGCTCTGGCAGACATCTTAGACCCAATAGCTTTCCCAGCCGTGCAAGCGTTCGCTAAACAGCCTCAACACTAACGTTTGGCAGCAAAAAAATAAAAAAAGGGTCGCACGATGCGACCCTTTTTAATTCCTTTGATGTATTTACCCTTGTTGGGTGTGCTGGCACTTACGGTTGGCACATTGCAATTTCACACCACTGGCGAGTTTCTTCTCCACCAACAAAGTAAAACCACATTCTTCGCATCGCCCCTTGACCGGAGCAAGGTTCACAGCAAATTTGCATTTAGGGTAGTTATCACACGCGTAGAAGGTTTTGCCAAATCGGGTTTTACGCTCAACCAAATGTCCTTTGCCACATTCAGGGCAAGCGTGTTGCTCTTGTGACTGCGCCTCTGGCTCTGGTTGATTAATCGACTCAATATGATGACAAGCCGGGTAATGGCTACAACCAACGAACATACCGTAGCGCCCTTGGCGGAGAACCAACTCATTGCCACACTCAGGACAAGGCACACCCAACTCTTTCACGATGTGACCATCATTGCTGTGTAGCGGTTTAATGTAATCACAGCTTGGGTAATGGTTACAGCCGAGAAATGGGCCATGTTTTCCGTGCTTGAGAGTCAGCTCACCACCACATTTTGGACACGGCTCGTGCTCCAAAGCGTGTTCATGGGCAGAGAAAAGGGTGTTGTCGATTTTACTACTCATACTTACCGTTTCGTGAAAAACACACAAGAAGACAAGCTCGCGTTTATTCTGGCTAAACTCGAACTTGCCCAGATGGTTAGTGAAGAATCCCTTGTTCCTTGGTGTACAACAGCTCTTCCATTAGCGTGTAAGCGTTTTCGTTGCCAGGCACATTAAACAGCACCATCAGAATGATCCATTTGAGGTCTTCAAGCTCAAACTCACTCGTTTCTAATCCCATCACTCGGTCAATCACCATTTCGCGAGTTTCTGTGGTTAACACATTGATTTGCTCGAGAAACAATAGAAATCCTCGGCATTCCAAATCTAAACGCTGCATCTCTTTCGCTGTGTAGATACGAGTTGATGACGAAGCCATGCAAGTCGAGATTGCAGAAGAGGTGTCACTTTGCTGCAATGCGGCAAGCTCTTCTAACCAGACAAGGGCTTTGTAGATATCTTTTTGTTGGAAGCCAGCACGAAGCAACTCTTCTTCCAACTCGTCTTGTTCGACCTGTAACTCTGCATCGCTATGGATGTAGGTTTCGAATAGATACATCAGTATATCCATCATCATAGCTAGCCCCTCCCCTTTCGAATATAGCCACCTGAAACCGCAACGACATGCCCAGAGAGTTCTAACTCTAAGAGCTGCATCATGACTTCTTGGACAGGTATATTGGTCCTGTTTGCAAGAATATCAACCGGTGTAGCTTCACTTCCTACGTTAGCTAACAGCTGAGGAAATGGCAATTCTTCTTCATCATTTAACGTAGAAAATAAATCGGTACTCTGATTAATAGACCAATCAAGCAAGGACTGTATTTCATCTAAGACATCTTTCGTCTTTTCTACGAGGCAAGCGCCATGACGTATCAACTGGTTTCCACCGCAGGCATTGGGGGCATTGATTGACGCTGGCAGCGCAAATACTTCTCGACCTTGCTCAAGCGCGTAACGAGCTGTAATTAACGAGCCGCTCTTTTTCGCCGCCTCGACGACCAGTACACCAAGCGATAATCCACTAATAATACGATTACGACGCGGGAAGTTTTCTGGGCGCGGCTTGGCATTAGGCCGAAACTCAGACACCAAAGCCCCATGTTCAATAACACGTTGCGCTAAACCACGATGACGTGCCGGATAAATATTTTCTAAGCCAGATCCTAGCACCGCAATCGTCTTACCACCCGCTTGCAACGCACCATCATGCGCATGACCATCAATGCCTAAAGCGAGACCACTGGTGACAATAAAATCGTGCTGAACAAACTCTGCAGCAAACTGACGTGCATGCTGTAATCCATCAATACTCGCATTTCGACTGCCAACCATCGCGATTTGTGGCTGAGAAAGACAAGTAGGGTTTCCTTGAACAAAAAGTAGAGGTGGCGGTGCAACGATTTGTTTGAGTTGAGGTGGATAACGCGGGTCAGTCAGTGTCAGGATATGATGGTTTGTAGAAGCCTCAAGCCAGCTTAAACAAGCATCGACTTCTTTATCTGTTGAAGCCCAAGCTTGAATTTGCTTAGTTGTTAACCCAAGTTGTTGTAGCTGTTCAGGAGAGAAGTTTACGATGTTACGTGGCGTGTCTCTTGCCAGTAGCTTATTCATTTTGACGCCGCCAATGCCTGGTAAACAACTCAGTTTTAACCAGGCAGCGAGATCATCGTTATTTCGTCGATTCATCGATGGTTAATTCGTCCGCCAACGGTGACACCACCGAAATATCTTGGTTAATGGGTTTCGTACTGTTAGTGATCAGTGCCAAGCTAAAGTACTCATAAGGACGAATGACCAGCAACTCACCAACTTTGCTTTGAGGCAAAGTGATTTTCTTATCAAGCACGCCAAACTCTTTCTTGAACTCATCGCCGTCTTTGTAAACTGGGTGCGCGTCTTCTTTTAAATCAAACACACTGCCTTGCTTGAGATTGTCTGACGTGCCTTTATCAATCACCACGACTTGGTTAGTTGAACTAAAGCGAATACCTTCGATATTACCTAGCAACTTTGCAGAACTGCCTTGTGGCGACGGCAGCGGATAGAACGTAGTCGTGAAGTCAGTATTCTCAACCGATTGATTTGGCAACGCGATATCGTTACGTAGGATTTCTTGCATTTGCGATGTAAGCTTCAAACCTGAATAATCACTCGAAGCTTCAACGAGCTCGCCTTTGGCAATCAAACGCAGCGCGGTAATCTCTTCGGACACATCGTCACGCGAAAAGGTAGCTACTGGTCGGTAAATAGCCCAACCTGTCGCGGTCTGATTGCCATTGATATACAGCACATCTTCTGCAGTCAGATACTTACTGCCTTTGCTGCTACCCATCACTTTTGCTGCTCTGTTCAACGAATCTTTATCTAGCAACCGATCCGATTTGAGGTAAGGCATCACCAAACCTTCCGCGACCGTTGGTACGGCTTTCTTTTCTGTGATGCGAGCTTTCGGGCTCAGCTTCTTAACCGGTTTTAGGCTCAACACGGGCTGACCGTTAATCCACACCAAAGACAGCTTGTCTCCAGGATAAATTAAATGAGGGTTGTCGATTTCCGGGTTTACTTGCCATAAACGAGGCCACAACCACGGGCTATCCAAGTACATGGCCGAAATATCCCATAGCGTATCGCCCTTCACGACTACATACGTTTGTGGCGCATCATCTTTAACTGTCAGTGGGTTCGCATCCACATTTGCTACAGCGTTGAAAGAGAAAAGTAACGGCAACGTAACACTGGCAACGTTGCGGAAAATTCGATTCATGACCCTCGTCCTTGGTCTATTAAGCAGGAACCAGAATGGAAATTGGTGCAAGGATGCTGTCATTTAGGCTATAAAATGTCTAGAATTGAGCCAACAAGGTTTGTGCTGTTTCGGCACAGTTCAATATTTCGAGTGAATATGTCTGTATTACAAGTATTAACATTCCCGGATGATCGCCTGCGCACAGTCGCAAAGCCTGTTGAAGCGGTGACACCTGAGATTCAAAAAATCGTCGATGACATGATTGAAACCATGTACGACGAAGAAGGTATTGGCCTTGCTGCAACGCAGGTTGATATTCACAAACGTATCGTAGTGATTGATATTTCAGAAACTCGCGATGAGCCGATGGTGCTAATCAACCCTGAGATTCTGGAAAAGCGTGGCGAAGATGGCATCGAAGAAGGCTGTCTGTCGGTACCAGGTGCACGCGCACTTGTGCCTCGCGCTGCAGAAGTTACCGTTAAAGCACTGGATCGTGATGGCAAAGAGTTCACCTTTGAAGCCGACGACCTGCTAGCGATTTGTGTTCAACACGAGCTTGATCACCTACAAGGTAAGCTATTCGTGGATTACCTATCACCACTGAAACGCAAACGCATTCAGGACAAGCTAGCAAAAATCAAACGCTTTAACGAGAAGCAGCAAAACGCTTAATCTCGAACCATCCCAATTAGAAGGAAGTCTACCTTGAGTCAGTCTTTACGTATTGTCTTTGCAGGTACTCCGGATTTCGCCGCCCGTCACTTGGCGGCGTTGTTGTCTTCGGAGCATGAAGTCATCGCGGTTTACACAAACCCAGATCGTCCAGCGGGTCGTGGCAAAAAATTGGCTGCGCCACCGGTAAAACAACTGGCGCTAGAACACAATATCCCGGTTTACCAACCTGAAAGCTTTAAGTCCGACGAAGCGAAACAAGAACTTGCCGATCTGAACGCCGACCTCATGGTTGTCGTGGCGTACGGTATGCTGCTGCCACAAGCGGTTCTTGATACCCCTAAACTGGGTTGTATCAACGTACATGGTTCTATCCTACCTCGTTGGCGTGGTGCGGCTCCAATCCAACGCTCTATTTGGGCGGGCGATGCAGAAACTGGCGTGACCATCATGCAGATGGACATCGGTCTCGACACTGGTGATATGCTGAAGATTGCAACTCTGCCAATCGAAGCGACAGATACCAGCGCTTCAATGTACGAAAAATTGGCTGAGCTTGGTCCAGAAGCCCTGATTGACTGCCTAGCAGACATTGCTGCGGGTAAAGCAGTGCCAGTGAAGCAAGACGATGAGCTAGCGAACTATGCGAAAAAACTCAGCAAAGAAGAAGCACGCATCAACTGGAACGACGATGCGGCGCACATTGAGCGCTGCGTTCGTGCATTTAACCCATGGCCAATGAGCCACTTTGAGGCGGCAGAAAACAGCATCAAAGTATGGCAAAGCCGTGTGGCAGAGCAAACCAGTGACAAGCCAGCCGGCACCATCGTGCAAGCAGATAAAACCGGTATTTATGTTGCGACAGGCGACGGCGTACTGGTGCTAGAGCAACTGCAAGTTCCTGGCAAAAAAGCCATGTCAGTTCAGGATATTCTGAATTCGCGTGCGGCTTGGTTTGAAGTTGGCACTCTGCTGGTTTAAGCCATACTAGGGGTTATTATCCCCAATTATACGAACTTTTAGAGGGCAGAGATGCCCTCCTTTACTTTAAGGTACTCATCATGAATGTTCGCGCTGCGGCTGCTAACGTCCTGTATCTTGTCGTCGACAAGGGCCACTCACTTTCAAGCGCTCTTCCAGCGGCTCAACAAACGGTACGACCTCGTGACCATGCTCTGCTACAAGAGATTTGTTACGGTGCGCTACGTTACCTACCTCGCCTAGAAATGATCGCAAACCAGTTGATGGATAAGCCGCTCAAAGGCAAACAACGTGTATTCCATCACCTAATTCTGGTTGGTATTTACCAACTGAGCTTCATGCGTATTCCTGCGCACGCAGCTGTCGGTGAAACAGTTGAAGGCACTAAAGAGCTGAAGGGTCCTCGTCTGCGTGGTTTGATTAACGCTGTATTGCGTAACTACCAGCGCAACCAAGAAGAACTCGACCAAATGGCCGTCAGCAACAACGCTGGCAAGTACGGTCACCCAAGCTGGTTACTAAAACTGCTGCAAGAGGCCTACCCACAGCAATGGGAAAGCATAGTTGAAGCGAACAACCAAAAAGCACCAATGTGGCTCCGTGTAAATCACCAACACCACACTCGTGATGAATACCTTGCGCTGCTCAAAAATGAAAACATTGATAGCACGCCACACACAGAAGCAATGGACGCCATAAAATTGGCCGCACCATGTGACGTGATGAAGCTACCTGGTTTTGATAAAGGTTGGGTTTCGGTACAAGATGCGGCAGCACAGCTCTCGATCAACTATCTAAAACCACAAGACGGCGAACGGATTTTAGATTGCTGTGCTGCGCCAGGTGGCAAGACGGCGCACATTCTAGAGCGCACGTCGGGCAGTGAAGTGGTCGCGATTGACTGCGACGACACACGCTTGAAACGTGTGCATGAAAACCTGAAGCGTCTCAACCTTCAGGCAAAAGTGGTTTGCGGTGATGCGCGTAATCCACAAGAATGGTGGCAAGGCGAGCAATTTGATCGCATTTTGCTGGATGCCCCATGTTCTGCGACTGGCGTGATTCGTCGTCACCCAGACATCAAATGGCTACGTCGTGCAGACGACATCGCCGCATTAGCAGAGCTGCAAAGTGAAATTTTTGATGCCATGTGGACGCAACTGAAGCCCGGCGGCACCATGGTTTACGCGACTTGTTCAATCACACCGCAAGAAAACGTGGAGCAAGTAAAAGCGTTTTTAGCACGTACCGCGGATGCGCAACTGCTGGATTCTGATCCCGACCAGCCTGGTCGTCAAATTCTACCAGGCGAAGAAGATATGGATGGTTTCTACTACGCAGTACTAACTAAAACACACGCGTAACAGCATGCTAAATAGGGCGATTGAAGTGATTTCAATCGCCTTTTTCAGATACGAGAAAAGAGTATGAAGATCATTATTCTTGGTGCAGGTCAGGTTGGCGGCACACTGGCAGAAAACCTAGTGGGTGAAAACAACGACATCACCATCGTCGACAATAATGCCGACCGACTGCGTGAATTGCAGGACAAATACGACCTACGTGTGGTCAATGGCCATGCGAGCCATCCAGACGTGCTACACGAAGCTGGCGCGCAAGACGCCGATATGCTCGTCGCAGTAACCAACACTGATGAAACCAACATGGCCGCCTGTCAGGTCGCGTTCACTCTATTCAATACCCCAAACCGCGTTGCGCGTATTCGCTCTCCAGAATACTTGGCAGAAAAAGAAGCCCTGTTTAAATCTGGCGCTATTCCTGTTGATCACCTTATCGCACCAGAAGAACTCGTTACGAGCTACATCGAACGTCTGATCCAATACCCAGGCGCGCTGCAAGTGGTGAGCTTTGCTGAACAGAAAGTCAGCCTAGTGGCGGTGAAAGCCTACTATGGTGGCCCGCTGGTGGGTAATGCGCTGTCTGCTTTGCGTGAGCACATGCCGCACATCGATACCCGTGTGGCGGCTATTTTCCGCCAGGGTCGCCCGATTCGCCCACAAGGCACCACGATTATTGAAGCCGACGATGAAGTGTTCTTCGTTGCAGCAAGTAATCATATTCGCTCAGTGATGAGTGAGCTTCAGCGTCTAGAAAAACCGTACCGCCGCATTATGATTGTTGGCGGGGGTAACATCGGCGCAAGCTTGGCTAAACGCCTAGAGCAAACTTACAGCGTGAAGCTGATTGAGCGTAACTACCAGCGTGCAGAAAAGCTCTCTGAGCAACTAGAAAACACCATCGTGTTCTGCGGTGATGCGGCAGACCAAGAGCTTCTCTCGGAAGAGAACATCGACCAAGTCGACGTCTTCATCGCGCTGACCAACGAAGATGAAACCAACATCATGTCTGCAATGTTGGCAAAACGCATGGGCGCTAAAAAAGTGATGGTGCTGATCCAACGTGGCGCTTATGTAGACCTGGTACAAGGCGGCGTAATTGATGTAGCAATCTCACCTCAGCAAGCCACTATTTCAGCCTTGCTAACGCACGTTCGTCGCGCTGATATCGTAAACGTATCCTCACTTCGCCGCGGCGCTGCGGAAGCGATTGAAGCCGTCGCTCACGGTGATGAAAGTACATCTAAAGTGGTTGGACGTGCGATTGGAGATATAAAACTTCCACCTGGGACCACCATTGGTGCTATCGTTCGTGGCGAAGAAGTTCTTATTGCCCACGACCGTACGGTCATCGAACAGGATGACCATGTGGTGATGTTCCTGGTCAACAAAAAATACGTATCAGACGTCGAAGCGCTATTCCAGCCGAGTCCATTCTTCCTCTAGGATTTTCCTATGGTCAACTTACGTCCCGTACTGTTTGTTATCGGGCTAGTTTTATCCAAACTGGCCCTGTTTATGTACGTGCCGACTTTGGTCGCTTTCTTTACCGGTACGGGGGGATTCCTCGATTTCGCCCAAGCCGTTGTGATCACGCACCTTGCCGCCTTCATCTGCCTAACGATAGGTCGAACCGCCAAGTTCAAACTCAGCGTACGCGATATGTTCCTCATCACCAGTTTGGTTTGGACCATCGCGAGTGCGTTTGCCGCTTTGCCATTTGTGTTTATCAACCACATCAGCTTCACCGACGCCTACTTCGAAACGATGTCGGGTATCACCACGACGGGCTCAACGGTGCTCAGTGGCCTAGACAACATGGCGCCGAGCATATTGTTGTGGCGCTCTATTTTACAGTGGCTTGGTGGCATTGGTTTTATCGTGATGGCGGTAGCAGTGCTACCTATGCTGAATGTCGGTGGTATGAAGCTATTCCAAACCGAATCATCAGATTGGTCGGATAAAAGTAGTCCAAGAGCGAAAACGGTCGCCAAAAACATCGTAGCGGTTTATTTGATGCTAACAGGCCTATGTATTTTGGGCTACTTGATCACCGGCATGAACCTGTTCGAAGCAATCAACCATGCCTTTACTACGCTATCGACGGGTGGATACTCTACATCTGATGGGTCAATGAACCACTTCTCTAATGGCGCACATTGGGTGGCCACTACCTTTATGTTCTTAGGTGGTTTGCCGTTTTTGCTCTTTATCGCCGCATTACGTAAACGCCATATTGATGTGTTGGTTAACGACGCTCAAGTTAGAGGATTTGCGTACCTGTTCGTATTCTCAAGCTTAGTGATTTCAGCTTGGCTAGTGATTCGAGATGGGTACACCATTTTGGATGCCCTGCGAGTGTCGATGTTTAATATTGTCTCTGTCGTCACCACAACTGGCTTTGGCTTAGAAGACTTCACCGCATGGGGCGCATTACCCACTACTCTTTTCGCATTCTTAATGATGGCGGGAGCATGCTCAGGATCAACGTCTGGCGGGATCAAAATCTTCCGCTTCCAAATTGCGATGACGCTGCTAAACAAACAAATGATGAAGTTGATTCACCCTTCAGGGGTGTTTGTACAGCGTTATAACCAGCGACCGGTGAATGATGATATTGTTCGCTCAGTGGTGGCATTTGGCTTGATGTTTTTTATCACCATTATCTTTATCGCGGGTTGTTTAAGTGCACTTGGCCTCGACCCTGTGACCAGTATTTCTGGCTCAATCACCGCCGTTGCCAATGTTGGCCCTGGTATGGGCAGTGTGATTGGCCCGACAGGCAACTTCGCGCCTCTGCCCGATACTGCCAAATGGCTCTTAAGCTTTGGGATGTTAATGGGCCGCTTGGAAATTCTGACTATTCTTGTACTGTTCTTTCCTGCGTTTTGGCGCCGCTAAGCAGACTCTAATTAAAAGGTATAACAATGAAAACATGGATTACTCTGGCGACCCTACTTGCCGCCTCATCCACATACGCCGCCGAGGTCATCACTTTAGCCGATGGTCGAGAAGTGAAGTTGAACGATGACTTTACCTGGGAATACGTCATGAAAAAAACGGCGCAGCAAGCGACGGAGACACAAACAACAGCAAGCGTAGTTGAAACAATCGCAGCTCCTGCGATTGCGACAATCCCAGTGATAACGAAAACCGTTGGCACGACCGTGGTGGTAAACGCCAAAAAGCCAACCATGCAGCTATCAGATTCAGGTGTGGATGTATTGATTGGTTCAGCAAGCTATCAAAGCGGTGAGCTTGTTTTACCTACATCAATCACTAACCAAAGCTCTCAATCTGTCATTCAAGTGGAAGTTGAGGTGCAAGTGTTTGATATGTCTGGTCAGCAACTGGCAAAAGAAAACGTGACTGTTTGGCAATCCATCAAGCGCATGGCGGATACCTACCTGCGACCTCAGCAAGCGGAGCAAGGTAAGAGCATTAAATTGGCTGTACCGCAATCACAGCAATACCAGTTTTCTGCCAAAGTGCTAGAGGTAAAAACTCGCTAATACGTGTTTAATATTCTTTGTTGAGCCTATCGGCTAGATAGGCTCAACAAAGTAATAAATAGCAAAGAAATGGCACACGCAGCCAGCCAAAACAAAGCCGTGCCAAATCGCATGGTTAAAGGGAATGCGCTTCGCAACGTAGAAAATCACGCCCAGTGAATACACAACTCCACCAGCAGCAAGCAGTGTAAGTCCGCCGACATCCAAGTTGATCGCCAACTGATAAATCACAATCAACGATAACCATCCCATCACCAAATACGTCATCAAAGAAAGCTTTTTAAATCGATAGACGAACGCAACTTTCATGATGATGCCGATCAACGCAATGCTCCAAATAACGATCATCAACCCAAATGCTAGAGGTGTTCTTAAGCTGACTAACAAGAAAGGGGTATAGCTGCCTGCTATCAAAAGATAAATAGCACAGTGGTCGAAGGTTTTTAGCCAACGTTTCGCTTTGGGATGAGGGATCGCATGATAGAGCGTCGAGGCCAAAAATAGCACGATAATACTCGCACCATAAATCGCCATACTGGTAAGCGTTAAAGTGTCAGCTTGATGGTCTATGGCTTTAACTAACAGCAGTATCAAGCCAACAATACCAAAAATCATCCCTATACCGTGGGTGATGGTATTGGCCAGTTCTTCACGTTGACTGTATTGAGGTTTCTGCAGCTCGGACATCAATGCGCCTATACTAGAGTTTGAAATTTGCTCTAGTATGGCACATTAGGCTTACACGTGTAAGCTTAAATTAAGACTCATGAACGGCAGTAGTTTGATCGAGATAATTGAGTACCAGTTCGCCAACTTGATCTGGCTTAGTCGTGGCAGGAATGGTCAGCTCTCGCTTGAGTTTGCCACTACTCAGTAAGCTCGCGAGCATGCCACCTTGCCCCTTGCGTGTGCGGTCAACTTCAAACCACAACTTGAGCTCTTGCTCACTGCGGTGGGCAACAAATTCTAATTCGCGCCACACGCCGTGGTAAGGTCCGTCGGTTGGCACCAGTTCAAACTCTTGCACAAATGGTAGATCGAATCCTTTCACTTCCTCGCATTCCACCTGGCGAATTCGTAAACCTTGCGCTTCAAATGCAGATAGTACCGCATCCATCAGTGGATCAGGTCGAACGGTGAGGATGTCTTTATCAGTCGGATCCAAAGCAGCGGCAACGTCTAAGCCGGTTTCTAACCATACTTTGGCATCACCAATGGTGATAGGCGTGTTCCAAGGCACATCGAGCTTAACATCGAAGGTACGCTCTTCGCCGGAATGGATGGTAAATGCGTAAGGGAGACTCCACTTAGCAAGCACATGAGTTTGAGGTACTCGGCGCATGCTGTGTCCTTCTCGCGCACCACGGTCATCAGGGGCTTCTGCGATGTAGCGGCAACAGAGTTTTAAATCAATGTTGTCGATCGCTTGTTCAGTCGCACCACCATATACATGGATCGACACATCCACACTTTGACCTGGGTATAGCACGTCTTGGTTTAAGATTGAGTCGACCTTCGCGCTCCCAATCCCAAAACTGGCAAGTGTCTTCTTCAAAAATGACATAGGCACCTCCTTCATCGAGATCTCATACTACTACTGCTGATCGTGGGATCAAACAAAAATTGCCTCGAACATCGCGACAAAATGACAAAATCTAAACAATTCAATTGCTCAACTATCGACCAATTATTACAAGGATGCTAATCTTACACTTGATATGCATGCATATCGGTATTCCTGACTCATTAACTGGATTGGCGAGAGCCAGAAGAGTGATTCTTCAATCTTGTTGGAGCCTAGCTCATAATGATTCAGGCCATTACATCGGCAATGGATATGCCTGACAGTTAGGTAAATTAATGCGCCCAACAACAGTCAGGTTCGCACACACTAATACTAGTGCAATGCGCCGCCGCAGTGGCTTTACTACTGCACCAAAGGCAAAGCAAGTTGCGCCAGCAATGACATTGGTTGAGAAGACAGCAATGATGTCGAGTGTTCCGGCCAAAGTTATCAAAGCAGCTTAATCAAAAGCGCGGCGCCAGCTGCGCTTTTTTCTTTGCGCGCTACTCATAAAACTTCAAAGACTTAGAACAAACCACGGTGAAAGAGATCGTTTTTCCTATTTGGTCTTAGCAAAGCAATTTGGTACCTTTACTGCTAATTACACCTATAAATTCTGTGGAGAAAGAAATGAAGTGTCATCGCATTGAAGAGCTGCTTGAGCTACTAGAGCCTGAATGGCATAAAGATCAAGAGCTGAACCTCTTGCAGTTCATCGTTAAGCTGGCAAAAGAAGCAGGCTATAAAGGAAAGCTAGAAGATCTGACCGACGATGTACTGATCTACCACCTTAAAATGCGTAATAGCAGCAAAGATGAAATGATCCCTGGACTCAAAAAAGACCAAGAGGACGATTTTAAAACGGCGATCCTACGCGCTCGTGGCATCATCAAATAACCAGCTCAACAGCCAGTATTCTTTAAGCGACTCTCCCTGTGAGTCGCTTTTTTATAACCAAAGTTTTTAGTCCCACAATTGGTTATAACTGTTCAGCCAATTATCAGGTTAACTGTACTGATTTTTGTTGTTAAACATTGACTGCGTTAAAGAAACGGAATTGTTATTGATTGTATAATCGCCGTTCATCAGTATTTACTAAAATAATTATGTTCGGTCATCTTTATGACGGAACGAGCAGCAATGTCATCGAGCGACATCAATAGAAATGACGCCGTACATTATAAAAGCCTAAGAAGGATGAGTGCATGAGTCAGGACAAGATCGATATCAAAGATGTGACTCCTAAAACCTATAATCCCAAAACCCATAAAGGAAACGGGGATCGGTTTAACCCAAGTAATCGCATCTATGTACGCGAAAGCAAAGGGACTTACCAGAAACTACGTCGTTACGGTGGTTGGTTCTTACTACTTCTCTTCGCTTTGATACCGTGGATCCCTTACGGTGAACGTCAAGCGATCTTGCTTGATATTGGCAACCAGCAGTTCAACTTTTTCGGTACCACCCTGTACCCACAAGATCTTACCCTACTCGCCTTGCTGTTTGTGATCGCGGCGTTTGGGTTGTTCTTTATTACCACCTTCTTAGGTCGGGTTTGGTGTGGCTATCTCTGCCCACAAACCGTCTGGACCTTCATGTATATCTGGTTTGAAGAGAAGCTCGAAGGTAGTGCCAATAAACGCCGTAAACAAGACTCCAATAAGCTGACGGCGAATTTAGCGATGCGTAAAGCCGTCAAACATATAGCTTGGTTTGCCATTGCACTCGCCACTGGTTTTACTTTTGTTGGCTACTTCGTACCAATGAAGCAATTGGTTATCGACTTTTTCACCTTTAACGCCAACTTCTGGCCCGTCTTTTGGGTAATGTTCTTTGCCATTTGTACTTATGGTAATGCTGGTTGGATGCGTTCCATCATGTGTATTCACATGTGTCCTTACGCGCGCTTCCAGTCTGCCATGTTTGATAAAGACACCTTCATCGTTGGCTACGATGCAAAACGTGGGGAAAAACGTGGCCCACGTCCGCGTAAAGCCGATCCAAAGCAGCTTGGTTTGGGTGATTGTATTGATTGTGATTTGTGTGTGCAGGTGTGCCCAACAGGTATCGATATTCGTGACGGCTTGCAGTATGAATGTATCAACTGTGGCGCCTGTATTGATGCGTGTGACAACACCATGGATCGCATGGGCTACGAGAAAGGCCTAATTAGTTACACCACCGAGCATCGCTTATCGGGTAAGAGTACCAAAGTCATGCGTCCGAAACTGCTAGGCTATGGTGCCGTACTACTCGTCATGGTCGGTCTTTTCTTTGCCCAAATTGCAGCGGTAGACCCAGCCGGCATGAGTGTTATTCGCGACCGTAACCAACTGTTCCGCGTTAATAGCTCGGGAGAAGTAGAAAACACCTACACCCTCAAGGTGATCAACAAAACTCAGCAAGTGCAAGAGTACTCGTTGGATGTTGAAGGGCTATCCGATGTAAGCTGGTATGGTAAGCAGACAATTCAGGTCCAGCCAGGTGAGGTATTGAACCTGCCAATGAGTCTTGGTGCCGATCCTGACAAGCTAAACTCTGCGATTACGACAATTCAGTTTATACTCACCGATAAGAGCAACGAATTCACCATTGAAGTGGAAAGCCGATTTATCAAGAAGCTATAACTTCGATGACTAATGGAAAAAGGCTCAGTAATGAGCCTTTTTGTTTATATGTCCCAAAGTATGTTTAACTTTGACGCCCTTACCCCAGACTTTATGTGGTACGCGTTAGAAAGCATCGGCGTTCGCGCAGAATCAGGCTTTCTTCCCCTCAATAGCTACGAAAACCGTGTTTATCAATTTACTGACGAAGAGCGTCGTCGTTATGTCGTCAAGTTTTACCGTCCTGAACGTTGGAGCAATGAACAGATCCAAGAGGAGCACGACTTTACTTTAGAGCTGATTGGCAATGAGATCCCCGTCGCACCACCTGTGCGCATCAACGGTGAAACCCTGCATCACTATCAAGGCTATGCTTTTGCGCTGTTTGATAGCGTGGGTGGTCGCCAATACGAGGTTGACAATTTAGATCAGCTCGAAGGTGTAGGGCGTTTCCTTAGCCGAATCCATAAAGTCGGCAGCCGCCAAGCCTTCCAACATCGCCCTACGATCGGCTTACAAGAATACCTGTATCAACCAAGAGAGATTCTGCAAAACGCCAATATGATTCCAATGCACTTGGAGAACAGCTTCTTCAATGACTTGGATATGCTGATCAAATCAATTGAAAGCCACTGGCAAGAAGGCTTCAATATGATTCGTTTGCATGGCGATTGCCACCCAGGCAATATTTTGTGGCGAGATGGCCCTATGTTTGTTGATTTGGATGACGCTCGTAACGGCCCTGCAGTACAAGACTTATGGATGCTATTGAACGGTGAACGCCAAGACAAACTGATGCAGTTGGATATTGTTTTAGAGGCTTACCAAGAGTTTTGCGACTTTAATCCTGCAGAATTGAAACTAATCGAGCCACTTCGCGGTCTACGAATGGTGCACTATATGGCATGGCTAGCAAAACGTTGGCATGACCCTGCATTTCCTCTCGCTTTTCCATGGTTTAATGAGCCAAAATACTGGGAAGGTCAGGTCCTTGCATTTAAAGAGCAGATCGCCGCTTTAGAAGAAGCACCGCTGTCTTTAATGCCTCAATGGTAAGTCAGGCCAAAAATTCAAAAATGGAGATATTTCGATGAAAAAACTGTTCGCACTGTTTTCTATGCTGATGTTAAGCCTGTCGGCACATGCAGCGCAATTCAAAGAAGGTGAACATTACAAAGTATTGGATCTTGAGGCATCAAAAAAACCTCTTGTGACGGAGTTTTTCTCTTTCTACTGCCCGCACTGTAATAGCTTTGAACCGGTTATCCAGCAACTGAAAAAGCAGTTGCCAGAAGGTACTAAGCTATTAAAAAACCACGTTTCTTTCATGGGTGGCAACATGGGCCCATCAATGAGCAAAGCCTACGCAACGATGGTTGCACTAAAAGTGGAAGACAAAATGGTGCCAGTGATGTTTAACCGCATCCACAATCTAAAGAAAGCACCACGTAATGATGAAGAACTTCGTCAAATCTTCCTTGATGAAGGTGTAGATGCGAAAAAATTCGATTCTGCATTCAAAGGCTTCGCGGTTGATTCAATGGTTCGCCGTATGGACAAGCAATTTGAAAACAGCGGTCTAACCGGCGTTCCTGCGGTTATCGTTAACAACAAATACCTAGTTCAAGCACAAAGCATCAAAACGATGGATGAGTACTTCTCTCTGGTGAACTACTTGCTGACACTAAAATAAGCACATCGATATCAATCAAAAGGGGAGCACGTCGCTCCCCTTTTGTTTACTTGTAAATCTCTTGTAGTAACCGATCTTTTTCTTGCCACACATCACTCAGCCATTGCTGAAATTGCCGCTTATAGGGCTTATCGTTGAAGTAATCACCGAGCACTCGTTCATCAACGGGTAACACATTTACACGCACAACCACCTTGCTCATGCGGCCCATCAATAAATCCTTGAATGGTTTATGCGTATTTTCTGGGTACGCCAACGTAACGTCGATAATGCTCTCGAACTGTTCCCCCATCGCCGCTAACGTGTACGCAATCCCGCCCGATTTTGGTTGCAGCAAATATTGATAGTTTGCTTTACTCTTACGCTGCTTTTCTTCGGTAAATCGGGTTCCTTCGACATAGTTAACCACTGTGGTTGGAGTGTGTTTGAATTTAGCGCACGAGCGACGTGTCGTCTCTAAATCTTGACCTCGCTTATGAGGATTGCGGATCAGATACTCTCGCGAATAGCGACGCATAAATGGCATATCGAGCGCCCAACACGCCATCCCGATGAAAGGCACATACAGCAGTTGTTGCTTGAGGAAAAACTTCGGCATGGGAATACGGTCTTTAAACACGCAGCAAAGCACAACAATATCTGTCCAACTGAGATGATTACTGATCAGCAGATACCACCCGTCTTTTTTAAGCGCTTCACCGCCCTGAACATCCCACTCAACACGGTTAGATACCGCCAGAATGCACGCATTAACGGTAGCCCATAACCACATCACCTTATTGGCACAAACGGTCGCTAGTGCTTTTAGCTTTACGCCAGGAAGCAATATTTTAAATACAGCGATAACACAAATTGCGAGTGAACAAACCGCAGAATTGAGAATCACAAAAGAAGCGTTAAAAAAAAATAACAAATATGCCAACATGATAGTCAAACAACAGTGATAATGTGTGAAGAATAAAACAGCGTGTAATTATACTGCGCCTTTGCCACATTGGAACATGCGTGGAAATGGTCAGATTTGTTACCGCAACCAATATGTGCACCACTCATTCGACAACAAGGAGATAACGAATGAAACCAAGGCTACTTCTCTTGCCTTTGGCCTTTGTCGTCAGTTCTGCTCAGGCTCAACTCGCTGAAACCGCAGGTTTTGGCGGTGAAATTTCGCTGAATGCCGGATTCATATCATCAGAATCCAATTTCAATACAGAAAATAGTAACACCATCGATTCTCTCGATAAGCGTGCCGATAGTGACAGTTCCGTTATCGCTGCACCGCTAGGGAGTGTGACATACACCTTTGGTAGCCGACTCAACCACCAAGTTTACGCCGGTACCACACGCTCAGATGTCGCGGTAGGTACACTCGCTTTTCAGTTGGGCTATCAACACGAGCTACAATCTGGCACCGTGCTCGATGTTTCCTATCTGCCGACGGTACTCAAAGGCGAAACTTGGCGCAACCCTTATCAAGTAGGAACCGCACGTAAAGAGACGGATGTTGACGGCAATGCGTATCGCTTTCAGATCAAAGGGTTAATTGATAAGAACTTCAACCTTGATCTTGCTTATGCTGATAAAGACATCGAGCAGGAGGAAGTGACAGACCGCTCACTTGCTCGCGATGCTAACCTTTACTATGTCAAAGGCGACTATCGCATTCCACTCAACCAAACGTCTATGTTGCAACCCGCTTTCACCTACATCAATCAAGATGCCGACGGTAAGGCGGAATCATTTGATTCGTACGGGTTTGACATCAGCTGGTTTAAATTTATCAACCGCCATCGATTGGCCCTCACCGCGGGTTATGCATGGAAAGACTATCAAGCAGCTAACCAAACTTTTGCTAAAACACGAAATGACGACACCATCAGCCTATTTGCGGCCTACGAATATCAAAACGTATTTGACTGGCAAGACTGGTCGTTCATTTCTTTAGCCGGCTATAGCCAAACTGACTCGAATATCACGTTTTATGAGGAGAAAGAGTACCTATTGTCGCTTGGTCTCAACTACACCTTCTAACGTCCTTCATCGCAACAAGGTGCTTACAACACTTGTTGCGATGACACTTTGCTGTCTATACCGCTTGCGCCGTAAGCTGTTTCAGTAAACGGTCCATCGCTCGATACCCAAGTGCCTCAGCCAAGTGCGTTCGTTCAATTTGCTCCGCCCCATCCAGATCGGCGATTGTTCGCGCCACTTTGATAATACGATGATACGCACGAATCGAGAGCCCTAAACGATGCAAAGCGGTTTCAAGAAACTCAGCATCACTCTTATGCAAGGGACAAAACGCCTCAATTTCTCGACTACCTAGCAGTGCATTGACCTTACCACTGCGGTTTAGCATATTGTTACGCGCATGGCTCACACGCGCTTTTACGATAGCAGTCGGCTCACCGCGATCACCACCTTCTGCTAATGTCCCTTTGGGCAAAGCTGGGATTTCTAAAGACATATCAAAGCGATCTAACAGTGGTCCAGATAATCGACCAAGGTAGCGCAAAATAGCTTGTGGATTGGTGCGCGCTTGATTGCCTTCGTAATATCCTGTCGGGCTTGGGTTCAAGGCTCCAACTAATTGGAAGCGAGCCGGAAAGCGTGTTTTACCTTGCGCTCGAGAGATAATGATCTCGCCAGATTCGAGCGGTTCGCGTAACGAGTCCAGAACTTTACGATCAAATTCGGGCATTTCATCGAGAAACAATAACCCGTTGTGGGCTAAAGAGATCTCCCCTGGTCTGGGTACCGAGCCACCGCCGACTAATGCCGCCATTGAACTTGAATGATGCGGAGAACGAAACGGACGCGACTTCCAGTTATGCTCATTAATTTCACTCTGAGTCAACGATGCCACCGAAGCGGTTTCCATTGCTTCTTCGTCACTCATTTCCGGTAATAAGTCACACAAACGCGAAGCCAACATCGTTTTTCCAGTACCTGGCGGGCCAAGGAAAAGGAATCTTGGGTATAATAGACCTACGTTATTTTTAGGAGTACATAAGTTAGTTTTTTAGTAATGACAAAAGCATACAGTTACATTCGTTTCAGTACTAAAGGGCAAATAGAAGGTCGTAGCTTACAGAGACAGTTAGAAACTGCTCGGAAGTACGCAGAGGAAAACGGGCTAGAATTGCAGAGCCTTTCTTTTCAAGATTTGGGTGTTAGTGGGTTTAAAGGACGTAATAGTGAACAAGGGGCTCTTTCCCAGTTTATAGAAGCGGTTAAAGAAGGGACTATTCCTGAAGGAAGTTGGTTACTCCTAGAAAGCTTTGACCGTATGAGCCGTCAACCAGTCGAAAAGTCAATGCGCCTTCTCATGGAGCTTGTCGAGCTTGGTATCATCGTCGTAACTCTCATGGATAAACAGGTATATAGAAGAGGTCAACTTGATATGACAAAGTTGATTATCTCACTTGTAATCATGAGCAGAGCACATGAGGAATCGGCTGCGAAAAGTAAACGCCTAGCTGATGTATGGCATGCAAAGCAAGCAGTTGCTCATCTAAAGCCACTGGGAACTCACCTACCTGCATGGCTCGAATACAACGAAGACAAAACTAAAATACAGATTAACTATGAGAAAGCAGTGGTTGTTCGTTATATCTTTGAGCTTTCAGCAAATGGGTATGGACGGTCTGCTTTAATAAGAAAGCTAAATTCGCAGGGGATTGCTCCTATAGGCTCAAGAGCTAAACGCTGGCACCTCTCTTATGTGACTAAGCTCCTCAATAATACTGCTGTTCTAGGCGAATACATCCCACATGTTACAGACAAACTTGGTCAAAGAGTTCCTACAGGGGAAGTCATTGAAAACTACTATCCTCCTATTATAGAAAAAGATTTATGGCTCAGAGCTAAGGCTGCGGCTCAAAGTAGAAAAATTAGAGGGACTGGAGCAATTCGTAGAGGTCACACACGCAATATTCTATCAGGGATGGTTTCTTGTGAATGTGGTTCTTCGATGCAATTTGTTAACAAGGGCTCTTCAGACAAAGGAGGTTATTACCTTGTTTGTAGTACAGCGAGACACGGTGCTGGATGTCAGTATATAGGTCATCGTTATTATTCTGTTCAGTGGGTTGTTCTAATAGCTCTTCAAAAGCTTCTCCATACATTTGCAAACAAAGCAGATAACCACGAAAAAGAAATGCAGCTAGAGGGTGAGCTTGTTGAGCTAGACAGGAAGCTAAACAACCTTATCAATGATTTAGAAGAAAATGGGTCTAGTAAGTACATTAGCGCAGCGATACGTAAAACTGAGCAGCGTATGGATATAGTTAAGAATGAGCTATTGATGCTTCAAAGTTCTAAGGCAGTAGAAAATGATGAGGTTGATTTACAAGAGATAACGCTACGCCTTAATGAAAACTTCGAACGCCTGCGTTTACACCAATACCTGAAGAGACATATTGCCAACATCGTGGTCTACAAAAATAAAGAGCGTTTGGAGATAAACCTAAAGACTGGAGAAGATATTATCTTAACTTTTATCCCGTCAGAGAACTTGTGGCAGAGTAATACAGGAGTCTCTTTCAGTGTTACTTTTGATACTCGTTGGGGTTAACAATTAAAGAGCTTGATGTGATGTCTCGTTGATTATCACTAATGTTGCGTAGACAATGTGTTTCATAAATTTTAGACTTTCAATACTGCCTAAATAAAAAAGTAACTATTAATCATCTGGGAATTAAGTATGTCTATTCTATCTAAAACTCTAACTGGTGGCTTGTTATTTGCCCTTTCTTCCTATACCTGTGCAGCACAGTGGACCTCAGAGACGATTAAAGATGATTTTACAGATGAAACAAAAGTTTTCGCTTCTGTATTATCTGATGCTGGTTTTAGGGATGGCTTCATCCATATGGGTTGCTATCCCGGCAAATCTTTTGAAGTAAAAGTAGGCGCAGGTAAATACATTGGGTCTAAGAGAATCCCTAACAATGTAAAGTATCGTGTTGATAAAAATGAGCCTGTAGAAATGACCATGAACTCTACGTCAAAACGCTATGTATATATGAATGATGCTAACTCAAAGTTCGTTAGAGATCTTCTCGATGGTAAGTCAAGTGTAGTAGTTCAGTTAACTAGCTATGATTATGACACCTCCAAAGCAAAGTTTTCTTTGAAAGGCTCTACCAAAGCGATTAAACAAGTATTAGATGCATGTAAATAACTGTATTTAAAACAAAAAAAACAAACCCCATTCTATGCCAACCACTAGGGTGACCACCTAGAGATCTTAGCGGTCACAAGTGACCACCCTAGTGTCTTACCAAAGATTTACACTAGCTTGCGGCTACCGCTAAGACCTCTTTTGTTTTTTCTGCTGTTATTCCTAGGTTTTCGCTATGAGTCGTTAGAATTTCTCGTATCCATCACCTTCACCATACTTTAGGATAACCTCGTTTTCATCCCAACTACGCTTTACGACAATTCCTAATGCTCTTTTATCTAAAGTATTTAATGCCTTTCTAAAGGCCATAGGGTTTCTTTGGATTAACTCTTTGAGGGTATTTTCTTGATAAATGATTTCTTTTTGCTCTAGCTCTTCTTCAGATAAATCAGCATCAAATTTCTCACCTTTATAAGCTTTTGATAATCTGCTGATAATTGGAAATCCATCCTTATCGAAATCGTCAGGTGCTAGCTCAAATCTCTTTAATAGCTTTTTTCTAAGCTTTTCTGCTGCCTTTTGATAATCACCCAACCACTCTTTCACATTAGGTAAACCAACCTCGACACAGGCATTCTGAGCGTTCACAATGTGTAATCCTTGGGTTTCACTGCAATCAAATAACTTAGCGGTTTTTCGCTTTGAAAGTATCTTTAGGTTCTCACCTTGCATCAAAGACTGCTTAAACTTGTTTTGCCATATCTCAGACTGATCTAAGGCTGTACCGTGTTCCAAGTTCTTGGTAAGAGAATCCAAGTAGGCTTCAGCTTCTGTATAGCCTCGGTAGACCTTCACGGGGACTAAAAGGTTTTGGCTTGGGTTGTCTTTAAGGAACTTGTGGCATGCTTCTGTACGATGAAAACCACTCACTACATACAACTCTCCGTAAATGTCATAGGCTTCTATTGGTTCCTTAATGCCATTACCGTTCTCTAAACTGGTAAGAATGTTTCTGAGTTGCCTTTGTCTACTGTTTTCTGAAGCTGCTCTGTCTGCTCTTTTAGCTATTAACTGTGTTTGTCTGCTTTGAAACCTTTCATCGAGAACAAGCTGTCTAGGGTCAATTTGCTCTAAAGTGCACTGTTTCATCATCGTTTACTGCTGGTATAACTCTATCTGTGGTTGGTTAGTATGATTGAACCTCACAAACACTCTACCACCTGATAATCATGGGTAGGCGGGGAGGGGTTGGACTATATGGTTTTTCCTTCGATTGCACCGCCTAGTTACGTACACACAAAATGTGTTTTACTTTTGGCTGATTTACTGGGTGTAAAATAACCAAATAACGGTCAAAACAATTAATTGAATTTTTTATGTGCGCTTGCTGTTTCATTTTTTTTATAGCAAAGCAATCTCAAGGAGGTCTAAAGCTTCTTAGCTTCTGCTGTTAGCCTCTTAACTGTCGAAATAGAAACATTAAGCTTTTCTGCTGTTTTCGAAATAGAAAGTCCTTGAGCACGCATTTCAGCTACTTTTTGAGGTGTAGCCTTAACGGGGCGTCCTATCGTTTTTCCTTGGGATCTAGCTCTAGCCTGCCCTTCAATTGTTCTTTCTCTGATTCGGTCTCGCTCAAATTCAGCAAAAGCCGTGAACATTCTCAACATAAGCTTACCTTCAGAAGTCGTTAGGTCTTTTGTTGGTAAGTCTAGGCTATGAACATTAACCCCTTTCTCACACAGAAGTTTTATTGTCTGCTGCACATCAATGTTGTCACGCCCTAAACGGTCAAGCTTCAAGACAACTAATGTGTCTCCTTTCATTAGCTTATGCTCTACCATCGTCTTAAAGCCTTTACGCTCCATTGCGCATACGGCTCCTGAAACAGTCTCTTCCACTACAAATGCTTCATCGACTTCATAGCCTCTGTCTTTAAAAGCTTGCACTTGGTTTTCTGTGGTCTGTTCAGTTTTGGATACACGGCAGTAGAAGTACGTTCTGCAACTCACCTTGCCTTACTCCTAAAGATTCAAAAGTAGGGATATTTTATAGGCTAGGCTTAAATCAATCAACACCCTACTTTTAAAACAATCCAGATTGAGTTCATCTTAGGTGGTCTAAAAACGAATGTTTTTGAGCCTATGTGTTCTTTTGAGCTTATGGTTCTTTCGTGTGAAAAGTCTTCACATCGATTCTCAGTTTGTACTTTGAGTTTGGCTCTATATATTGTGTATAACTAATGACCACAAGGTTATCTACTGGGTATCCTGTTTTCTCCAGTTGATTTAAAAACCAGCGCATAACATTAGCTACATCCATACCTCTCCAGTCACCTTTTGCTGACATTGAACTTTTCCTGTTGTATTCAGCGTCAAATTCTACATCTGCGTGGATTGCCAGAGGCTCGTCATAGTTCAACTTCCACCTCTGCTCTTCATCAAAGCAGTCAGGATATCGCTTTGTTAGATAGTCTAAAGTGATAGGTTGGCGTAAATCTTTAACTTGTATATCAACTAGTTTCATTACCATTATTAACTCTCCGTAGTAACAAGAACTCATTAAGATTAGTGTTCAATATTGAAGAATTCATTAATAGGTCTTTTAGGTTCTAAAAGTAGTAAGTTGTGGTTTCCAGCGGCAGCAATCTCCAGTGCTCGCTTACCTTGTTGTTGGCCAATAATATCTTGTAAGTCTCGACCATGTTTTTCGATCGTTTTTCGCTTAGGCGTTTGAAAAAGATTCAGTCGATGTTGACCACAAAGCTCGGCACATACTTCCAGTAATGATTGGGCCGATTTATGTTGTTCCTTCCCCACCAGCGCCGCCTGATCGCCATTCACATGTGGGACGACCAAATGACGTTGAATCTTAATAGCTTCCAGCGCAGCAGGCAGCACACCTTTTACAGGTCTCAGACCACCAGATAGTGCTAACTCACCAACAAATTCGTAGTTTTTGAGCTTATCTGTCGCGATTTGCTCCGAAGCGGCCAAAATTCCCAATGCTATAGGAAGATCAAAACGTCCTCCCTCCTTGGGTAGATCTGCCGGAGCAAATTTTATCTAGTTGCAATCATAAATCTAGACCTTTGTTCATTGAAAAATCGATAAGCACCTATTTAATACTTCACGATTGCCAATTATGATTAGTTTTAGTTTCTTTCGAGTTCTAGTTATATTTTGAAATAACATTTTCACTGAATCATAATGTGTTTTAGATCTGTAAATTAACTTTCCATCATTACTGTAAGAAAAATACTGATCAATAACAACAGCTACATTATCAAACTCTTGACCTATGACTCTATGTGAATTCTTACTAAATAAGTTAGAATATGACTCATGATATTCTTTGTCATATTGAGAAGGAGTCAACTTTAAAACCTCCCATCCATTATTACTTATCAGATCGATATAATCTTTAACATTTTTCACATCGTTAAAATAATCAAAATCAATATTTCCCTCATTCTTTATGTTGATTTTTCTTTTATTATTAAATAGCAATTTTATGAAGCTAGCTATCTCTTTATTTGTTCTTATTTTATCTGAAAGTTTAAATAACTTACTACCATGAATATTGTTTATTTTACCTTCAATGTCCAATAATGACTCTTTTCGTGATAATGTTTGACTCTTATCATAAGAGAAAATACAGCTTATATTTTTCATTTGAGCATCTGAAACTAGATTATTGAATTGCCATTCAAAAATACGTTGAGCTTCATCAATAACAACCAAGTCTAAATTAGATATATCGTAGTTTCTAAACTCTTTTATCGATACAATATTCCACCCCAGCCCAATCAATCTACGATGCCCTTCATTTAATTGACCGCAATGCACAATCACTGCTTTTTTATTGCTTATGAAAGATTTAACAACATCATATGTAAGTAGTGTTTTTCCAGTTCCTGCGCTACCTGTAACTGCAATAAATGAAGTGCCAATCGAGTTTAGATTATTAAAAATCTGATTTTTTATGTCTTCTTGTTGATTTGTCAAAAAATATTGACCATTAATAAACTTATTTGTTGAGTTGAATGGCGAAACCAAATAATCAGAAGGATTAAATAAATTATCTGGATTATCTATTATTGATAAGTTTTGTCCAGTTAAAATCTGAAGTAAGAAATTAAAATTAGTCTCTTCTAATTTATTATAACTATTGAGCAAATAGATTTTTTTAGTTTGCGATACAAAAGTAAAGTTGTGAATAACTTTGTTAGTGTGACTAAGATAATATCTATTTCTTAACAATTGATTTTCTATCTTGCTTTCATTACTATTGCTTTTTAATTCAATATTTACTGTGTAATTCCTACCAAACCTTAGTAAATCAAATTCTTTACTAATATGCTGTATCTTATATCCGACAAAGAAATCATTAAACACATTAACAAAATCAAGAACACTTCGCATGATTAAAATCATATTTTCAAGATCGTTAACCTCGGTATTTTTAATATCTATTTCATAGTACTTAATAAATGATTCGTATTCAGTTTGAGAAAGAGATCTATATGCTTGTACCAACGATAGAATATTAATGCTTCTCATAATTATGTTACCTAAATCTGACGTATAGCATTCAATCTCGCTTAAAAAACACACAAAATCAATAGACTACCGAATTTTTAGTACACGATGTATTGTCGCCCTGCTCGTTCCGTACTCCCGTGCCAATGCCGAAATCGACATTCCACGAGCAAATTTTTGCTTTATCTCTTCACGCTGCCCTTCATTAATAGCAGACTTCCGACCACCTTTGTTTCCCGTACGCACTCTGCCAGATTGAAGACGATCTACAATTATTGAGTGCTCAAGCTCAGCAAACACACCGAGCAACTGAGTCATAGCTCTCTGCATAGCGTTCTCGCTCGTAGTATCAACCTGCCCGTCGAGCGTTTTTACCTGCACACCTTGCTCTTGTAATTGCTGAATCGTCGCTAAAATCATATTCAAGCTGCGCCCCATGCGATCAAGCTTCGTAAGTACTACAGTGTCTCCCTCACGAACATAATGCAGCAGCTCTGCCAGTTTATTTTTGTTGTCGTCTGATTTGCCGCTTTGCTTGCCGTAAAATATTTTCTGACAGCCAGCCGTTGTCAATGCCTCCAGTTGTGCTGATAAATCTTGATCTGCTGTACTTACCCTTGCATACCCAATTAGAGCCATGTTCCCACCTGTACGAATCTTTGTAGTTTCGAACATCTTAGGCTCCACCGTACGAATGCCTCAACCGATACCTTTCGTACATGTGCGTATTGCCAGACAAACAACCGTACATCAGACCAAAAAAAAGAGAGCATTTAGCTCTCTTCCATTTACCGTGTCAGCTCACGAATTCTTTGCTGCCGTTCTGCCTGAGTACGAAGCAATTTTTTGTTAGATTCTGCACGTTGTTGCTCCATCAGTGCCACACGTTCTCGAATCTCATCTAATTCGCTACCATCAGTTTTACGTTGTCGCTGCTGCTCATCAAGCGAACCTACCATGCGAAGTAAATCCAGTTGCGTTCCCTCCCAGCATTGACACTCCCCATCATCAGTTAACTCTACTTTGACTGCCTTAAGCATTGTCATTCTCCATGATTGCCTCAATTTCGGCGCGACTTAAATGCTTCAAATACGACGCTGAAACCATGTTCTCTTCGTCGATTTTCTGCTTGCAGAGACGTTCTTGTGACTTCAAATGACTTTGAATTGCTAATAGTAGCGTTTGTCTCTGAACTACTGCTCCAAATTCACCTGTCAGTGACTTACGCATAAGCTCGTCGCCATCCAGAGTATCAATATCAAATGTTTTAGCCTTGCCCCGCTTGCTGCGTTTACCAGCATCACTGCCACTCACTGAGTTAAATTTACTCATACTGTTTCCCGTTACTTTATCGTTATTATTTTTCACAGAAGACATGTTCGCGCTCAAAAACTTGTTTTCCCATGCCTTAACTGTGCTTACTCGACTGCTCGTAGTGCTTTTGCTTTCGCTAATACAGATACGATCAAGTCAATGTCGCCTGTGATTTTTGCTTCGCGTAGCTCACGTACAAAGTCTAAGTTTCCCTCAATAGAGCCTTCATCACGAAAGAGCACTACCAGCAGTTTTGCCGTTGATACCGAATGCACTACGTTTAGCATCTCGTCGATCACGTCGTCTTCGAACTCATCTTCTAGCTGAATTAGTGTATCTACCGCTTGAAATGCTGCTACTTGAGCCACCTGATCAGCCGTAAATCCCGTCTGTAGATCTGCAATCTCGAAAGCCAGTTTATTGATGCGTTGAGCATTGTATTCCCGCGCCTTAGCAATCATGATACGCTGCTCAAAATCCAACCTGTTATTTTCGCTTTCTCTGTCGAGTAGCCATTTTTTCAGCTCTCCGCGAGCCTCTGTCATTGCTGAGCTTAAGAATTTACTGTCAGCGATTTTTTCGTCGATTACCGATACATGTTCTGCGAATGAAAGCATTACTTCTTCCTCATAAAATCTTTTATCGTATATTTTTTGTGCTTTATTGATGCGCCTTTGTCAGAGCGCTTAACTGCCACGGTTCGAATCAGACCATTCTTCAATTCATGATTTAGCTGTTGAAATGTCTGACCTTTTAGAAGCCAGTCCACATCAGCCTTGATGTCCTGCTCACCATCTACGATTAGCCTTTCTTTAACTGAAATTAGCTTGTGCAGTGCCTCAATATCACCGTTCAGATAAGCTGTGAACCTACTACGAATTTCCGCCATTTCGTCAACGCTGAGTAGCTTTGCTGTATGTCCCTGAGCCTCTATATCTGCCAGTTGTTTTATGACCCTTGTTGCAAATACGCTCTTGTCAGTGAGTGCCGACAGAGCGCTGTATAATTCTTTAAACATTGTTCTTTACCCTGATTTTATTTGTCCCTGCCAGTGCCAACTTATACAGCACCCCTGAAGCCTGCTCTAAGTCGTTAACACCCAGCCCAGAGCGATATTTCTCTATGAAATTTTTTAACTCCGAAATTGTCATTTCCACATCAATCGATTTCTCGACCTTGAACAAAGCCATGCCATCAACATAAACCAGCTTCGCTTGTTCTCGATTAAAGTTAGCTAGCGCCAGATTCTGCTCAGTAGTTCTTACTGCCAGAGCTTTGTCATATGCTGAGCAAAGCTCGCCAACTTCGTACTCTGTTAACCATTTCCCGAGAGCATGTGCTTTAGCGTATATCAGCGCTGCGTAATGCTTGTGCTCTTGCTGAACTTCAATCGAATACAAAACGTCCACCAGCAGCCAGCGACCATCGACATTCCGCATACAGTGCGCAAGATTTACTTCATTTACGATCATGCTTAGAAAAACCTCGTCAAGTCATTGTCCAGCAGATGATCTGCTACTAATTTGTGAACGTTTTTGCGTTGCTCCACCTTCACGATGTATTCCAGACGAGACTTCATATCCTGAATCTGTGCTTCATAGTCTTTTGCCAGCTCGTCTCGCATGATGACGTTGCCATTTATATGCAATTCAAGCCATGTACTATCAGCGACTCGATTAATGTGAAAATTCATACCAGCCCCCATGCTTCTTTGATCGTGTTGAGATATGCAAGCTGAAGCTCTTTCCCATGCTCACCATCCAAGATCTGACGCAACCGAGCCAGATCAGCCATTCTCAATTGTCGCTGCTTCTCTTGAGCAGAAAGCCGTTTTGACTTCTTACCGCCAAGTGCTCCGTAATGCGCTGCGTTTTCTCGTGTAAATCCCATTCATAACCCTTACAGTTTCTTTGCTATGAATGTATTTATATGCTTAAGAATCGCTTAAATAACCAGTTGCTAGAAATTTGTAATAAAAAAAGCAACTTCGTTGTGAAGTTGCTTTGAATATCGAGAGTAGCTAGTTTTTGAAAGATTATGCTCTACATTCGAGTGCATATTCATATTCAACGCTCATGAGTACAGCTTTTAGATCTTCATCAATTTCAATATCAGGCTCAGGCTTACGCTCAAACTTAATTTCAAGATTAGATACGATGCTATCTTGCTTGTTTTTTGTGCTTTCACATTTATTAGAAAACTCTAATTCATCGAACAAAAAGTCATCATCTTCACCGATCGTAGAAGCATCATAGACTGAGTGCTCACAGCGTAATTGCTTACCTGATTTAACAGCGACCTCTTTTACTGAGAATTGAAAATCGTATTCAGTCTGACCGATTCTCGCGAATAAGTGCAGTGATTCATCTTCATTTTCTATAATCAAGAATGCTGCATTTGCCATAAATCTGCGCGTTTTCTTATGCTTGAGCGCACCCGTGTAATAAGTCGGCCGCTTACGCTGTGTCTTACGTTCTTGCAATAAACTCTTGAAGTACACCTGTGTATCTTTTAGCCACTCATATTGAGATTCGCGCTCATAGACAGATAAATTTTGATTGCGATCAATTGCGTCTCTAAGTCTTGATAGTGACTTAGAATTTTTGTGAAAATTGCTGATGCACGCTAGTCTCGTGTCAATGCCACCGCGCATTTCTCGACCTTTTACGACCTGAAAGCTATCGTCATGAGAAAAATTGACATCTGATGCAAACACGCCGAATTTAGCGATTTTGTTTTCATCTGTGTTTTTCATGATACTATGAGCTATTACGTTGAAGTCGCTCGCTGTTAGGTCGGAAGTATCTGGAATAGTGTAGCTAGCGTAGTTTAGTTGAATTGTTTTTGTTAACATTTGTCGCTCCTAATCTGTTGACATGAGCATGATAAGCGCCAATCAGCACCTGTTAAACATTATTGCTTTAACTATCTAACCTACGAAATTTCTAACTTACTAATCGTCTAAAGAACTAATCATCTAAAGATCTAAGCCTCTAAGATTGCGCATTTTTTTGCAAAAATGCTCACCTTGAAAGCGCTTTTCCTGCCTTGCTTCGCAAACCATGATCCCATTGATTTAATTCAGCTTGTACAAAGAAAAAATGCAACCAAGATTATAACCCTGATTGCATATTTGAATTGCTACTTGTTAGTTAGAGCATCAACTCTGTTGCGAAATGCTGCACATTGCTCTGAAAAAGTGAAATTAGACAAGTTCGTGACGTAGAGCTTATTGCCTTCGCTAAAGCGCTAAGAGTTGATGTGAGCGAATTTTTTAAGTGATCGAGCTATTCTTCCATCAAAAATGCCAATTTAGATACTGATGAGTTGCCATTCACTATTTCACTCTCCTTGCTCTTAAACCCTATACCGTACTTTGTTAAATCAGTATCCTTGAGCTTCTGCCAGCGTGATTCGCTGATGCCAAGCTTGACCACTTCAGAACGCTTATATTCCAGCTCACCATGAGTACGAAGATACTCTTTAATTTGATTAGCAAATCTCTTCTGAGCTGTATCTGTAGTACGTTTCCTACTACATAACATTAATCCAGCCTTGAACTTGCTAATATCATTTACATACTTTTTCGCTTTGATATCTTCTGTCGAAAATATAAACACCTCCATATCTTCGTCAGATAAAATTATTTCTCTTTTTGCAGAATCATCTATTACAAGTAGTTTAACAGCCCAAAACTCCCCTTGTTTTTTGCGCTTATTTTCTGGAAAGTAGTAGTAGTGCTTTGAGCGATCTACATATTCAATTTCCACCAGACCGTCGTCATGTAACACGATATCATTCACAAGCTGCTTAATTTTCTGATTGTAAACACGCTTTGTTTCTGAATCCGCATCTACTATCTCAGAGATTTGATGCACCCACTTATCGTAAGTCGATAACTCTATAACCTCTGCTGGCTTAGCCGACATTACCGCTTGTCGTTCAGCCTCAACTTTACTCTCTAATGTCGCGACATCAGCTTTCATCGTCGATAACTCTGATTTAATAGCGTCGCCAAATAACTCAATATTATCAAATACGAATTTCTGCTTGTTCCTATATACTGTCGAAATTACATCCAACTCAGCTTCCAAAGCTTTCAACCTAGAATCGTCAATTTCAGTATTAAAAACCTTACTTTTTAACGCATTGAGAACTAAGTTATCCAGCGTATAGCAGTTAATCATGTTGTGATTTTGACTTGCGCAAATGTAATACTTTGCACCATTCTTAGAGTGATGCACATTTAGCGATTGCTTACAACCACAGTGCAGCATTCTCGCACCAGACAACAAACTGTATTCTTTTCTATTACCATTAGATACTGTGCGCTTTTTGCGCTCAGCTCGCAGTTTATAAAATTCTTCTTTCGAACATACTGCCGGGTAATACCCGTCCAACTCAAACTCCGTTCGAGCACCTTGTTTATCATCTATGCTAATTTTTAAACGACCATATAGAGCCGCCGACTCAAAAATATTCCGAATTCCCTGCTTTGTGTAACTAAGACCTCGCTTTTCGAGTAGCTGCTGACAACGTGTGATTCCATTGCCTTGTAAAGCATAGTGAACTAGTTCTTTAGCAATATTATAATTTTCAGTGTGAACGCGTACTGGCGGGTTCTTAACTCCAATTCCATCATCGGTTCGAGTCGTTACCCAAAACGGATGATGACCAACACCTATATCATAAGCATGCCCACAAGCAGTTCGCTCACCACGTTGAAACCTCTCGATCTGAGCGAGTGCATTTTTGTTAATATAGTACGATTTACGAACTGATTCTTCGTTTGCAGTTGAGAATGCAAAGCCAGCCAAAGCGTTGTATATCGCTTGCTCTGAGTTACCCAGCTTATTGCTATAAAGCCTACTGTCCATAGTCGTGTATATGCCGACCCCTGCACCAAGTATGCCATTGAATAAATTCATACTTTTACTGAAATCCAGACGTGATAGCCTGTCAAGATGACGCATAACGATTATGTCGCCGTCTTTAATTACACCAGAATCAATATCTGCCAGTAGCTCGCCTAATTCGCCACGTAAGTGTTCACCTTTATATGCAGATTTTCCCTCATCTCTATAGACCCGTTCTGATACAGTTGTGTTGTAGTCTTTTGCTAGCTTACTAAGCAAAGCTTCGTCACCCTGCAATGACATTGATAGCCCTTCAAGCTGCTTGCCTGAACTTACCCGACAGTATGCATAAATCATGTAGTTACCTCTCTAAAAACATCGTACTACAGATTGCAACTAGAACAAATTTAATGGAGCCAAGTTCACGGTGATCCGCTTAGCAGGAAATTGAAAGTTAGAATTAATGATCGCACTGCGTACGCGATCTTTGGACTCTTTTACCGTTGTCTCTGGCAAGCCTACTAAGGTAAACCCTGGCATGCCGTTGCTGATATGAACTTCTACACTAACCGATGGCGCTTGCACCCCGACGCTTGCTCGACTATGAATGATTGCCAGCCCCATACGTTCCTCAATTTTTTTGAACACTCTGTAAACAAATGTTTTATCTAGTTGGTTATGTTATATACCGCGTCCCAATTGAGAGTTAATGTGAAAAAAGAATGACTTTTTGCTTGTCATGCAGCGGAATTGTGTGATACCACTAATGACGCAAACAATTTCGTAGAACATTACACAACATTTTTTAACGAAAAAAGAACGACAGACAGATGAATCTTTTCGCTCATATCAACGCACTGCTAGCCCTGATTATCGTGGTCATTATTGGCACCGCGCGGGGTATTGTGGGCGAAAGGTAACCACAAATTACAAAAAACCCCCGCACTGAAAAGTCCGGGGGTTTTTTTACAACTACAAGTTGTCATCTGTCTAACCCTCGGACAGTTTAACGGGAAGAATGGGAGTGCACATGAAGTGCAATAAATATGGCAATCGCTACGAGCCACAACGTAGCAAAGGAGGTTTACGATGACTGGTGCACAACTTGTCGTAGCCGCTTTAAGACAGCAAGGCATCGAAACCGTTTTTGGCTACCCCGGCGGGGCCATCATGCCAATCTATGATGCTTTGTATGACGGTGGGGTGGAACACATCCTATGCCGTCACGAGCAAGGGGCCGCTATGGCTGCTATCGGGATGGCTCGTTCCACTCAAGACGTTGCTGTGTGCATGGCAACTTCCGGCCCAGGAGCCACTAACCTTGTTACCGGCCTTGCCGACGCTTTCCTTGACTCCGTACCTCTAGTTGCCATCACAGGCCAGGTAGCTAGCTCTCATATCGGTACCGATGCATTCCAAGAAATGGATGTGATCGGAATGTCCCTAGCCTGTACTAAGCACAGCTATCTCGTGACCGAAATTGAAGATCTAGCTCCGACACTTGCCGAAGCCTTTGAGGTCGCAAAAACCGGTCGTCCGGGTCCTGTCATTGTCGATATCGCCAAAGACGTTCAACTCGCTCAAGCACCCACAGACCTTCTTCCTCCATACATAGCACCAGCAATCGAAGATGTCAGCGCTGAAGATATCAAACGTGCGCAAGATGTGCTGGCAGCATCTACTCGCCCAGTGTTGTATGTTGGTGGTGGCGTGCAACTTGCGAAAGCAACCGATGCAGTACGCGAATTTCTTCGCTTAAACCCAATGCCTGCAGTTAGCACATTAAAAGGTCTCGGTACCATTGAACGCCATGATCCTCACTATCTTGGTATGTTGGGTATGCACGGCACCAAAGCCGCCAACCTAGTGGTTCAAGAAGCCGATCTATTGATTGTGGTTGGCGCGCGTTTTGATGACCGTGTGACGGGTAAGCTCGACACGTTTGCACCAAATGCGAAAGTGATTCATATCGACATTGATGCTGCGGAGATTCATAAACTGCGCCACGCCAACGCACCATTACGTGGCGACATCAACACCATTCTTCCTCAGCTAGAGCTGACTCAAGATATTTCACCGTGGGTTCATCACAGTGAAAGTCTGCGCAGCGGCTTTAAGTGGCGTTACGACCACCCGGGCGAGTTAATCTACGCACCGCTATTGCTTAAACAACTGTCTGACATGATGCCAGATAGCTCAATTGTCTCGACCGACGTCGGTCAACACCAGATGTGGGCAGCGCAACATATCCAGCCACGCGAACCACAAAATTTCATCACTTCTGCTGGCCTTGGCACCATGGGCTTTGGCTTGCCAGCAGCGATGGGCGCTGCAGTCGCACGTCCTGATGATCAGTCTATCCTTATTACAGGTGACGGTTCATTTATGATGAACGTTCAGGAATTGGGCACGCTGAAGCGTCGGCAGATTCCAGTGAAGATTGTCCTTCTTAATAACCAACGTCTTGGCATGGTTCGCCAATGGCAGTCATTGTTCTTTGACGGTCGCCACAGTGAAACCATTCTTGATGACAACCCAGATTTCGTGATGTTAGCAAAAGCATTCGATATCCCGGGCAAAACCATCACCAAGAAAGAAGAAGTCGAACCTGCTCTCAAAGAGATGCTAGCGAGTGAAACTTCTTACATGCTTCACGTTTTGATTGATGAAGAAGAAAACGTGTGGCCATTGGTGCCACCTGGCGCATCAAACAGTGATATGTTGGAAAATACATAGGAGACAATCGCATGGACAGATATTTACTCGACATCAAAGCCGATGACAAACCGGTACTGTTGGAGCGCGTTCTACGTGTGATTCGTCACCGAGGCTTCGTGATCAAACAAGTCGCTGCTACGCAAAACCACGAAAGCAAAGTAGCCAGCGTCGAGATCATCGTCGACAGCGATCGACCAATCTCGTTTTTGATCAATCAAATAGAGAAGTTGTGGGACGTTCGTAAGGTTGAGGTGCTAAAAATCCGCAACGATGAACTGCCAAATCACAACTTACAACAACACGTAAGTGCATAAGGAAGGCAACAAATGGCAACGAAAACTGCAGATTTCATTTGGTTTAATGGTGAGATGGTTCCATGGGCAGAGGCGAACGTTCACGTTCTGACTCACGCAATGCACTATGGTACATCCGTGTTTGAAGGCGTGCGCTGTTACAACACACCAAAAGGCCCAATTGTCTTCCGTCACCGTGAGCATGCACAACGTCTAAAAGATTCTGCCAAGATTTACCGCTTTCCGATCCCTTTCTCTGTAGAAGAAATCATGGAAGCGACCCGCGAAACACTGCGCCAAAACAAACTCGACAGCGCTTACATTCGTCCATTGGGTTTTGTCGGTAATGTTGGCTTAGGCGTATGTCCACCAGTTGGCACTGAGATGGATCTAATCATTGCAGCATTTCCTTGGGGCTCTTACTTAGGCGAAGAAGCGCTAGAAAAAGGTGTCGATGCGATGATTTCAAGCTGGAACCGCGCTGCGCCAAACACCATCCCAACTGCAGCTAAAGCAGGCGGTAACTACCTATCTTCACTACTGGTTGGTGGTGAAGCGCGTCGTCACGGTTACGACGAAGGTATTGCGCTAAGCGTAGATGGTTACCTATCGGAAGGCGCCGGTGAAAACATCTTCGTTATCAAAGATGGCGTAATCACCACACCACCAGCAACTAGCGCGATTCTACCGGGCATCACTCGCGACTCGATCATGACAATTGCACGCGATAAAGGCTACGAAGTACGTGAAGCGAACATTGCTCGTGAAGCCCTTTACCTTGCCGATGAAGTCTTCATGACAGGTACTGCGGCTGAGATTGTACCAGTGGCAACCATCGACAAGATTGAAGTGGGCACTGGTAAGCGCGGCCCTATCACTAAAGAACTACAAGCAGCCTACTTTGGCCTATTTGACGGCACCACGGAAGATAAGTGGGGCTGGTTAGACTATGTGTACCCAGAACAGAAGTAAGAAGGATTAGGAAATGCCAAAATATAGATCAGCTACCACCACACATGGTCGTAACATGGCGGGTGCACGAGCACTGTGGCGTGCAACGGGCGTGAAAGAAGAAGACTTCGGTAAACCAATCATCGCCGTTGTAAACTCGTTTACTCAATTTGTTCCGGGTCACGTACACCTGAAAGACATGGGTCAGCTTGTAGCACGCGAAATCGAAAAAGCTGGCGGTATTGCGAAAGAATTCAACACCATCGCGGTTGATGATGGTATCGCAATGGGTCACGGCGGCATGCTGTACTCACTGCCTTCACGCGAACTGATCGCAGACTCTGTGGAGTACATGGTCAACGCGCACTGTGCCGATGCCATGGTATGTATCTCTAACTGTGACAAAATCACTCCAGGAATGTTGATGGCATCTATGCGTCTTAACATCCCTGTTATCTTTGTTTCTGGTGGTCCAATGGAAGCGGGTAAAACCAAGCTTTCTGATCAGATCATCAAACTAGACCTTGTAGATGCGATGATCCAAGGCGCGGATCCAAAAGTGTCTGATGAGCAAAGCGAGCAGATCGAACGTAGCGCATGTCCAACGTGTGGATCGTGTTCAGGCATGTTCACTGCAAACTCAATGAACTGTCTAACGGAAGCACTGGGGCTTTCTCAACCAGGTAACGGTTCTATGCTGGCAACGCACGCTGACCGTGAACAACTGTTCCTTAATGCAGGTCGTCGTATCGTTGAACTGACTCGTCGTTACTACGAGCAAGATGACGAATCAGCACTGCCGCGCAACATCGCTACGTTTGATGCGTTCGAAAACGCGATGGCGCTGGATATTGCAATGGGCGGTTCAACCAACACCATTCTGCACCTACTTGCCGCGGCGCAAGAAGGTGAAGTGGATTTCGATATGGAAGATATCGATCGCCTATCACGTCAAGTACCACATCTATGTAAAGTGGCACCATCTACCCAGAAATATCACATGGAAGACGTACACCGCGCAGGTGGCGTCATGGCAATTCTTGGTGAGTTAGATCGTGCAGGTCTTCTACACAATGATGCGCGCACCGTGCTTGGCCTTTCGATGAAAGAGCAGCTGGCGAAATACGACATCATCCAAACTGAAGACGAAGAAGTACTTAAGTTCTACCGCGCAGGTCCCGCGGGTATTCGTACTACTCAAGCGTTCTCACAAGATTGCCGCTGGGATCGCCTTGATGACGACCGTGCGGAAGGTTGTATTCGTACTATCGATCATGCCTTTAGCCAAGAAGGTGGTCTAGCCGTTCTATCAGGCAACATCGCATTAGATGGTTGTATCGTTAAGACTGCTGGTGTGGATGAGAGCATTCATAAATTCACTGGCCCAGCCGTAGTTTTCGAAAGCCAAGAAGACGCCGTAGAAGGCATCTTGGGTGGCAAAGTAAAAGCAGGCGACGTGGTTGTTATCCGTTACGAAGGCCCTAAAGGTGGTCCGGGCATGCAAGAAATGCTTTACCCAACCACTTATCTAAAATCGATGGGCCTTGGCAAAGAGTGTGCACTTCTGACTGACGGCCGTTTCTCTGGCGGCACATCAGGTCTTTCTATCGGCCACGCCTCTCCTGAAGCAGCAAACGGCGGTGCAATTGGCCTGGTAAAAGAAGGCGATATGATCGCAATTGATATTCCAAACCGTTCAATTTCACTCCAAGTGTCTGAACAAGAACTTGCTGAGCGCCGTGCAAAACAAGACGAACTAGGCTGGAAACCAGTTGACCGCCAACGTGAAGTTTCCTTTGCACTCAAAGCGTACGCGAGTATGGCAACCAGTGCTGACAAGGGTGCAGTACGAGACAAGTCGAAGCTAGAGGGCTAGCAATGATGGAAGCTCAACCCGAAAAACAAGTGAACCAAACTGGCGCAGATTATCTGCGCCAAATCCTTCGCGCACCTGTTTATGAAGTAGCAACAGTGACGCCACTGCAAGAAATGCCTCGTTTATCTGCACGTATCGGGAATAATGTGCAGCTCAAGCGTGAAGATCGCCAACCCGTACACTCGTTCAAATTGCGCGGTGCATACAACATGGTGGCGAGTTTATCTGAAGCGCAGAAAGCCGCTGGTGTCATTGCAGCATCGGCAGGTAACCACGCTCAAGGCATGGCGCTCTCTGGTACTAAGCTAGGCATTAAGACCACCATCGTGATGCCCAAAACCACACCAGACATCAAAGTCGATGCGGTACGTGGCTTCGGTGGCAATGTAGTGCTGCACGGCAGCAACTTTGATGAGGCAAAAGCGGAAGCGGAACGCCTTTCTGATCTGCATGGGTACACATTTGTCCCTCCTTTCGATCACCCACTGGTGATTGCAGGTCAAGGCACCATCGGCATGGAAATGCTGCAGCAAAATGGTCACCTTGATTACATTTTCGTCCCTGTCGGTGGTGGCGGTTTGGCTGCGGGTGTTGCGGTACTTGTGAAGCAGCTCATGCCAGAAATCAAAGTGATTGCGGTCGAGCCAGAAGATTCTTCATGCCTCAAAGCGGCATTGGATGCAGGTGAACCAGTAGTATTAGACCAGGTCAGCATGTTTGCCGATGGCGTTGCAGTAAAACGCATTGGTGAAGAGACGTTTCGTCTATGCCAAAAGTACATTGATGGCCATATTGCCGTCTCTAGCGATGAAATCTGCGCAGCAGTAAAAGACATCTTTGAAGACACCCGTGCGATTGCAGAGCCTTCTGGCGCGCTTGCTCTGGCGGGTTTGAAGAAGTTTGCTGAACAGAACAAGCTGAAAGACAAAAACCTAGGTACGGTATTGTCTGGCGCAAACACCAACTTCCACGGTCTGCGTTATGTTTCTGAACGCTGCGAGCTTGGTGAAAAACGTGAAGGTCTGCTTGCCGTCACCATCCCTGAGCGTCAAGGTGCTTTCTTTGAGTTCTGTAATCTCATTGGCGGCCGTGCCGTGACAGAGTTTAACTACCGCTACAACGATGACGCATTGGCAAATATCTTTGTCGGTGTGCGTTTGCAAGGCGGTCAGGAAGAGCTAGAACATATCATTCGCGACTTACGTGATGGTGGCTACCCAGTGGTTGATTTGTCTGATGATGAAATGGCGAAGCTGCACGTGCGCTACATGATTGGTGGTAAGCCGTCTAAACCGCTTAAAGAGCGCCTCTACAGCTTTGAATTCCCAGAATATCCGGGAGCGCTACTTAAGTTCTTAAGCACACTCGGTACTCATTGGAATATCAGCTTGTTCAACTACCGTAACCACGGCGCTGACTACGGACGCGTTTTATGTGGTTTCGAGTTAGATGAAAGCGATTTAGCTCAGTTTTCTGCACATTTACGTGAACTTGGCTATCAATGCAAAGACGAGACAGACAACCCATCGTATAAGTTTTTCTTGTCATAAAACGCCACATTTTAAACATATCAATGAAAACACCTCGCTAATGCGAGGTGTTTTTTATGACTGTAACCAATCTTTATGTAGCTGATTAGGCGACCCAAGATAGTCCACCATCCACTGGATCAATTTATGATTATCATCTTTGCGCCATACTAAGCAGCAGTGACTGAGCGGTTTATCATCCGGCATGACCTTCTCCACCAGCACACCATCATTGATTAAGGGTGTTGCAATATGACGTGGCATGTAACCCACGCCCACCCCATTTTTTAAACATTCAATCGCACTATACCAATTGGGCAATAATAATCGGCGCTGTTGCGGATAATGGCCAGTATGGCGTTTTGGCAGCACGTTCGAAGTATCATCAAGACAGATCGCCGGAAATTGACTCACAAACTCTTCAGTAAGCACTTGTTGTCGAACGCAAGGATGAGCGGGTGACATTACAAATGCCCAATCTAATACGCCCATATCTTTGACTTCAAAATCTCCCCCAACGGGAACCGCAGATGTCGCGCCAACGACAATGTCGGCTCGACCTTGTGCTATGGCTTCCCAAGAACCATTGAAGACCTCCATATTGATCTGCAATTCAGCAAATTCAAACTCGCGATAGAAATCTTCCACCAAAGGTTTGAGTTTTTCTAACTTCACCACGTTATCTAAGGTCAGCTTTAACGTGCTTTTCCATCCTTGAGCCGCTCGCCGCGTTTGTGCTTTCACCTCTTCCATTTGACGCAGCAAAGAGCGCGCCTCAGCCATAAAAATTTCACCCGCTGGAGTTAACTCGACTTTCCTCGGTAAACGTCGAAACAGCACCACATCTAAATCTTGCTCGACCTGCCTTACTCCATAGCTGATGGCTGAGGGGACTTTATGCAATACCTCAGCCGCAGCGGTGAAACTGCCTAAACGGGCAACCGTATCCAGCATTTCCAAAGACGCTTTAGAGAACATGATTTAACCTTTCAAAAAATTTGATTGATAACCAACAATTTTAGCGTTTTATTTTCTCAAAATCGAAAAATAGAATAATAAGGTAAATAAATCAGGGTTGGCGCCAACTGATGTTGATTAAAAAATGATTAAATAATTTGACTGGTTGAATCATGAAAATCTCAAAACTACAGCTCATTTATCTGGCAGCATTATCGATGCTTGGCTTCGTTGCTACCGATATGTATCTGCCAGCATTCAAAGCGATGGAAATCGACTTTGCAACAGGCCCTGAGCAAATTGCGCTCTCTTTAACGGTATTCCTCGTTGGTATGGCGATTGGCCAGCTAATGTGGGGATTGGCATCCGATAAATTTGGCCATCGTAATACACTCGCAGCCGGGTTGGTGCTATTTACTATCGCGTCATTCGGTTTGGCTTTCTGTGATCAAGTATGGCAACTACTCACACTGCGCTTTATCCAAGCTGTCGGTGTGTGTGCACCAGCCGTGATCTGGCAGGCTATGGTCATTAAGCGCTACTCAAGCAGTAGCCAACAAATTTTTGCGACAATCATGCCACTCGTCGCGCTATCACCAGCACTAGCACCTCAATTAGGGGTTGTGTTGGCAGATAACTTCGGCTGGCACAGTATCTTTATTACGCTAACACTGGTTGGTGTCTTTTTGGTCTTTGCGACCATGGCACAAAAAGACGAGAAAGCAGAAATCAAACAAACCAGTATGTCTGCCGACATCAAAGCGCTGCTGAGTTCTAAAAAATACCTTGGCAACGTGTTTATGTTTGCGACGGCTTCAGCTGCATTCTTTGCTTACCTAACAGGGATGCCAGAAATCATGGCGCAACTGGGCTACGAAGCAAAAGATATTGGTTTGAGCTTTATCCCACAAACTATCGCGTTTATGGCTGGTGGCTACTTAGGTAAAGTAGGCGTTCGAAAATTTGGTGATGAAAAGGTTCTGCGCCAACTGATTGGCCTATTTAGTGTCGCGGCATTAATGATTTTCATTGCTTCACAGTGGGAGCTGTCATCGATTTGGCCTATTCTTGCGCCATTCTGTTTGATTGCCGTTGCTAACGGCGCACTGTACCCAATCGTGGTAAACCGTGCACTGGCCAGCGCACAACAGAGCCCTGCAACAGCAGCAGGTTTGCAAAACAGCCTGCAAATCTGTGTAAGTAGCTTCTCAAGTGCATTGGTAGCCGCAATGGCAAGCCAAGCTCAGATGGTTACTGGCATCGCAATCATCATCTGTATGGGTGGGCTGTGGATGGGATACATTCTGTCGAATCGCGAATTATCCAAGCACTTTACGACTCCTGACAACGCCCGAGTCGTGAGTGAAGACGAACTTTAATTGTTCAGATAATAAAAAGAGCCGCGCAATGCGGCTCTTTCTGTTTATAAGCTTTTCAACCCCCACTTCTTGGCAGTCTGCTTAAAAAAGCCTTGAGTCTTTTTCAACTCTACCCAGTGATTGATGTAATTAATCCATACTTGATCGTCTTGCGGCAACAACATAGCAATTGGGGTTGGTTTACGCGGTGCGGTCACTGGCACTATCGCCAACTGTTTAAACTTGTCCACTAACGTCGCTGCTTCCACATTGGACGTCACCGATACATCGGCCCTGCGAGCTAGTAGTTCTTGGAAGTCGCGCGCTGGCGCTTCAATAACAATATGTTGAGCAGACGGGAAGAATTCTTTCACCATTTTTTCTTGTACCGTACCTAACGTCGCCGCGACTTTTACTTCTGGTTTATTAAAATCCGCCCAATCAGAGAATTTGGCGAGATCTTTCTTTTGCACCACAGGTACAAAGGAAAGGTAGAAATATGGCTGGCTATATCCAGCTACTTTCGCGCGAGACATGTTCAGAGATGCGCTGCCAGTAATATCGTATTTGTTGGCGGTAATGCCATTAACTAGCGTCTTCCAATCCGTGGGCACATACTCCACTTTTACACCGAGATCTTTAGCAAGTTCTGTTGTTACATCGATATCGAAGCCACGATAACTGTTTGTCGTGGGGTCTTTCATCGTCATCGGATTCCAATCTCCCGTCGTTCCAACTCGGAGTACGCCATTGTCTAAAATGGATTGAAGACGGCTTTCAGCGTGAGCGACTTGAGTCGCAGCAAGCAAACACATTCCTAGCACTAGTAAAATCTTTCTCATTTTTATTCCCTTAAAAATAATGACCTTATACGGTTTAATAATTAACCTTTATTAGAGCTCTACTGATAACATAGCAGCAACAAAGGAAGTTTTTTAGTTAATTCAGGGAGTAAATGTGACGTTTCGAACTCTATGGCTGTTTTCACTGCTATTACTCACTGGTTGTTCAGATTATCAATGGGGCTGGTATGTACTTGACCCTTCGACGGATCAAGGACTCACCAATCTAAAGTTTTTAATCGCTGGGTTTAATGACACCATTCAGGTATCACTCCTCAGTATGTTGTTTGCGATGAGCTTGGGTCTGATCGTTGCGTTACCCGCTCTGTCGGACTCAGCCTCTCTGAAGTGGATAAACCGTATTTATGTCGAGGTGATCCGTTCAGTGCCAGTTTTAGTCTTACTACTTTGGGTGTATTACGGCATGCCTACGCTATTGGATGTCTCACTCAATCACTTTTGGGCGGGTGTTATTGCACTGACTATCGCTGAGAGCGCGTTTATGGCGGAAGTATTTCGCGGTGGAATACAAGCTATCAGCCGTGGCCAGCATGAAGCGGCTGAATCTTTGGGCTTAAGCTATTGGCAAAAGATGCGCTTGGTAATTCTTCCCCAAGCGTTTCGGCAAATTCTCCCACCACTGGGCAATCAATTTGTCTACATCCTCAAGATGAGTTCTTTAGTCAGCGTGATTGGTTTAAGCGATCTCACTCGCCGTGCTAATGAGCTGGTGGTGAATGAGTACTTACCCTTAGAGATTTATACCTTCCTCGTTTTGGAGTACTTGTTACTCATCCTATTTGTATCTCAAGCCGTTCGTTGGCTCGAAAAACGTATTGCCATTCCTAGCTACTAGCGATGAAGCCTTAGCTAGAAACAACAAAGCCGCTCTTGTTGAGCGGCTTTGACAATATAGAGACAGAGTGTAGGTAATGCTTATTTCTGTTTTACAGGACGCTGCCAGCCAGTAATTTTGCGTTCTTTGACGCGAGTAATTACTAACTCACCTTCTTCAACATCTTTTGTTAGTGTCGTGCCAGCACCGATGGTTGCGCCATCAGCGATAGTGACAGGCGCCACCAGCTGGCTATCAGAACCAACAAAAACATCATTACCGATGATGGTTTTAAACTTGTTCGCACCATCGTAGTTACAAGTGATAGTACCTGCACCGATGTTAGTCCGTTGGCCGATCTCTGCATCACCTAAGTAAGTTAGGTGGTTCGCTTTTGAACCTTCTCCGATGCGCGCATTTTTCACTTCAACGAAGTTACCCACATGGGAATCGTTACGCATTTCAGCACCAGGACGAAGGCGAGTAAATGGACCAACCGTACATTCTTCACCAACCGTTGCACCTTCAATCACACTGTAAGGGCGAACGATGGTGTTGTCGTCGATTTCACAATCTTTCAGTACACAACCCGCACCGATAACCACGTTATCACCCAGTGAAACTTTACCTTCGATGATAACATTCACGTCGATTTCACAGTCCATACCGCACTGTAACTCACCACGCAAATCAAAGCGTGCTGGATCGCGTAGCATGACACCTTGCTCTAGCAGCTTCTGAGCTTGCATTGACTGGAAAGCACGCTCTAGACGAGCAAGCTGTGCGCGGTCATTGACCCCTTCCACCTCAATGGCATTGACTGGGTGTACAGCCTCAACGGCACGACCTTCATCGTGTGCAGCTGCAATAACGTCAGTTAGGTAGTATTCGCCTTGTGCGTTGTTGTTGTTTAAGCCAGACAACCAACGCTTAAGATCCCCACCAGTCGCAACCATCACACCAGTATTGATCTCTTTAATTTGTTTTTGTTCTTCTGTTGCATCTTTTTGCTCAACGATCGCCACAACAGGACCATTCTTACGGATAATACGACCGTAGCCTGTCGGGTTATCTAGAATCACTGTTAGTAGTGCAATACCGCCTGTTGGCTGTGCATCTAATAGGTTTTCAATCGTTTCAGCTGAAATCAGTGGAACATCACCGTAAAGCACCAGTACTTTTTCATCGTCTTCAAACTTCGGAGACGCTTGATCAACCGCATGACCTGTACCTAGTTGCTCCGCTTGCAGTACCCAGTTTACAGGCTCTTCTGCTAGCGTTTGCTGCATTTGATCACCACCGTGACCATATACTAAGTGGATGTTTTGTGCGCCAAGACCTGTACATGTATCAATCACATGTTTTGCCATTGGCTTCCCTGCCAAAGTGTGTAGCACTTTAGGCATGTTTGAATACATACGGGTACCTTTACCCGCAGCAAGGATCACAGCACTGAATTTCATTAATAACCTATTGACGTTCTATTTTAATTGGGCGTTATTTTAAACACCTTGGAAGGATTAGTTAATGGTGGGATGTAAATTTCCAACTAAAATTAATCAAAAAGGCGACCAATTGGCCGCCTTTTTTCATGCAACGTTGCTAATTGAGCTTAGCGACGCTTTTTTGTCAGCTCGATAACTCGTAGCTGAGCAATGGCTTTAGCCAGTTCACTGGCCGCTTGTGCGAAGTCCATGTCACCATGCTGATTCTGGATTTGCTCCTCAGCGCGGCGTTTGGCTTCTTCTGCCTTCGCTGCGTCTAGCTCTTCACCACGGATAGCTGTATCAGCTAGTACAGTCGCTGTACCAGGCTGAATCTCTACCATACCACCAGAAACATAAATAATTTCTTCGTGGCCGTGCTGTTTCACAATACGCACCATACCAGGCTTGATAGCGGTCAGCAGCGGTGTGTGACCATGGAAAATACCAAGCTCACCTTCGCTACCGGTCACCTGAAACGTTTCAACACGACCAGAGAAGATTTTCTTCTCAGCGCTTACTACGTCTAGGTGAAAGGTTATTGCTGCCATATCGCCTCCTAGTTAGCCTTATAGCTTCTTCGCATTCTCAATAGCATCGTCGATGCTACCGCAGTACATAAATGCCTGCTCAGGAATGTCGTCGTATTCACCAGCTAGTAGACCTTTAAAGCCACGTAGAGTCTCTTTTAGAGGTACGTAAATACCAGGGTCACCTGTAAATACTTCTGCTACGTGGTAAGGCTGAGTTAGGAAACGCTCAATCTTACGTGCACGAGATACAACTTGCTTATCTTCTTCAGATAGCTCGTCCATACCTAGGATAGCAATGATATCTTTCAGCTCTTTGTAGCGCTGAAGCGTCTGCTGAACACCACGAGCAACTTCGTAGTGATCTTGACCAACGACTAGTGGATCAAGCATACGAGATGTTGAATCTAGCGGGTCGATCGCAGGGTATAGACCCATTGCAGCGATGTTACGGTTAAGTACAACCGTTGCATCCAAGTGCGCGAACGTTGTTGCTGGAGACGGGTCAGTCAAGTCATCCGCTGGTACGTATACCGCCTGTACAGACGTGATAGAACCTGATTTCGTTGACGTGATACGCTCCTGAAGTACACCCATCTCTTCTGCAAGAGTTGGCTGGTAACCTACCGCAGAAGGCATACGACCTAGTAGTGCTGATACCTCTGTACCTGCTAGTGTGTAACGGTAGATGTTATCAATGAACAGTAGTACGTCACGACCTTCGTCACGGAAACGCTCTGCCATTGTTAGACCAGTCAGTGCAACACGTAGACGGTTACCTGGTGGCTCGTTCATCTGACCGTAAACCATCGCTACTTTTGATTCTTCAGGCTTCTCAACGTTTACAACGCCCGCTTCCTGCATCTCGTAGTAGAAATCGTTACCTTCACGAGTACGCTCACCAACACCAGCAAATACTGATAGACCTGAGTGCTGTAGTGCGATGTTGTTGATAAGTTCCATCATGTTAACGGTCTTACCTACACCTGCACCACCGAATAGACCGATTTTACCACCCTTAGCGAATGGACAAATTAGGTCGATTACTTTAACGCCCGTTTCTAGAAGTGCAATTTCGTTTGATTGCTCTTCGTAGCTTGGTGCACTACGGTGGATAGAGTAAACCTCTTCCGCACCCACTTCACCACGCTCGTCAATCGCGTCACCTAGGACGTTCATGATACGACCTAGAGTTTTAGTACCTACTGGTACTGAAATTGGAGCGCCAGTGTTAACCACTTCTACTCCACGACGTAAACCATCAGAGCTACCCATTACGATACAACGAACTACGCCACCGCCTAGCTGTTGTTGAACTTCAAGAACTAGACGCTCTTTTGAGTCCGTTACGTTTAGAGCGTCATATACACTAGGTACATTGCTCTGTGGGAACTCTACGTCGACTACCGCACCGATGATCTGTACGATCTTACCTGTAGCCATCGTTAATCCTCTAAACTATTTCGTTTTACCTAAGCTTAAACCGCAGCTGCACCACCAACGATTTCTGATAGTTCTTGTGTAATCGCAGCCTGACGGGCTTTGTTGTACACAAGTTCCAAATCGTCAATCAAACTGGTTGCGTTATCCGTTGCAGCCTTCATCGCAATCATTCGAGCCGCTTGCTCACAAGCAAGGTTCTCAACCACACCTTGGTATACCTGAGACTCTACGTAACGCACTAATAGCGTATCCAGTAGAGGTTTTGGTTCAGGCTCATAGATGTAGTCCCATGAATGCTCACGCTGCATCTCTTCGCTGTCCGATTTAGGCAAAGGTAGCAATTGATCGATCGTTGGTTGCTGAACCATAGTATTAACAAACTTGTTGAATACTACATATAGACGGTCCAGTTCACCTTCATCGTATTTCTTCAGCATTACGCCAACAGAGCCGATTAGGTCTTGTAGGCTTGGATTATCTCCAAGACCAGAAACCTGTGCCGCAACTTTTGCGCCACCATGTTTAAAGAAAGCTGTTGCTTTTGAGCCAACAACGGCTAGCTCAATCTCAGCACCTTTCTCTCTCCATGCTTGCATGTCTGTAACGGCTTTTTTGAACACGTTAATGTTCAAACCACCACACAGACCACGGTCTGTCGAAACGATGATGTAACCAACACGTTTAGCTTCACGCTCTTCTAGGTACGGATGACGGTACTCTAGGTTTGCGTTAGCCACATGACCGATCACTTTACGCATTGTTTCAGCGTATGGACGAGAAGCTTCCATTGCATCTTGAGAACGACGCATTTTTGAAGCTGCTACCATTTCCATCGCTTTCGTAATTTTCTGAGTGCTTTTAACACTACCGATTTTATTACGTATCTCTTTTGCGCCGGCCATCGTTACTCTCCGTTAGTTGGTGGCAGAAACTGCCACCGACCTAATTACCAAGTTTGGGTTGCTTTGAAGTCGTCAGTCAGTTTCTTCAACTGAGCTTCGATTTCATCGTTGTAAGCGCCAGACTTGTCGATCTCAGCTGCTAGTTCAGCGTATTGACCGCGAGCGTACGATAGTAGAGCCGCCTCGAAATCTAGAACTTTGTTAAGTTCTACATCATCAAGGTAACCGCGCTCTGCCGCGAAGATAGTTAGAGCTTGGTCAAATACAGACATTGGAGCGTACTGCTTCTGCTTCATTAGTTCTGTAACTTTTTGACCATGGTCTAGCTGTTTCTTCGTTGCGTCATCAAGGTCAGAAGAGAACTGAGCAAATGCCGCTAGTTCACGGTATGCAGCTAGTGCTGTACGGATACCACCTGATAGTTTCTTGATGATTTTCGTCTGAGCTGAACCACCTACACGAGATACTGAGATACCAGGGTCAACAGCAGGACGAACACCAGCGTTGAATAGCTCAGTTTGTAGGAAGATCTGACCATCGGTAATCGAGATTACGTTAGTCGGTACGAATGCTGAAACGTCACCTGCTTGAGTTTCGATGATAGGAAGAGCAGTCAAAGAACCAGTCTTACCTTTCACTTCACCGTTAGTGAAACGCTCTACGTACTCTTCGTTTACACGAGCTGCACGCTCTAGTAGACGCGAGTGTAAGTAGAATACGTCACCTGGGAATGCCTCACGGCCTGGTGGACGTTTAAGTAGTAGAGAGATCTGACGGTAAGCTACCGCTTGCTTAGATAGATCATCGTAAACAATCAGTGCGTCTTCACCGCGATCGCGGAAGTATTCACCCATCGCACAACCTGCGTAAGGCGCTAGGTATTGAAGCGCTGCAGATTCAGAAGCTGATGCAACTACAACGATAGTGTTTTGTAGTGCGCCGTGCTCTTCTAGTTTGCGAACAACGTTAGCGATAGTCGATGCTTTCTGACCGATTGCTACGTAGATAGAGAAAATACCAGAGTCTTTCTGGTTGATGATCGCGTCGATCGCCAGTGCTGTTTTACCAATCTGACGGTCACCGATGATAAGCTCACGCTGACCACGACCGATTGGGATCATTGAGTCAACTGACTTATAACCAGTTTGCACAGGTTGGTCTACCGATTTACGGTCGATTACACCTGGTGCGATCACTTCTACAGGCGAAGTCATTTTCGCTTCGATTGGACCTTTACCATCGATAGGCTCACCCAGCGTATTTACTACGCGGCCTAGTAGTTCTGGACCAACTGGCACTTCAAGAATGCGGCCAGTACCTGTAACTTTCATGCCTTCCTTAAGGTCAGCATATGGGCCCATTACAACCGCACCAACCGAGTCACGCTCAAGGTTAAGTGCCAGTGCATAACGGCCACCCGGTAATTCAATCATTTCACCTTGCATCACGTCCGCTAGGCCGTGGATGCGGATGATACCATCGCTTACCGATACGATAGTACCCTCGTTGCGAGCTTCACTAACAACTTCGAAAGATTCGATACGTTGTTTGATCAGATCGCTAATTTCCGTGGAATTAAGTTGCATGCTCCAATCCCCATTAAGACTGCAATGCATCGCTCAGGCGGTTCAAACGACCACGCGCTGAGTCATCGATGACTAGGTCTCCGGCTCGAATAATAACCCCACCAAGTAGGGTCTCATCTACACTGCAATTCAGCTTCACTTTGCGTTCAAGACGCTTTTCAAGTTTGCTGCCAATGTTTGCAAGTTGTTCATCAGAAAGCTCTGTTGCTGAAATTACTTCAACATCAATTTCTTTCTCATGTTCTTTTTTCAGAGTAAAAAACTCCGTACAAACATCAGGAAGGGCCGCTAAACGACCATTCTCAGCCATTACCTTCAAAAGGTTTTGACCGTGCGCATCAACTTGTTCGCCGCAAACTGCAACAAAAATTTCTGCCATTTTGTCAGCAGAAACTGAACCCGTTAGTAGTTCGTTCATTTGTTCGTTTTTGGCCACTTCAGCAGCAAAAGATAACATTTGGCCCCATTGGTCCAACTGGTCTTTCTCTAAAGCAAAGTCGAAGGCTGCTTTAGCATAGGGGCGTGCGATAGTAGTCAAATCAGACATATGCGCCCCCAGACTTAAAGTTTTGCAGTAATGTTGTCGAGAATATCTTTTTGCGCATCTTTATCGATAGAACGCTCAAGGATTTTCTCAGCACCAGCTACAGCCAGAGTAGCAACTTGTTTGCGCAGCTCATCGCGTGCACGATTGCGTTCAGCTTCAAGTTCTGCTTCTGCTTGCGCTAGGATTTTCTGGCGTTCTGCCTGAGCTTCCTCGCGAGCTTCATCAAGAATTTGAGACTTACGCTTGTTCGCTTGTTCGATGATCTCAGTTGCTGTGCGCTTCGCTTCTTTCAATTGATCAGAAGCGTTGGCTTGTGCTAGATCCAAGTCTTTCGCAGCACGTTCTGCTGCTTGAAGACCATCAGCAATTTTCTTCTGACGCTCTTCGATCGCTTGCATCAATGGTGGCCATACATACTTCATGCAGAACCACACAAATAGTGCGAACGAGATTGCTTGACCTAGCAGAGTTGCGTTTATGTTCACAACAGCTACCCCTCTATTTGGACTTAGTGTTAATCAGTGACAAGCGATAATCGCCCGTCCCGAGTTAAAGGTGATTAACCTAGTTGACCAACGAATGGGTTTGCGAAAGTGAATAGTAGCGCGATTACGATACCGATCATTGGAACCGCATCAAGTAGACCCGCGATGATGAACATCTTAACTTGTAGCATAGGAGCCATTTCTGGTTGACGTGCAGCACCTTCTAGGAATTTACCACCTAGCAGTGCGAAACCAATCGCTGTACCAAGAGAAGCAAGACCGACGATAATACCTACGGCGATTGCAGAAAAGCTCAGTAAAGTTTCCATTACTATCTCCAATTTATAGTTGTTGGCTTAGTGCCCAAATAAAAAGCTTTAAAAAAATTAATGATCAGGATCTTCGTGTGCCATTGACAGGTAAACAATTGTCAACATCATGAATACGAAGGCTTGAATCGTAATAACCAATATATGGAAGATTGCCCACGGTAGTGAACCCATCCATTGTAAGTACCATGGTAGCATTGCCGCACAAAGAATGAATACAACCTCACCCGCGAACATGTTACCGAATAGACGCATACCAAGTGATAGAGGTTTCGCTAATAGCGATACCACTTCAATTAGTAGGTTAAACGGAATCATCAGTGGGTGATTGAATGGATGTAGTGCAAGTTCTTTTGCGAATCCACCTAGACCTTTTACTTTGATGCTGTAGTAAATCATCAATGCAAAAACGCCTAGAGCCATAGCCATGGTGATATTCACATCAGCAGACGGTACAACCTTAAGGTAAGGAATACCTAGCCAATGCTCTGCTGGGTATGGTAAGAAGTCGATAGGAACTAAGTCCATCACGTTCATCAAAAATACCCAACAAAAGATAGTCAGTGCTAAAGGCGCGATCAGTGGGTTGCGTCCATGGAACGTGTCTTTGACGTTATCGGCGACAAATTCAACGATCATTTCTACAGCACACTGAAGCTTACCCGGTACACCCGCTGTTGTTCTCTTTGCTACTTTGTAAAAAATTCCGAGGAAAATTAAACCAGTAAACCAAGAAAAAAACAGGCTATCGATATGTACGTTCCAGAAACTTGTCTCCGACCCTACTAAACCCAACTTGTATAGCGATAGGTTAGAAAGGTGGTGGGCAATGTAACCGGACGATGTTAGCGCTTCACCTGGCGCAGCCATAACTCATCCTATTTTTTGTTGTTAATGAATAGCACTGGTGCACAGATATTAATACCTAGTACCAGCAAATAGGTTAGTTTGAGGGGAACAAGTTCCACCTGCATATACATGTAGGCAACATAGAACAGTGCAACCGTGATGAGAATTTTCAGTACTTCACCCGTATAGAAGGAAGCAGCGATGCGCTTGGCAGCGCGAGCTCCACTAAACATGAAAGCACACAGCGCGAATACTGCATTGGCAACAACAAAAATGCCTCCGCCAATCAGCGCTGAAAATCCCCAGTCAGGATTTATGGCTACCGCCATTCCTGCTGCCACAAAAATAACCGCGCCAGACTGGATCATTAACAATTGCCTTGCGAGCTCTCGTCCTGGTCTAGCTAACGCAGCTACCATGTATTCGTACCTCTAGTAATATCCACTTCGCACTTAACTCTCTGTGCTGGGAAATTGGCGAAAATTATACGTTCAGTTCAACGTAAAGCAATTCGATTGCATCAAAAACTTACAGTTTTGTTTACAAAACGACAACTTTCGCACAAAATTCGATTAATTAGATTAATTGACCTAAATCAATTATCTCATCTAGGCCTCAAGCTTGGCAATTAGTTGGTCCAATTTGTGAGGCTCATCAAGACTTATCGTCAATTTCGCTTTTCCGTTTGCAGAACGGGTAAGAGAAACTTTTGCATCAAGCAGCTGACTCAATTTATGCGACATTTGCTCGGCTTCGGTATCCTCTTGTTGCCCTTTTTGCTCATTTTGTGGGGCTAAGCACTTTTTTACTAACTGTTCGGTTTGGCGAACAGTCATTTGCTTCTTAGCCACTTGTTGAGCTACTTCGACTTGCTGTTCGCCTTCTAACGCTAACAGAGCTCGAGCATGACCCATTTCCAATTTTTTATCTGCAACCAGACCTTTTACATCAACTTCCAACTGATTCAGACGTAATAGGTTACTCACCGTCGTTCTTGATTTACCAATCACATCGGCCACTTGCTGATGTGTCAGCGTGAATTCATCTTGTAGACGTTCAAGCGCTTGGGCTTCCTCAATCACATTCAAGTCTTCACGTTGAATGTTTTCAATCAACGCCATGGCGATGGCGGCACGATCTTCAACTTTTTTCACCAAACACGGCACGCGTTTTAAACCCGCCTGCCTTGCAGCACGCCAGCGGCGCTCACCTGCGATGATCTCAAACTGACCATTTTCGACCTGGCGAACCACGATTGGTTGAATAATGCCTTGTGATTGAATCGAAGCCGCTAGTTCTTCTAGCGCTTCAGGCGCCATATCTTTACGCGGTTGGTATACGCCCGGCTGCAATTGACCAATCGCTAAATCGGTTAACTCACCGTCTGCCGATAATTCTTGGCTATGCGATGCAATATGCTGTTTTTCACGAGCAAACGAACTGGTCGACAATAACGCATCCAGTCCTTTTCCGAGACCACGCTTAGACATGGGATTGAATTCCTTAGGTTAGAGTTAAACTGGGATTTCTTCGCGGCGGAGCATTTCGCCCGCTAGAGCAAGATACGCTTTGGCACCTGCGGAGTACTTATCGTAGTACATTGCAGGCTTACCGTGACTTGGCGCTTCAGCCAAACGAACATTACGTGGAATGACAGTACGGTAAACTTTATTCCCAAAGTGTTTTTTAAGTTGATCGGATACTTCATTCGATAAGCGGTTGCGTGGGTCGTACATGGTACGTAGTAAGCCCTCAATTTTGAGGTTCTCATTGACCACGGCCGCTAACTTGCTGATTGTATCCATAAGAGCAGTTAAACCTTCTAACGCAAAGTATTCACATTGCATCGGCACCAGCACAGAGTCAGCTGCCGCCATCGCATTGATTGTAAGAAGGTTTAGAGAAGGAGGACAATCAATAAAGATGAAATCATAGTTATCGCGAACTGACGACAATGCATTTTTTAGACGCACTTCACGAGCGAAAACTTCCATCAATTTGATTTCTGCCGCGGTGACGTCTCCGTTCGCCGCGATCAAATCATACTTCCCTGTTGTTTGGGTACAAACGACTTGATCGAACGGTGTATCTTCAACCAAAAGATCGTATGCGGTGGCGTCGACCATATACTTATCCACGCCACTGGCCATCGTAGCATTGCCTTGCGGGTCGAGATCGATCACCAAAACCTTGCGCTTTGTTGCCGCCATCGAAGCCGCTAAGTTAATGCACGTTGTTGTTTTGCCGACCCCACCTTTCTGGTTGGCGATTGCTACAATTTTACCCACGATTACCTCGCTAATTTTCCTTGCGCGATAAGATTACTAGATGACGATCACCTTCCAACTCAGGAACAGCCAAAGATATGATCTCTGTCACACTGCACCATTCAGGAAGCTGATCCATTTCATCTTTAGGGTGCTGTCCTTTCAGCGCTAGAAACACCCCGTGCTCTTGTTTCGGCAAATGGTGGCACCATTCCACCATGTCTATCATTGAAGCAAAAGCTCGACTCAAAACGCCATCAAATTTTTCTTCAGGTTGGAATTCTTCGACACGACTTTGAATTGGTGTCACGTTTTTCAGCCCTAATGTGTGCACAACTTGCTTGATAAAACGGATGCGTTTGCCAAGACTGTCGAGCAAAAAGAAGGTTTTCTCAGGGTTCATGATTGCCAAAGGGATGCCCGGTAACCCCGGACCAGTACCAACATCAATGAAGCGCTCACCGGGCAGGTGTGCGCTTACAACGATACTATCAAGAATATGTTTCACTAACATATCAAGCGGATCACGTACCGATGTTAAATTGTACGCTTTGTTCCATTTGTCGAGCAGTTCGACATAACCAACTAACTGCTCTCGTTGCTGTTCTGACACTTCCAAATCGGTTTTCGCGATCAGTGAATCCAGCTTTGTTCGCAATGCGCTCATTATTCTTCCTCACCTTTCTTCAGCAAACCATGCTTTTTCAAGTGAACAAGTAGAATAGAAATTGCAGCAGGCGTAATACCAGAAATGCGTGATGCAATACCGATGCTCTCTGGTTTGGCCTCGCTCAGTTTAGCAACGACTTCGTTTGATAAACCTTTTACATCGCGGTAATCCAAATCAGCAGGTAACTTGGTATTTTCGTGACGCAGTGATTTTTCGATCTCTTCCTGCTGACGCTTGATGTAACCATCGTATTTCACTTGAATTTCAACTTGCTCAGCCGCTTGCTGATCTTCAAGAGCAGGAGCAAACGCTTCAAGTTGCGTCAGTTGCGAATAAGTAATCTCTGGACGACGCAGAAGATCCTCACCACTCGCTTCACGGGCCATTGGGGTTTTCAGCAGTTTGTTCAACTCATCAACACCCTCTGACTTCGGATTCATCCACGTTGCTTTCAAACGCTGACGCTCCGTTTCCATATTGTTGATTTTCTCGTTAAAGCGAGCCCAACGAACATCATCAATCAAGCCTAGCTCGCGCGCTTTTTCCGTTAAACGTAAATCGGCGTTATCTTCACGAAGTAGCAGGCGGTATTCCGCACGAGAAGTGAACATGCGGTACGGCTCTTTGGTACCCATGGTCGATAAGTCATCAATCAACACGCCCATGTAAGCTTGGTCACGACGTGGGCTCCAGCCTTCTTTGTCTTGGCTAAACAAGCTTGCATTTAAACCGGCCATCAAGCCTTGCGCTGCGGCTTCTTCGTAGCCAGTCGTGCCATTAATCTGGCCAGCAAAGAACAAACCATGGATGAACTTCGTCTCGTACGTTTGCTTCAAATCACGTGGATCGAAGAAATCATATTCAATCGCATAACCTGGGCGAACGATGTGTGCATTTTCAAACCCTTTCATTGAGCGCACGATTTGTACTTGCACATCAAATGGCAAGCTGGTCGAGATACCATTAGGGTATAACTCGTGCGTGGTTAGGCCTTCTGGCTCAATGAAGATTTGGTGGCTGTTTTTGTCAGCGAAACGCATCACTTTGTCTTCAATAGACGGACAGTAACGAGGACCAATACCTTCAATCACACCTGCGTACATTGGACTGCGATCCAAGTTACTGCGGATCACATCGTGAGTTTGTTCATTGGTGTGGGTGATGAAACATGGAATCTGACGCGGATGCTGTTCACGTTTGCCCATGAACGAGAATACAGGCGTTGGGTTATCACCGTGCTGAGCTTCTAGCACTGAAAAATCAACAGTACGAGCATCAATGCGCGGTGGAGTACCTGTTTTTAAACGATCCACGCGGAACGGCAGTTCACGCAGTCGATCCGCTAATGCGATCGATGGTGGATCCCCGGCACGACCACCAGACGAGCTTTCCATACCTATGTGGATCTTACCACCAAGGAAGGTACCCACGGTTAGCACAACGGCTTTCGCATGGAAGCGAAGTCCCATTTGAGTTACCACACCAACTGCGCGATCTTGTTCAACAATCAGATCATCAACTGATTGCTGGAACAACGTTAAGTTAGGCGCATTTTCTAATGCATTACGAACGTACGCTTTGTACAGAGCGCGATCGGCTTGAGCTCGAGTTGCTCGTACTGCAGGACCTTTGGAGGCATTTAGTGTACGAAACTGAATACCTGCATGGTCGATGGCTTCAGCCATCAAACCGCCCATAGCATCTACTTCTTTTACTAAGTGACCTTTACCAATACCACCGATCGCCGGATTACAAGACATCTGGCCTAATGTATCGATGTTATGGGTAAGGAGAAGCGTTTTTTGTCCTGTGCGTGCAGATGCGAGCGCGGCTTCCGTTCCTGCGTGTCCGCCACCGACAACAATGACGTCAAAGTTTTCGTGATAAAGCATGAACTGACCTCAGGTATTCAAAGGGATTTAATGGACAGATAAAGGAGCCGTATTTTACCTGCTTTATGCCAGAGAGAAAAACGTTTTCTCGTTTTATCCGTTTTAAGCTTCAAGATAAATATATATAAGATCTATATATATGATCTTTTATTAGATCTACTATTAGGATCGACCGTTTCTGTGGATAACCTAAAAATGATCAACAAGATCATGGATCTTCTTTGGATCATATCTTGTGATCATGATTGGATCAGATCGAGGATTACCTGGGATCAAAAGTGGTAGTTATACACAGGTGGTAAAATTGATTAAAGTTGTTATTGGGATAACTAAAGGAAAATCACTGGATCTTATTGTAGTTATCCACAGTCTGTTTGGTTGGTTTTTGAGCGGTTAAACAAAATAATTTGGTGGGAGTTATTCACATGGGAGAAAACAGAGCCGAATTTCGACTCTGTTGAAGGGAAAGTCGTGAGTTTAAAAACGTTCGATATTCTCTTTTAACCACATCTCTGCGGCGTCTTCTGGCACATCATGGCTCAGTACATCGATTTTAAAGCAATCTGCGAGAGGGGTTGCACCAATATCCTCTAATAAATCATAAGCGTGTTGACCAGCGGCACAGAACGTATCGTAGCTAGAGTCACCAATCGCAATCACCGCAAATTTTACATCAGTCATTTTTGGCGGTGTATTTTGTAATGCTGCGATAAAAGGTTGGATATTATCAGGATACTCACCAGCTCCATGTGTAGAGGTGATCACCAACCACGTACCTTGATTTTCGATATCACAGAGGGAAGGCTGGTTGTGGATCGTTGTTTCAAATCCATTCTCGTTGAGTAGATCACTCAGGTGATCCCCTACGTATTCTGCGCCACCTAACGTGCTGCCTGTAATAATGTGGATCATACTTCTTCCTTATTGAATGCGACGGCTAAAGCTCATGGATGGCTTGCCGTACAAAAAGAAACGCGGTGTGAGTTAAGCTCAGCACCGCGCGTTCGATTATTTACTTCCCGATACAGAATGAAGAGAAGATTCGTCCCAGTAAGTCGTCAGAACTGAACTCACCGGTAATCTCATTGAGATGTTGTTGGGTGATGCGTAGCTCTTCAGCCAATATTTCACCTGCCATATAGCCTTCAAGCTGCTCCTGGCCTATTTGAAGGTGCTGTGCGGCACGTTCTAATGCATCGAGATGACGACGACGAGCCATAAACCCACCTTCACTGTTGCCAGAGAAGCCCATACACTCCTTGAGATGATCGCGCAGAGCTTCAACCCCTGCACCAGTCTTCGCTGACAAACGGATAAGAGTAGGGTTATTGACGTGGCAGATCCCCATATCTTCACCCGTTTGATCCGCTTTATTACGGATCACAGTTATGCCAATGTTGTCTGGTAGGCGATCCACAAAATCTGGCCAGATATCTTTCGGATCGGTGGCATCGGTTGTCGTGCCATCCACCATGAACAACACGCGGTCTGCTTGGGCTATTTCATCCCACGCGCGTTCGATACCGATTTTCTCTACTTCATCGGAAGCATCACGCAAACCTGCAGTATCGATGATGTGCAGAGGCATGCCATCAATATGGATGTGCTCACGCAGTACATCACGCGTGGTTCCTGCGATGTCGGTTACGATTGCAGACTCTTTACCCGATAGTGCGTTCAGCAGGCTTGATTTGCCCGCATTTGGACGACCCGCAATCACGACTTTCATCCCTTCACGCATAATAGCGCCTTGGTTAGCTTCTTTGCGCACCGCATCTAGGTTGTCGATGATGGCTTGTAGGTCACCAGCCACTTTACCGTCGGCCAAAAAGTCGATCTCTTCTTCAGGGAAGTCGATGGCTGCTTCAACATAGATACGCAAATGAATCAGCGACTCAACTAAGGTATTAATGCGGCCTGAAAATGCGCCCTGTAAGGATTGCAGTGCCGATTTTGCTGCTTCTTCAGAACTGGCATCAATGAGGTCTGCGATCGCCTCGGCTTGAGCGAGGTCGAGTTTATCGTTCAGAAATGCGCGTTCAGAGAACTCACCAGGGCGAGCAGCTCGAATACCATCTATACCTAGAATGCGTTTTATCAGCATATCCATCACGACAGGGCCGCCATGGCCTTGCAGCTCAAGTACGTCTTCACCGGTAAATGAATGCGGGTTAGGGAAGTACAGTGCGATGCCCTGATCAAGCACAGTGCCATCTTCTGACTTAAACGGCAGGTATTCTGCGTAGCGGGGCTTTAGTGTTTTGCCAGTGACTTCTAACGCCACTTGGTTGGCTTTAGGGCCAGAAACTCGAATAATACCGACACCGCCACGACCAGGCGCGGTCGCTTGAGCGACAATCGTATCTGTAGTCATAATTTTGCCTTTTGAGCTGGGCTATAGGGAAGATACCTAGGGAGCCATCACAATTAATTAGCTGAATTGTAATCAGCCAAAAACAAAAAGGCGACCTTTTGGCCGCCTTTCTCAATCATTTCCTAAAAGGTTACTTGCTGTGTAAGCCTTTTTTCTCTAATCCTTTGTAGATCAGAGTTTGCTGAATAAGCGTTACGATGTTCGACACCAACCAGTATAGAACGAGACCTGATGGGAAGAACAAGAAGAAGAAGGTAAACATAACCGGCATAAAGGTCATGATCTTCTGCTGCATTGGATCCGTTACCGTTGTCGGGCTCATCTTCTGGATTAGGAACATAGACGCACCCATCAGTAGAGGCAGGATGTAGTAAGGGTCCTGCGCTGAAAGGTCATGAATCCAACCGAAGAATGGTGAGTGACGTAGCTCTACCGATTCCATTAGCGCCCAGTATAGTGCGATGAAAATAGGCATCTGTAGGATAAGAGGTAGACAACCACCTAGTGGGTTCACTTTCTCTTTCTTGTACAGTTCCATCATTTCTTGGCTCATGCGCTGACGGTCATCACCGATACGCTCACGCATTGCTTGCAGCTTAGGCTGTAGCATGCGCATTTTCGCCATAGACGTGTATTGCGCTTTTGTTAGTGGGTACATTGCACCACGAACGATGAAGGTCAGACAGATGATTGCCACACCCCAGTTACCAACAAAGCTCTGGATGAATGAAAGCAACATATGAAGAGGCTTCGCAATGAACCATAACCAGCCGTAGTCCACTACTAGGTCTAGGTTAGGTGCCACTTCTGCCATTTCATCTTGCAGTTTTGGACCAACCCAAAGTGTTGCTTCAAACTTAGCCTGATCGCCTGTTGCGATAGTTTTGTTTGGCATACGAACGCCGATGTCGCCTAGGTTGCCAATTACACGAGTGTATAGGTTAGTACCTGGTTCGTTACGTGGGATCCAAGCTGCGGCAAAGTAGTGCTGAATCATTGCTGCCCAACCTTGGCCATCGGCTAGGTTAAGAGACAGGTTGCGATCCTGCATATCATCAAAGCTGTACTTCTTGTAACGCGTATCTTCTGTTGAGTATGCGCCACCACGGTAAGTAGGCATTGTGATGCTACCACCATCGTCCATTAGGTTTTGACGTAGGTGAGCGTACATACCAAATGTTGCGTTGTTGCCTGAGTTGTTCACTACATCGTATTCAACATTAAGCGCGTAGCTGCCGCGTTTAAAGATGTAAGTTTTGGTGTATTCGATGCCGTTTGCAGTGAATGTCATCGGAACGCGAAGTTCATCTTGACCGTCAGCCATTGTGAAGCTGTCTGCACTTACGTTGTAGTGAGGGCGATTTGTGCTGCTCAAGTCGATACCTTGAGGACCCACTAGACCGCTTTGAGCGATAAATTGGTGACCTTGAGCGTCTTTAAGCAGAACAAAGGAATCTGATGAATCTAACTCAGCAGAGTATTCGTTAAGGTTGGCATGTACCACATCGCCACCAACGGTGTCGATCGACAGAGTTAAAACATCAGTCGTTACTGTGATAGTTTTTGCAGAAGCTTGCTGTTGACTAGGAACTGGGTCAAGTTCATCAGCAAAAGATGGTGCAGGTAGAGTGCTGCTTGATTGAGCCTGTTCAACTGCTTGAGGTTCTGGATTCTTTGCAACTTGCCATTGTTGAAACAGCAAAAAAGAAACCAGGGCCAAACCGATGAGCAGGATATTACGTTGAGAATCCATCGTTAGTTATCTCTGTCTTGTTTTTGGACTGGTGGAACGGGGTCATACCCCCCTTCATTCAAAGGGTGGCATTTTAATAGACGTTTGCCTGATAACCAACATCCTTTTACAAAACCGTGAGCTCTCAAAGCTTCTAGCGCGTAAGTGGAACAGGTTGGTGTGAACCGGCAACGAGGACCAATCAAAGGGCTGATAAACCAGCGATACAGATAAACGAGCCCAATGGCTATCCACGTGAAGGGCGAGACAGGCGCTGCCATAGCTTATCAAACAACTTAAAAATTTCCTCATTGCTTAAATCTTGCGCGCTTTTCTTTGCAATCACAACAAAATCTTTGTTTGGAAGCTGATGTTGATTGTTACGAAAGCTTTCACGAGCCAAACGCTTAAATCGGTTACGACCGACAGCCGTTTTGATTTGCTTTTTGGGAACCGCTAAACCTAATCGTGGGTGAGAAAGTTTGTTATTGCGAGCAATGATGGTGAAATGAGGCGAGCCAGCTCGATGAGCTTGCTGGAAGACGTTTTGATAATGCTCGGGAGTTAACAAACGTAACTCCCGATTAAACGCGTACGTGTTCAAAATAAACTAGCGATTATTTTGATAGGCGCGCACGGCCTTTTGCACGACGTGCGTTGATAACTTTACGACCGTTCTTAGTTGCCATGCGAGCACGGAAGCCGTGAGTACGCTTGCGCTTTAGAACTGTAGGTTGAAAAGTGCGTTTCATGATAATTACCTTTACTGATCAGTAGTTTTAGGTTCTTGTTAAACCCGGCGTGGGTATTTGCTTTCTTATATAAAGAAGCTCTTTATATAGAGAAGAACAACCGACGCCTCTCAACAAAGAGGCGGAATTGTAATCACACTCACATAATGTGTCAATGACTCAATGAGTACGAAATTCCGGCCGGGCGATTATACGTAGTGTGAGTAAAATCTCAAGGATCAATCGATCCTGATGCTTGATCGTTACTCTATTCCTACTTGGTTAAGGAATTTTTTCAAACGAGGATCTTGTGGATTATCGAAGATATCCTGTGGAGAACCTTGCTCAACGATATTGCCTTCCGCCATGAAGATCACTCTATCAGCGACTTCTTTCGCGAATTGCATCTCGTGCGTCACCACCAGCATGGTTTGATGCTGATTAGCTAACTTCTTCATTAATGAGAGAACTTCACCGACCCATTCAGGATCCAGCGCAGAAGTTGGTTCGTCAAACAACAGCAGTTCTGGTTGCAGCGCCATCGCTCGGCCGATACCCACACGTTGTTGTTGGCCGCCAGATAATGCCGCTGGATAACTATCGCCTTTATCCCCAAGGCCGATGTCATCCAGAATTTGTTGCGCTCGTTTGAGAGCATCGGCTTTTTTCCAACCTCGAACGGTCACTAGACCTTCGGCAATGTTCTGGCGCGCATTCATGTGGGCAAACAGGGCATAGTTTTGGAACACAAAGCCAGTTCGACGACGCAGCGCTAATACTTCGGCTTTAGTGTGTTTTTGAGTATCAACGGAGATGTCATCTATCGTGATACGACCTTCATCTGCTTGTTCTAGAAAGTTCACCGTACGCAGCAAGGTTGATTTACCCGTACCACTTGAGCCGATAATCACGATGATCTCACCTTGCTTAATATCGAGGTCGATGCCTTTCAGCACTTCAGTCTCACCAAAACGTTTGTGAATATTTTCTAACTTAATCATCGTACGTACGCCTTATTCAGTTTTGCTTCTGCCCAGATTTGTACGCGAGTCAGAATTACCACCACGCCCCAGTAAATAAGAGCAACCGCAAGGAAAGCTTCAAAGAAACGGAAACTTGATGAGGCTTCCATCTGTGCTTTCGCCATGATTTCGGCCACACCAAGCGTGAAAGCGAGAGACGTTGACTTGATCATATCGATGAAATAGTTCATCAATGAAGGCAGTGCGACACGCGTTGCTTGAGGTAAAATCACTCGGCGCATTGCTTGGGATGTCGTCATACCGACCGATAAGCTCGCTTCCATTTGGCTGCGATCAATGCCAATAATGGCGGCACGAATACTTTCCGCCATATAAGCGGCAAAGTGCAGCGTTAAACCGATCACCGCTGCTGAAAAGGCGTCGATACCGACCATCAATGGAAAAATTTGCGGTAAGCCGTAGTAAAGCAGGAAAAGCTGAACCAACAGTGGGGTGCCACGGAAGAAGCTGATGTACAGTTGGCTTAATTGATCCAGAACTGGCAGTTTAAATACGCGAATATTGGCTAAAATGACGGATAAAATCAGCGAAAACACCAATCCCCATGTCGCCATTTCCATGGTTGTGCCAAGATATTTCAGCAATATCGGCAGCAGTTCCAACATGTAATTAAAGTCAAATCCCATACGGCTTACCTAAAGGCTAGAGAAAAGAAAAGGTGGAAAACAAGTTCCACCTTTACGTAAGTTTATTTTAGTCCGAGAGTGATACCACTTTGCGGCCTAAAGTACAAAGAGTTCTTATTTCGTGATGTCAGCGCCAAACCACTTCACGGAAATTTTCTCTACTGTACCATCTGCGCGCATCTCAGCCAGTGCTTTGTTTACTTCTTCTTGCAGCTTACGACCTTTCTCGTTGTCAACGAAAGGCCATGCGTTTTGAATGGTCTCAAACGGTTCGCCTGCCAATTCCAGAGGAAGGCCAGTTTTCTTAATCAGCTCTAACGCAGAAAGACGATCCATTACAAACGCGTCTGCACGACCGAGCGCCACGTCATGTTCGATACCTGTGTCGTACGTTTTAATGTTGATCTTGCCGTCTTTGTCGTATTGACGCAGCAGTTGCTCAAAGTTAGAGCCTAGGTTCACCGCAACGGTTTTGCCCGCAAGATCGTCAACACCTTTGATGCTGTCGTTGCCTTTACGCACGGTAATTTGTGCGCCATCTACAACGTAAGGGTCAGCAAATAGGTATTTAGCTTTACGCTCATCAGTCATGGTGATTTGGTTGGAGATCGTATCGATACGACCAGTTTCTAAAAGACCAAATAAACCAGAGAAGTTGGCTGTTACGTATTCGATTTTGTAATCGTTACGTTTACCGATTTCATCCCACATGTCGACTTCAAAGCCTTGTAGCTTGTCTTGCTTTACAAAAGTAAACGGGAAGTAGCGACCTGACATACCAACTTTGACTTCAGTAGCGGCTTGTACGGTTGCTGCCGACAGTGCAATGGCTGCAACGGCAACCTTAATCCAGTTTTTCATAATACATCTCCATAATTTTATGGTTGGAAATACTACTGTTAGTTAGCTCAATTAAATAAATAACCAAGAGCAATAACCTAGACCTGTGAGTTATTAGATAATAGAAGAAGAATGTTAAATGTGACGAAAATGCGAACTGAACCTAGCGAAATGATCGACAAAATCAACATTGGGAATAAAATAATACACAGACTTATCACCAATCGCTCGATCTTGTGAATTTTGCCCAATTGTGGATCGTTGTGTGGGCAAATTTGGGGCAAGGTGTGTTGATCTCATCAAGTTTGCAGAAATAATTGTGAATAACTTGGATCTTATTCACTGGATCGTCGATCAATCGCTGGCGATCTTGGTTATCAACAGGTAAAATTGCCAGTCTTTTCCGATAATTCAATTACTCAGTGGGGGCACCGTGTCATCTTCGCTTTGGCTGCAATGTTTGCAGCAGCTTCAAGAAGAGCTACCAGCTACAGAATTCAGCATGTGGGTTCGTCCGCTACAAGCGGAGCTCAATGACAATACTCTCACTCTATTCGCGCCAAACCGCTTTGTGTTGGACTGGGTGCGTGATAAGTATCTGAACAATATTACTCGCTTACTGCAGGAATACTGCGGTGGCGATATTCCTAACTTACGCTTTGAAGTGGGGAGCCGACCTGTCTCTGCTCCAAAACCAGCGCCGACACGTACGCCTGCAGATGTGGCTGCCGAGTCATCTGCACCTGCGCAATTACAGGCGCGTAAGCCAGTACACAAAACCTGGGATGACGACGCTCAAGCGATTGCGGCTATCAATCACCGCTCAAACATGAACCCAAAACACAAGTTCGACAACTTTGTTGAAGGTAAGTCGAACCAACTGGGTTTGGCTGCGGCGCGTCAGGTATCGGATAACCCAGGTGCAGCTTACAACCCACTATTCCTATACGGCGGCACGGGTTTGGGTAAAACCCACTTATTGCATGCGGTGGGTAACGCGATTGTGGATAACAACCCGAACGCAAAAGTGGTCTACATGCACTCAGAACGTTTTGTGCAAGACATGGTAAAAGCGTTGCAAAACAATGCGATTGAAGAATTCAAACGCTACTACCGCAGCGTGGATGCGCTCCTTATCGATGACATCCAATTCTTTGCTAATAAAGAACGTTCACAAGAAGAATTCTTCCATACCTTCAACGCACTATTGGAAGGTAATCAGCAGATCATTCTAACGTCTGACCGTTATCCTAAAGAAATTAATGGCGTTGAAGATCGTCTTAAATCTCGCTTTGGTTGGGGTCTTACTGTTGCGATCGAGCCGCCTGAGCTTGAAACGCGTGTGGCGATCTTGATGAAAAAAGCTGAAGATCACCAAATCCACCTTGCTGATGAAGTGGCATTCTTCATTGCCAAGCGTCTGCGTTCGAACGTTCGTGAGCTAGAAGGTGCATTGAACCGTGTTATCGCGAACGCGAACTTTACTGGTCGTCCAATCACGATTGATTTTGTGCGTGAAGCGCTGCGCGATCTGCTTGCTCTACAAGAGAAGCTGGTGACGATCGATAACATTCAAAAGACCGTGGCGGAATACTACAAGATTAAAGTGGCGGACTTGCTGTCTAAGCGTCGTTCTCGTTCTGTAGCGCGTCCTCGTCAGCTGGCTATGGCGTTAGCAAAAGAGCTAACCAACCACAGTTTGCCTGAAATTGGCGATGCGTTTGGGGGGCGCGATCATACGACCGTACTTCATGCTTGTCGCAAGATTGAGCAGCTGCGTGAAGAGAGCCACGACATTAAAGAAGATTACTCTAACTTGATTCGCACCCTGTCTTCGTAATCGGTTAGAATAACGGTATTCTAAGCAAATCATTTATTGAGCTGACAGCGTAAAGAGCCAAGCATGAAATTTACCATTGAACGTAGTCATTTAATCAAACCGCTACAGCAGGTTTCGGGCGCTTTAGGTGGCCGACCAACTCTGCCAATCCTGGGTAACCTACTTCTTAAAGTAGAAGAGAACGTATTGTCGATGACGGCAACCGATCTTGAAGTAGAGTTAGTAAGCAAAGTGACGCTAGAAGGTGATTTTGAAGCGGGCAGCATTACCGTTCCTTCGCGTAAGTTTCTCGATATCTGCCGTGGTTTACCGGACGATGCGATCATCACATTTGTATTAGAAGGTGATCGCGTACAAGTTCGCTCTGGTCGCAGCCGTTTCTCGTTGGCAACGCTTCCTGCGAACGATTTCCCTAATATTGAAGATTGGCAAAGCGAAGTGGAAGTATCACTGAGCCAAGCTGATTTACGTACGCTGATCGACAAAACTCAGTTCTCGATGGCGAATCAAGACGTTCGTTACTACCTCAACGGCATGTTGTTTGAAATTGACGGCACCACGCTACGCAGCGTGGCGACGGACGGCCACCGTATGGCGGTATCGCAAACTCAGCTAGGTGCGGACTTTGCGCAGAAGCAAATCATCGTGCCACGCAAAGGTGTGCAAGAATTAGTAAAGTTGATGGATGCGCCAGAGCAGCCCGTAGTACTTCAGATCGGTAGCTCCAATGTTCGTGCTGAGGTGAATAACTTTACTTTTACCTCTAAGTTGGTTGATGGTCGTTTCCCTGATTACCGCCGTGTATTGCCTCAGAGCACCAATAAGACCCTAATAGCAAGTTGTGACGAGTTGCGCCAAGCCTTCTCTCGTGCTGCGATTCTTTCCAACGAAAAATTCCGTGGCGTGCGTGTGAATCTGGCTGATACTGAAATGCGCATTACTGCCAATAACCCAGAGCAAGAAGAAGCAGAAGAAATGCTAGACGTGACCTTTGAAGGTGACGCTATCGAGATCGGCTTCAACGTTAGCTACGTGCTTGATGTGCTTAATACACTGCGTTGCGATAACGTGCGTGTGTCGATGTCAGATGCGAACGCAAGTGCGTTGATTGAAAACGCAGACGACGACAGTGCCATGTACGTGGTGATGCCAATTCGTCTATAAGCCATCTGAATGCCACTTTCTCGCCTCATCATTCAGCAGTTTCGAAACATTAAAGCCTGTGATATTGAGTTATCAGCAGGCTTTAACTTTCTTATCGGGCCGAACGGCAGCGGTAAAACCAGTGTCTTAGAAGCGGTTTATCTGCTCGGGCATGGCCGCTCATTCAAGAGCTCTCTCACCGGACGAGTGATACAAAATGAGTGTGACGAACTGTTTGTTCATGGTCGTTTTTTGAACTCGGATCAATTTGAGCTACCTATCGGCATTAATAAGCAGCGTGATGGCTCAACAGAGGTTAAAATAGGCGGTCAATCTGGACAAAAATTAGCGCAGTTGGCACAAGTTCTGCCTCTGCAGTTGATACACCCAGAAGGGTTTGATTTACTGACAGATGGCCCTAAACATCGTCGTGCGTTTATTGATTGGGGCGTGTTTCATACCGAGCCCGCTTTTTATCAAGCATGGGGAAGGTTCAAGCGCCTGAACAAGCAGCGCAACGCGTTGTTGAAAACCGCCAATAGTTATCGTGAGCTCAGTTATTGGGATCAGGAAATGGCAGGATTGGCTGAAAACATCAGCCAATGGCGAGCAAGTTACATCGAGCAGATGAAAACTGTCGCAGAAACTATCTGTCAGACATTTTTGCCAGAATTTGAGATCCAATTGAAGTATTATCGTGGCTGGGATAAAGACACTCCATACCACGAGATACTAGAAAAGAATTTTGAGCGTGATCAGGCATTGGGATACACCTTTAGTGGCCCAAACAAAGCTGATTTGCGCATTAAAGTGAACGGAACGCCCGTTGAAGATGTTCTGTCACGCGGTCAATTAAAACTCATGGTGTGTGCATTGCGTGTAGCGCAAGGGCAACACCTGACAGAGATGGCCGGTAAACAATGCATTTACCTAATTGATGACTTCGCGTCGGAATTAGATAGCCAACGTCGCAAGCGTCTTGCTGACTGCTTAAAAGAGACGGGCGCACAAGTATTTGTAAGCTCTATCACTGAAAGCCAAATCGCCGATATGTTGGACGATAACGGTAAATTGTTTCATGTGGAACATGGCAGGATAGAGTCAAACTAGAAGAGAGAAACTCATGTCTGAAAATTACGATTCATCGAGTATTAAGGTACTGAAGGGTCTGGATGCGGTACGTAAGCGTCCAGGAATGTACATCGGCGATACGGACGACGGCACCGGCCTTCACCACATGGTTTTCGAGGTGGTGGATAACTCAATTGATGAAGCGTTGGCAGGTCACTGTAAAGACATCGTTGTGACAATTCATGAGGATAACTCGGTTTCCGTTAGCGATGATGGTCGTGGCATTCCAACAGAAATCCACTCTGAGGAAAATGTCTCTGCAGCAGAAGTAATCATGACGGTTCTTCACGCGGGTGGTAAGTTCGACGATAACTCATACAAAGTATCGGGTGGTCTTCACGGGGTAGGTGTTTCAGTAGTAAACGCACTATCAGAGAAAGTTGAGCTAACGATTCATCGTGGTGGTCATATCCATACGCAAACCTACCGCCATGGTGAGCCTCAAGCGCCACTAGCCGTTGTGGGTGATACGGATAAAACCGGTACACAAATTCGTTTCTGGCCAAGTGCCGAGACGTTCTCTAACACTGAGTTCCACTATGACATTCTGGCGAAACGCCTGCGTGAACTGTCATTCCTGAACTCTGGTGTGTCGATCAAATTGGTTGATGAACGTGAAGCGGACAAACATGATCACTTCATGTATGAAGGTGGTATTCAAGCGTTCGTTGATCACCTAAACACCAACAAAACGCCAATCATCGAAAAAATCTTCCACTTTAATTCTGAGCGTGAAGACGGCATTTCAGTTGAAGTGGCGATGCAATGGAACGATGGTTTCCAAGAGAATATCTTCTGCTTTACCAACAATATCCCACAGCGTGATGGTGGTACTCACCTTGCTGGTTTCCGTGCTGCGCTAACACGTACATTGAACAGCTTTATGGATAAAGAAGGTTTCTCGAAGAAAGCGAAAACAGCGACTTCAGGCGACGATGCGCGTGAAGGTCTAACTGCGGTTGTTTCGGTGAAAGTGCCTGATCCTAAATTCTCAAGCCAAACAAAAGACAAACTGGTTTCTTCTGAAGTGAAATCAGCTGTTGAGTCTGCAATGGGTGAAAAACTGTCTGAGTTCCTGATTGAGAACCCGACAGAAGCGAAGATGGTTTGTTCGAAAATCATCGATGCAGCACGTGCTCGTGAAGCAGCGCGTAAAGCTCGTGAAATGACGCGCCGTAAAGGTGCACTAGACCTAGCTGGCCTTCCAGGTAAACTTGCAGACTGTCAGGAAAAAGATCCGGCACTCTCTGAACTATACATAGTGGAGGGTGATTCGGCAGGCGGCTCCGCAAAACAAGGCCGTAACCGTAAGAACCAAGCGATCCTACCGCTAAAAGGTAAGATTCTTAACGTAGAAAAAGCACGTTTCGACAAGATGCTATCTTCTCAAGAAGTAGCAACACTGATCACCGCACTAGGTTGTGGTATCGGTCGTGACGAGTACAACCCGGACAAGCTTCGTTACCACAACATCATCATCATGACCGATGCCGATGTCGATGGTTCGCACATCCGTACGCTACTGTTGACCTTCTTCTACCGTCAAATGCCAGAGCTTATCGAGCGTGGTTATGTCTACATCGCTCAGCCACCACTATACAAAGTGAAAAAAGGCAAACAAGAGCAGTACATCAAAGATGAAGAAGCGATGAACCAATACCAAGTATCATTAGCTTTGGATAATGCATCGCTACACGTAAACGCAGAAGCACCTGCACTGGCTGGTGAAGCACTAGAGAAGCTTGTTCAACAGTACAATGCGGGTATTAAACTGGCGGAACGTATGAGCCGTCGCTACCCAAGTGCTTTGGTAAACGAGTTGATTTACACTCCTCGTCTAACGCCAGAGCAATGCCATGACGCATCAGTTGTGGAAGCGTGGACGAAGCAGCTTATTGAGCAGCTGAATGCGAAAGAAGTGGGTGCAAGCCAGTACAGCTACGAAGTTGAGCAGCACGAAGAGCTAGGCTTAAACTTGCCTAAGATTGTGGTTCGTACTCACGGAGTGACGCACGAACATGCAATTAGCATCGACTTCCTAAACTCGAAAGAGTACGGCAAGTTGGCTGATCTATCAGAAGCACTTGATGGACTTCTGGAAGAAGGCGCGTACATCAAACGTGGTGAGCGTACTATGCCAGTGGCAAACTTTGCAGAAGCGCTTGACTGGTTAGTGAAAGAGTCAATGCGTGGCTTAAGCCGTCAGCGCTACAAAGGTCTAGGTGAGATGAACCCAGACCAACTTTGGGAAACCACCATGGACCCAGAAACTCGTCGTATGATGCAGGTAACGATTGAAGATGCGGTAGGCGCAGATCAACTGTTCACTACGCTAATGGGTGACCAAGTAGAACCTCGTCGTAACTTCATCGAAGAGAACGCACTGAAAGTAGCGAACCTAGACGTATAACGACACTGTTCGTGATAGTAAAAAGCAGCGAGAAATCGCTGCTTTTTTTGTTTTACCTGTGCCGTCCTAAATAAGGTTGACACTTTCCACCCCCAAAATTGGAGAGTGTTATGAAATCAACAACTAAAAGAAC
>NZ_JAWORT010000023.1:0-74472 GCF_033337975.1 Vibrio sp. Vb2880
ATGGTGATTTCTCCAATTGATTTTCCGGTGTAGCGGTTTCCGACGTCTCGGAAAACCAAGTAGTTCTCTCAAAGTTACTTTTATTAACGGCGCATGCCCTGTTTTCTTTAGAGAAAATTTTGGATTTTTTTGAAAATAATTCGTTTGGAGGGGTAATCGTGACAAAGCGGATAAAAAAGCAAAAAAACTTTCATTTTTCGCTAAAGCTTCTTTTCGAATTGTCGATACAGGCAGGTTTTGCGTTAAATTCGGGCAAGGCCGTTCATCAGCCAAGCAAGGTCAATGCTAGGTTTGGCGCTTGTTTTGCTTGCGCCAGAATAGAAGTACTGACCTGTTGTAAAATCTGTTGCTTCACCATTTGCGTAGTTTCTTTGGCATAGTCAGTGTCTTGGATACGACTGTTGGAAGCGGCTAAGTTTTCGTGGATGTTATCGAGATTATTGATCGCGTGATTAAAGCGGTTTTGATACGCGCCTAACTCCGCACGACTGCCATCTACCGTTTTCAAAGCATCATCTAAAATGCCGACCGCCATCTGAGCGCCACCGACCGTGCTAATATCAATACTATCTACCGTTCTATTTACGGTGACATACTTGCCAAGTTCTAACTCATCAGCCAGGCCACCACTGAAGGTTGGTCCAGGGTATTTTATGGCGTCCTTGTGGGACATGAGTAACTGCAGTTGCCCCTCTTCATTAACAGACGCTTTCACTTTATCGGTTTGCCCATTAATGTAAGTCGCGAGTTCTTCTATATCATCGCCAGCTTTAGCTTCAATACGGATCTCCTGCTCTTCAAAATTGTTATCACGGTAGCTGATAACAATTTCATTATTTCCGTTTTGAACCGTCCAATCTGAACTGACTCTTTGATATGAGCTCATTGAAAAGCTACCTAAAGATTCCGGCTGCATGGTCCGCAGGCCAATTTGTACCGCTTCACCAGCCGTTGCACCGATTTGAAAAGACGATGTACCGAATGTGCCATTCAGCAATTTACGTCCGCCAAAGGAGGTCGTTTCTGCAATACGACTTAACTCATCATTTAAAGCAGAGACTTCTTCTTGCAGTGCATTGCGCTCCGCTTTGCTGTTTGAACCATTGGCTGACTGTAGCGACAAATCACGCATACGTTGCATGATATTGGTCACCTCATTCATCGCGCCTTCCGCAGTTTGCATGATGGAAATGCCGTCATTCGCGTTACGTACCGCGACATCCAAACCACGCATTTGTGATTGCAAGCGGTTGGAGATTTGCAGACCCGCAGCGTCATCCTTTGCGCTATTAATACGCTTCCCTGAAGACAAACGCTCCATGGATTGGTTCAGCATATCCGTTGCACTGGTCAAATGACGCTGTGCGACAAGTGCTGCTACATTGGTATTAACGGTGATCGCCACGAATAAAGAGTCCTAAAATTAAGGCTTTGAGTACTTATCGACCAAGTAACAGAAAAGTTTAGTGTTTTTTAAAAAGAGATTGGAATAGAAATAGAAAACAAAAGCCCTCCATTGGAGGGCTTAAGAAATAAAGTCTGAGAACTTACTTGATGGCTAGCTCTGCGAGCATTTCTTGTGAAGGAGCGAAGAAGTACGCACCAGTTACCGCTTTTGTGAAACGAAGCATTTGGTCTGTTTTACCATCTGTCACGCCGTACATACTTTCTAGCATCACTTTAATGTTATGAAGTGTATTGCAGTAAGAAATAAACAGCAGGCCATGAGGCCCTGTTACCGTCCCGTATGGTAAGCTGTGGCGAACAATCTTCAAACCTTTACCTTCTTCTTTGATATCAACTCGACCAACGTGTGATGCAGCAGGAACGTCTTCTAGCTCGATAGAGTCTGGCTTGGTACGACCAATCACTTTTTCTTGCGCTTTGACATTCAATCGATTCCAAGCGGCAAGGTTATGTTCAAAGCGCTGAGCCATAACATAACTGCCTCCAGCAAATGGGCCCTCTTTTACTAGAGCCACATCAGCGCGAGCCTCCCCTTTCGGGTTTTCTGTGCCATCAATGAAGTCTGTCATATCACGAGCATCAAGGTAACGGTACCCATATGTTTCGTCCACAATGGTGACATCTTGTGCCGTCTCTTCTAGGAACTTACGCAACACGTAAAAATGCAAGTCGTGACGAGTCGAGTGACAGTGAATCAGTACATCTACGTCTGTTGCTGGAGCAACGATGTCACCTTCGCCAAGTTGAGTAAAATCAATAAGCTCTTCTGGCGCGTCTACATTAAGGTGTTCCCAAAACGATTTTGTGAATGCGATAGAAAGCGTCAGCGCTGCACCCGGCTGGGTAATGTTTAACTCTTCCACCAACTTTGGCAGTGCTTTCAGTTTTTCTAATACGTTTTCACGGTTTTGGTTCACTTTGAGTTGAGTGTACAGTGCAAATGGCCCGGCTTCTGGCACGATCGCCGTTTGAGCTTGTGACATTGAGGTTTCCTCTATTACTTTGCCCCAGAGTGGGAAGTTATTGTTTTTAATTCTTTGAATGCTGCTGTTCATCGTGCGCCAATTGTGGCACATGAAAACAGTCTTTTACCCATCTTCCATTTAGAAGATAGATCATAAACCAAGCTAATAAGGTAATGGTAAGGGCGTTTGCCCAATTAAACACTCCATGTTCTAGGTACACATGATACATGGTCTGAGCAAGTTGAATACCGCACAAGATCAAAGTGATCTCGCGACCATAGCGAGTAATTCTGTTTACCCATCCTCTGTCGGGATGACGAAGCCCCATTAACCACATAAGAAGCAAACTTGGAATGCCCATCGCCAAACCTAAATACAACGTACTTGAATCTGGGTAAACAATAGCGAGTAGCTTACTGCCACTATCACGACTTACACCAGCCATGGCAAACACCACCCATGAACGCACAAGAAACATCCATCCCACCCATAAAATGATCGGCGCCTTTAAAAATCCATGAGCGTCATATTGGTCAAACGAATAGCGCACAACATCTTCTTCTTTATGTGATAAAAACGTCACTTTAACCTATCGTTTCAGAGTTGCAAGCCAACAAAGATGAGAACTGAAGTTCATTTCAGCACCTTACACAGGTAAACTAAACAAAGATTTACAGCGACGTTGATGAGAAACATGAAAAAAAGAACTCCAGCTACCCCAGCGCCTTCTCAAGAAACTCAAGCCGAAGCGATGAGAATTGCCAAATCCACGCAGAAACCGGGGCAAACCAAAGAGCAAACCAAGCTTATCGCTCAAGGTATCGAAAAAGGCATCGCGCAATATAAGAAACAACAAAAAGAGCGCAACCGCCAAGCCGATAAAGCGAAGAAAAAACAGCAACGTGAAAAACAACGTCAGCATGAAGAGATTATCGAACAAGACAATATCACCGACGATGCGCCAAACCATTCATCAAGCAAACTGCCTTGGACACTACTTGTTCTGAGCTGGATTGGCTTTGCTGCTTACATAGTATTGGGGAAATAGCTAATGAAACGCCTGTTACTTGGACTTTTTGTCGTGCTTCTAACGGGTTGCACGATGCCTTCTCACCTTACTCATGCTCAAAGTCAAGATGTTCATATTCGCATTGACGCGCAATTCAACCCTGAGCGATGCGAATACAAAGGCGAAGTTACTGGAAGTGAAGGCCATTGGTATAACTACATTTTCATGACTAATGACGCGATGATGCAAGGCGCGATGAACGATTTAAAAAACAATGCAGCGGCTATCGATGCGGACACCGTTTTTATGGTTTCCCCACAAGATTTTATCACTTCATTTAGCGTGCTGGGTTCCGCCTACCGCTGCAATGGATGAGGCCTGAATATGAAAAAAGCCAGCAATTGCTGGCTTATGCACGAAATCCAAGACTGCTAGCGATATCTCTCTCCCGCTCTAGAACCCATTGGCTATCAAAAGGTCCCCAATCTGAAAGTTGATAATAGCCGTCATTATGACGTCGGCCATCTTGAACGAATATGAGTTCAATGCCGATCCCAGGTAACGCCTTGAGTACATCTTGAATAGTACGACGAGGCCACCCCGTTTTTTCGATCAACTTTGGCACATTCGGCCTTTCTAGGTTTTCCACCAACAAGGCCAAATATAGCCGCCTTGCAAAAACAGGACTCAATTCCATTGACACCTCCTAAAATTGTGCTGATTCATTATTTCGTTTTTGCTCAGCGAGGTGTTGCGTTTGATCAATAACTCGACTTTTCCATTTGATTTAGACGAATTTTTATTCGATTTATAGCGCATTCATCGTAAATAAGTTATGTGACATTAGTTATCTCAATCTATCTGAAAATATTTTCCACCGCATTTTGTCAGTTTGATTGCTTCTTGATAGGATGCTTTAACAGCCCAAATCACTTAAGTGCGTCTTAACCGCGCCAGTGAAAAATAGAACAAAGAAAAAGGAAACACTATGTCGATTACCATGTTTGGTATTCCCAACTGCGATACGATCAAAAAAGCCAAGAAATGGTTAGAAGCCGAGGATATTGCTTACGACTTCCATGACTACCGTAAGCAAGGCATTGATGCAGAAATGGTAAGTGAATTTTGTCGCGCTTTAGGTTGGGAACAGGTGCTCAATAAACGTGGCACAACCTACCGCCAATTAGCGCAAGAGCAGAAAGACACACTTAACGAGGAAAACGCCATCGCTCTTTTGGTAGAAAACCCTGCGATGATTAAACGCCCAATTTTAAAAGTGAATGATCAACTTCATATCGGTTTTAAAGCTGATCAATACGCTAGCATTTTCAACTCTTAAATAAAGGAATACTCAAGGATGACAGACAGTCCAGTATTGGCACTTGCTAAAGATCTGATCAGTAGACAGTCCGTAACGCCGGAAGACGCAGGTTGTCAGGATTTGATGATCGAGCGCTTAAAAGCACTCGGGTTTGAAATTGAAGTGATGGTATTTGAAGACACCACGAACTTCTGGGCTCGACGTGGTTCAGAAGCGCCGCTATTTGCGTTTGCTGGCCACACCGATGTGGTACCAGCTGGCAAATTGGAACACTGGAATACACATCCGTTTGAACCGACCATTATTGATGGTTACTTGCATGGCCGCGGCGCAGCTGACATGAAAGGGTCGCTAGCTGCTATGGTCGTTGCTGTCGAACGCTTCATTGAAGAAAACCCAGACCACAAAGGCTCAATTGGCTTTTTGATTACGTCAGATGAAGAAGGACCATTTATCAATGGTACCGTTCGCGTTGTAGAAACGTTGATGGAACGTGGTGAGAACATCGATATGTGTATTGTTGGTGAACCATCCAGCACCGACGTGGTTGGCGATGTAGTGAAAAATGGACGCCGTGGATCCATCACTGGTGATTTAACGGTAAAAGGAACACAAGGTCACGTGGCCTACCCTCACCTAGCCAGCAATCCAGTGCACGAGTCTCTACTCGCGATTCATGAACTCGCGACGACAGAATGGGACAAAGGGAATGATTACTTCCCACCGACTAGTTTCCAGATCCCGAATGTATCGGCTGGCACTGGTGCGTCTAACGTTATTCCTGGCGAGTTCCATGTTCAGTTCAACCTACGTTTTAGTACTGAGCTTAACAATGACGCAATTGTTCAGCGTGTTACCGAAACATTGGACAAGCATGAGCTGGACTACGACCTAAAATGGACATTCAACGGAGACCCATTCCTGACCGATACGGGCGCACTGCTAGACGCGGTTGTAGCTGCTGTGGCCGAAGTCAATGATACGAAGCCAGCGCTACTTACAACTGGCGGTACGTCTGATGGTCGTTTTATTGCTCGAATGGGAGGTCAAGTCGTAGAGTTAGGCCCTGTTAACGCTACGATTCATAAAGTGAACGAGTGTGTGAAAGTCGACGATCTTGAAAAGTTGACGGACATGTACGAAAACACGTTGAAACACCTATTGGCGAAGTAATCAGCGAGAACACAATGACACCAGAGCAACTCACCGGAATCACTGATTCCCATCTTCAATCCACACTAGTGGGGCAAAAGGCATTTATGCTTCACCCTAAAGTAGTCAATGACTTATTGAAGATGATTAATGCCGCAACCGAAGCAGGTTTCAAAATGGAAATCGCCAGTGGTTTTCGTGACTTTAATCGCCAAAAAGCCATCTGGAACGGGAAGTTTTCTGGTGAGTTGCCAATTCTCGACATAAACTCCCGCCCTTTGAATAAAGCAGAGTTAAATGACGAAGAGAAATTGATGGCCATTTTGCGCTGGTCGGCATTGCCCGGAGGAAGTCGTCATCATTGGGGTTGTGATTTTGATGTCTATGCGCGCAATTTATTGCCTGCTGACACCAAACTCAAGTTGGAACCTTGGGAGTATCTTGAAGGCCACCAGCAGGCGTTCTACCAATGGTTAAAAGCCAACCTTGGTCGGTTCGGTTTCTTCTTCCCTTATCAGCATGATTTAGGTGGCGTTTCGATTGAGCCTTGGCACATTAGTCACCGCGCTGTCGGGCAGCAATGCCTCGAGCAGTTGACGCTTGATGTACTCAGAAGCCAGTTGATTAAACAAAATCAGACCGACAACATTGCAGGGATTGACGTCATACTGAATAATTTGGATAACGTCGTTGCCAAATTTATTCACAATATCACGCCGCCGGAGGCTCTATGATAGAAATACTAACCAATCCTTGGGTCATTATTATTGTAGTGTTGAGCGTGGTCATTGGTAATATTACCGCACTCAAATATACCGCAAAAATGAAGTTTGGTCAGATGGATAAAAGCCGTAAGAACGATTTAGATAAGCTGAACACATTGGATAAACAGCGCTACGCTGAAGAAGATAAAAACAAAAACGAGCCTCGTTAGTTACTCACCAGCTTCATCTCGACACATTTAATCTAAACATCAAAAAAGGGACCACTAGGTCCCTTTTCTATCATTAAGTAAACACGCCGCGTTAAGCTCGCTTTGTTTACTGCTTCACTGTTGCAGCCAATACAGGCGCTAGTGATTTCAAAAACTCTTCTTCTACTGGCTTGCCAGAGGAGTCGGTGATATTGATAGACGTACGGTTGCCTAAATCACCAAGTAAGAATGTGTACTTACCAGCGGCTAACTCCACTGGTTTAACGCCGATATCGTTCCAGAATTCATCATCCGGAGATGCATATTTCGCAGTGATTGTGCCCTGAGACTGGCTACGCTCTTCAATCTTAAAGCCCATCTTAGGTAGAATATTAGGCAGACGTTGCCAAAGCATGTTGTATTGCGCACGCGCGATAATCACTGGAAGTCCGCTGCGGTCTTTACCCATTGTGATTGGGATCTGTTTAACCAACTCTTGCGCTTTACGCTGTGCTTCTTCACGCACTTCTTGATCGTAGCGAGCGGTGACCAAGTTCGTCATGAACACATTGTAGCGCTCACGGTTGGTCGCCGTTACTTCTTTCACTTGATTGCCTTCACGCCAGTCAATAAGGCTCACCTTAAAGCCGTGTCGACCATTTGCTTCAGCGCGTACGATTTCATATCGGCTGCCAATTTCTAGCTCTTCATCTGGCGAATCCCAAGTCACCCATCCTGTCTCGATGCGAGAGTCTGTTTGGCTTTCAACTGGAATCTCGTTAGCCGCGACCATGTTTTGCACCGTTTGCCAAACTTTATCTAGTTCATCTTTACGAAGTAGCCAAAGTGTCACTTCACCATCACTGCTGCGGTCCAAACGTGCACCGGGAATAAGCTCTAGGACTTGTTGAGGTGGACGAATGTCGACATCTTTACCGACACCACCAGCGTAGTTACCCTGAGGGATCTCGTAGTTAGGGTAAAACTGAGGCTGTGCACCCTGTGGGACATTCCACTCACCCAAATTTGGGGAGTTCAAATACTCGAAGTCATCTTTTGCTTGACGACGTTGATTGGCACCACCTGAACAGGCAGTCAATACGAATACAGCTAATGAACTTAACACTAACTGGCTTGAAAGCTTCATCTATACTCCTAAAACACCGAGGGCGCTTTGGCCCCCAGTATGAACTTCAATCCTAGTAACTCAATCTTAATAGCTCAATCTTAATAAATATGGGCGTCTGTTAGCGACTGCTCGACGATCGGCTGCGATTTTTCAGAAAGCGTAGTTAAAGGAAGACGCAAACCACCTTCTTCAATCAAACCAAGCTTTTGCGCTGCCCATTTTACTGGGATAGGGCTTGCTTCGATGAAAAGGTTTTTGTGTAGAGTCATCAAGCGTTGGTTAATCGCTTCTGCTTCTTCGTACTTACCTTCACTTGCCAAATGGAACATGTCTGCCATGTCTTTAGCTGCAATATTGTTCGTTACCGAGATAACACCATTGCCGCCAAGTTTCACAAAATCCAGCCCTGTCGCATCATCGCCACTTAGTAAGATAAAATCTTCGCCACAAAGTTCACGATGAATTGCAATTCGTTCCAAATCGCCCGTTGCATCTTTTAGAGCTACGATATTATCAAGCTTTGACAAGCGTGCCACTGTTTCTGGCTGCATATCAACAGCAGTACGGCCTGGTACGTTGTACAAAATTAGAGGCACATCACTCGCTTCGGCAATTGCCTTGTAATGTAGAAACAAACCCTCTTGAGTTGGTTTGTTGTAATACGGTGTCACACTCAGGAAGCCAGCAATACCAGAATCAGCCAGTAATTTGCTAAATGTTACTGCCTCATGGGTTGCATTTGCACCCGTGCCAGCAATCACAGGGATGCGACCGTCGGCAAACTCAACAGTTTTATTAACGACCTTTACATGCTCTTCAATGGTCAGTGTCGCTGACTCACCTGTTGTGCCTACTGCCACAATACCGTCTGTACCCGCTTCAACGTGGTACTCTACTAGCTTTTGCAGACCGTCAAAGTCTACTTCGCCATCTGCTTTGAATGGCGTAATCAGCGCTACGATACTTCCTGAAAACATGTTTATCTCCCTCATTTAACTCTTTCTGCATGGTACTGTAATGCGATTGAAAAACACAAGAGCGTAAACTCGCTTACAAAGTACAAATGAATGAATAATTACCAGTTGTTAGAGGTCTAGCAACTTAATTGCTCTATTTGGTTTGATTAACGGCAATATTGATAATCGTGTTGGGCTTTCGAGTGACTTTAGAATCTATCAGTGATTTGGAAAATACTGAAGAGCACAAGCAAGGAAAATATACTCTTTGGTCTTGTTAGCCAAGTCAGATCTAAGTGAATAAAACGGCCAGACAATAGGCAAGCACATCATGCAAACGTTTTGTTTATCCTACAGCCTGCATTTACTGTTTATTTCCCACCACTCCCCTCAACATCCTCCTGCTTTTTATAGACTAAAAAGAACTGGCTCGATATTTCTTCGCAATATCTGTGCTAACATCTCTCTATTGAAGAAAGGACAAGAAGCTCATTTATGAAGCAACATCTGGTACTTACAGCAGTTGGAACGGACCGTCCAGGCATTTGTAACCAAGTCGTACAGCTCGTTACTCAAGCTGGTTGTAACATAGTCGATAGCCGTATCGCTATCTTTGGCAGCGAATTTACGCTGATCATGCTCCTGACTGGGAACGCCAGCAGCGTGACTCGAGTTGAAACGCAATTGCCCCTGCTTGGCCAAGAACATGACCTTATTACGATCATGAAACGCACAGCGGCGCACGAACTGCTCGATAACAGCTACACCATGGAAGTGTTTATTGAGTCTGAAGACCGCCCTGGGTTAACTGAAAAATTTACTAAGTTCTTCGCTGATCAGCAGATTGGTTTAGACTCTCTTAGCGCGCAAACCATCAGCAAGTCGAAAATTCAACTCGATTCTGACCAGTTTCACATTGCGATTACTGCATCTGTAAGCGCGGATTTTAATTTGATGCAGTTACAAGAAGACTTCGATGAACTTTGTAAGTCGCTCAACGTACAAGGTTCTCTGAATTTCATTAAAAACACACTATAAAGTAAAGGAAATCAAAATGAATACGCTGACAGCAGGCTCGCCAGCGCCAGCCTTCTCTTTGCTCGACCAAGACGGAAATACCGTTTCTCTTGAAGACTTTAAAGGCAAGAAAGTACTTTTCTACTTTTACCCTAAGGCGATGACGCCGGGTTGTACTACACAAGCAAAAGGCCTTCGTGACATCAAAGCTGAACTCGATGCACATAACGTGGTGGTACTCGGCGTAAGCATCGACCCTGTAAAGCGCCTAGGCAAGTTCATCGAGCGCGATGATTTAAACTTCACTCTGCTTTCTGATGAAGACCATGCCGTTGCTGACCAGTTCGGCGTTTGGGGCGAAAAGAAATTCATGGGCAAAGTATACGACGGTCTTCACCGCATTAGCTTTCTGATCAATGAAGAAGGCGTGATCGAACATGTGTTCAACAAGTTCAAAACCAAAGATCACCACGAAGTCGTATTAAACTACTTAAACGAAAACGCTTAAACGCTATTGTTTTTCTACAAACAAAAAGCCCAGCAAACTGCTGGGCTTTCTTTTAACCATCGTACCTTTGGTAACAACTACTCTTGTTCGACAGGTTCGTTTTCTTCCGTGCTTGGTAATGCATGCCATACGGCTTTGACTAATGTCGCTAAAGGAATGGCGAAGAACACCCCCCAAAAACCCCACAGCCCACCAAAGACTAATACAGCCACAATGATAGCAACTGGGTGTAAGTTTACTGCCTCGGAAAACAGAACAGGAACCAACACATTACCATCCAGCGCCTGGATAATACCGTAAGCAAGCAACAACCAATAAAACGGAGGCGTTAAACCCCATTGGAACAAACCAACGATAGCAACAGGTACAGTAACAGCCGCCGCACCGATATAAGGAATCAAAACCGACAGACCAACGGCTACGGCAAGCAACGCCGAGTAACGAAGATCTAAAAGGGCAAAAGTCACGTAGCTCACACCGCCCACGATTAAAATCTCTAACACTTTACCGCGAATGTAATTTGATATCTGCTCGTTCATTTCATGCCAAACTTTATTCGCCAATTTACGGTTTTTCGGCAGAATACCGCTTGCGATTCGCAGCATTTCTTCTTTGTCTTTAAGCAAAAAGAAGATAAGGAGTGGCACTAAGATCAAATATACCGCTAGCGTTGCAATGCTAACTAATGAAGCAAGCGACCCTTTGACGACACTTTCACCCAGCCCCAGTGCTTGGTTTTTGGCGTTCGTCACCACGGTTTCTACTATTTCTAAATTGGCTAGTTCAGGATGGCGCTCTGGCAATGTGACAATAAACTTTTGTAGCCCGTTGTACATGTTCGGAATATCGTTAATTAGATTACCGACCTGAGTCCAAATCGTCGGAACCAAGCCAAACAACGCAATTAACATTAACCCGACAAAGACCAAGATCACGATAATAACCGACAAAGTGCGCGGCACGCCCATACGACACATTTTGACAACTGGCCATTCAAGTAGATAAGCCAAAACGATCGCGACAAGTAATGGCGCAATCAAGTGTCCAAAGAAGTAAATGGTGATAAAGCCAAACAGCAAGATCGCGACGAGACTTACTGCGTGAGGGTCAGAGAAACGTCGTTTATACCAACGACTAACCATTTCAAACATCTTATGCGGATTCCTTATTGAAGACAGTCAATGTGTAGTGCTCTGATGTAGATTGGCAATCAACCGAGTACCCTTGGGCACTAAGATAGTTCACAATGTCTCGTTTAGAGCTGTTGTCCACCACTTGAATGACAAGTTGATGATACTGCTTTGCTTCTCCTTGAAAGACCTCAGCAGCATGACGCTTTGCAAGTAACAGTGCCATAGGACAACGTTGCTCACGCAAATCAAGTAACATGGATTCCATTGTATTGCTCTGCACTTATGATAGGGTTGTATTGTAACGGCTTTTTGAGCTGGTGCTAGCACTTCTGACATGATTTAACCACATGCTGAAATAGCTCGGATGTAAAATAATTTACGAAACCAATTCATTTATTTCCGGTCTTACTGTTAGCTTATATCCTCACGGATAACCAAAACGTATGTGGCGCTGTTAATAGGCTCTCGACCTGTAACCACATGCTTATGTATTTTGGAGAACCTTTTAAACGTATGTTAAAACGCACTCGCTCGCTAGTTTGCTTATGTCTTGCTGCTGCCATCAGTTCGCCGACAACTTATGCCAATAGCATTGACTTGCCAGACATTGGCACAGCTGCTGGTGGCACGCTTTCAATAGACCAAGAGTTGATTTATGGCGACGCCTATATGCGTATGCTCAGAGCCAGTAAACCTATCGTTAATGACCCTGTCATCAATGAATATATTGACTCTCTTGGGCACAAATTAGTGGCCAATGCGAATGATGTAAAAACGCCGTTCCACTTCTTTATGATTCGCGACCGTAATATCAACGCATTCGCGTTTTTTGGTGGCTATGTAGCGCTGCATTCTGGGTTGTTTCTTCATGCTCGTTCAGAAAGTGAGCTGGCCTCTGTTGTCGCTCACGAGATAGCGCACGTCACACAACGTCACCTTGCTCGGAGTATGGAAGAACAAGCGCGTCGCTCTCCGGCCACATTAGCCGCACTTGCGGGGGCACTACTACTTTCAATTGCCTCACCCGAAGCGGGGATGGCTGCAATTACAGCAGCAACCGCGGGCAACATGCAAAGTCAAATCAACTACACTCGTGCAAACGAAAAAGAAGCGGATCGCTTTGGTATTTCGACATTAGCAAAAGCCGGCTTTGATGTTCAAGCAATGCCAAGGTTTTTTGGCCGTCTTGCTGATGAGTATCGTTATGCGAGTAAACCGCCACCAATGCTCCTGACTCACCCTCTGCCTGAAGATCGAATTACCGATAGCCGTGCGCGAGCAAGAACCTATCCTCCAATGCGTGTTGTGCCTTCAATAGACTATCATCTAGCTCGCGCGCGCATTGTGGCTCGTTACGCTGGCATTGATGGACAAGCCGCCCTGAGCTGGTTTGAGAGAACCCAAAAGAAAGCCTCTGCGGACATTACACCTGCTTTTGATTATGGTCGAGCACTCGTGCATTTAGACAATAAACGCTTATCTCAAGCGGAACCAATTTTGAAAAAGTTACTGGAACAAGACCCAAGTAACCCGTTTTACTTGGACGCTATGACGGATTTATACATCGAGAAGAAGCAGCCAGAAAAAGCAACCGAGATGCTCCGCAAAGCGTTATCTCGTAACCCTCAAAATAAAGTATTGACCATTAACTACGCCAATGCGCTACTTGAGGACAATAAAAACGATCAAGCCACGCGAGTTCTTCAAAGATACACTCATGACTATCCTGAAGATACAAATGGCTGGCACCTAATATCGAAGAGCTACCACGCGCTGGGGCGTAGCGATGAAGAGTTGGCTGCTCGAGCAGAAATTTTGGCATTGCGAGCAAATTGGAATAAAGCGATTCAATATTATAGTGAAGCAAGTAAAATGGCCAAGTTGGGCAGCTTAGAGCAAGCGCGATACGATGCCCGTATCGACCAACTCATGATCCAAAGAGATCGATTCATGGCATTACAATAACGAAATGGAGAAAACCATGTCAGTCGTGATTTATCACAACCCTCGTTGCTCAAAGAGCCGTCAAACACTTGAACTGCTTGAGCAAAATGGTGTTACACCGGAAGTCGTCAAATACCTAGACACACCACTTAACGTGGATGAACTAAAAGCGCTGTACGCCCAGCTTGGCTTTTCATCTGTACGTGAAATGATGCGCACTAAAGAAAGTGAATATAAAGAGCTTGGCTTAGGCGAAGACTCCGTCAGCGATGAGCAATTATTCGAAGCAATGGCGAAAAATCCAAAGTTGTTTGAGCGTCCGGTTGTCGTTGCTAACGGCAAAGCAAAAATTGGTCGCCCACCAGAGCAAGTGTTGGATATTTTATAAATGGATTGCCAGATCCTTATTTTGTATTTCAGCCGTCATGGCTCGACAAAACAACTGGCAAGACAAATAGCAAGAGGAGTCGAATCGACTCCTCAATGCCAAGCAATTTTGCGTACAGTTGAAGAATTGTCACCTCACTCACACTCCCCTTCTGATCCAATTGTTACTCTAGAGGAACTAAAAACGTGCGACGGTCTAGCGTTTGGCAGTCCCGTCTGGTTTGGCAACATGGCTGCGCCTTTAAAGCACTTCTGGGATCAGACTACATCTTTATGGGTCAGTGGTGACTTAATCGATAAGCCTGCTTGTGTCTTTACCTCTTCGTCCTCGATGCATGGTGGTCAAGAAACAACGTTACAAAGCATGATGACCCCTTTATTGCATCACGGGATGATGGTTTTGGGCATTCCTTATTCCGAGCCAGAGTTACACACTACGCAGTCCGGAGGCACTCCGTATGGCGCCAGCAGTGTAGGCCATGAGGCAACCCTAAGCAGTGAAGAGATTCGCCTGGCACAACAATTAGGCAAAAGGCTGGCAACTGCAGCGTTAAAACTAAAAGTCTGTTAGTAAAATCAAGGATAGTTAATCGATGTCTGACTCTTTAGACCAAACACCACTCGGTACACAGGCTAAAACCTATCGTTACCTGGCTTTATTTGGCAACTTAGCCTTATTAGCCTGGGTCGCTATTTGGCAGCTTGCGTTATCCCCTCACCCTCACCTCAGCAGCACAACACTTGCTATTGCTTGGTGTATTCCGCTACTACTTCCGTTACCTGGTATTTTAGCTGGTAAGCCTTACACTCATGCTTGGGCTAACTTTGTTCTTATGCTGTATTTCTTGCATGCGCTGACCATCCTCTATGTGGATGGGGGTGAACGCTGGCTTGCGGCAGTGGAACTGATACTGACTTCACTCGGTTTCGCTGGCAATATTTTGTTTGCTAGAGCGAGAGGCAAAGAGCTAGGCCTTAAGTTGAAACGCCTCTCTCAAGTAGAAAAAGAAGAAAAAGCGAAATTCAATAAATAACGCCAATCGCAGTCAATCACTGATCATTGGTTCGAATACGAATTTAGAAAACAAAAAGAGTCGCTATTGCGACTCTTTTTTATGCTTACCACATTGGTGTTTGATCCTTGCGTTTCACGCCTGGAACGCTACCAAGGAGATTACGATGCCGAGCGCCACTCGTAGATCAAGTCATACTGTTCTCGGACAGGCTCCACAATCATCGGCTGAGTTGGTTGTGTTTCGTCACTTGCTTCTGCCACAACATTTACTGGTACTTCAGGCTGCGCTTCTTTTGGCGTCGCGGCGTCTTTTGCTTCATTACTCTGAACCAATGGCTCTTCTTCTTGAGTTGAAGCTGGGGCATCAACTTCACCTAAAGGATCTTCAAAAACCATTAATTGAGAAATAGAAGAAGCTTCTTTCTCAAAAGCTTGTTGTGATGCCAAAAGGTGGATGTTGAGCGTTAACTCGTCCCCTTGAACACGCTTAATCTCTGTACCCGCAACCGAATTAAGTTGTTTTAGCGCATTCTCTAAACGGAAGAAGTCCGTGGCAGAGGTTACATTAAGGACTTTCACTGCTAGCGCTTTTGAAGACTTTCCTGAAACCACAACTGCACTCTTACTTGCATAGTAGTCTGCGATGCCATCCACCATTTCTGCAATAGCATTAGCACCTGATGCAGACCCGCTACGCGGAGAACGTTGCGCCTCTACAATTCTCGTTGGCGACTGGTCGTAGAGTGTCCAACGAATTTGTTCACCTTGAGCTCGTACAACCAAAACGGCGTCAGCTGGATAGCGCTGGCTAGCTTGACCAATTGGCTCAATAAAGCCGCCCCAAAGATCAGAGACATTAACACCGGTTACATCATCAAAATCCCCAACCGGGATAGTGATTGGTAGGCCTCTTAGTTTCGCTGCGCTACGAAGTGCTGCAACATTTGAAGATTCAGAATGCTCCCACGCAATGTTACGATCGTAACCCTGTTCTTCAACCATCCAAACTAAAATATTGGCACGATTTGGCGACCAAGATGGCAATTGTGCTTGTGTTAAAAGAGAGCTGATTTGGTCGTTGTTAAACAACATTTTTAAGCTCGCTTTTCCATCAACCTGCCCATAGCTCAGTTGAGAAATGTAACGCGCACTTGAGCTAAGTGCCTTTTTAATCACTGGATTGCTTAAAGAGGATTGAGAACCGGTCGCTCGAACAATCACATCCTGCATACCTTGTTGACGAGCCAAAGACTCACCGTCGTTCTGCTCACTGTCGATAACCACTTCGGCACGATAGATATCCACCTGAGTTAATGCATATACTGGTAGGGACAACCAACCTATCAGTAAGAGAGCTAAATAGCGCATAGTTTTTATAATCCTCTGAACAAGAACCCGAATAATAAGCAACTATCAAATCTTGAGCAAGGTAAGTACTGAGTAAATTGTCTGTATTATGACCAGCTTTGTTAACTCGGGCCTCAACCAGCGCTTCAGTGCTATTTTTTATAATAAACTCATTGCTTATTAAGCTATCTCAACAAGTTAGGCTGTCCATTTTTCATCTTCACGCAAGACACGTAAAAGAGGACAATTTGCAAGCAAGCAACTCTCAAAAGTGCTATTTATGGGAAAAATTCAATCGAAAGTTTGATCTATGCAACATTGCAAACGATTGCAGGATGATAGTATTCGCCGGATTTGTCTGCGTATCTTGAAAATAGGGAATTATTATGAAAAACGCGTTACAAGGCGCTCAAATGCTCTTTGTCGCTTTTGGTGCTTTGGTGCTTGTGCCGCTCCTAACTGGCCTTGATCCAAACGTAGCCCTCTTTGGTGCCGGTGTCGGTACTCTCCTCTTCCAGTTAATGACTAAACGTTCTGTTCCCATCTTCCTTGCCTCTTCTTTTGCGTTTATTGCTCCTATTATGTTCGGTATCCAAACTTGGGGTATCGGTGCAACGATGGGCGGCTTGATGGCAGCGGGCTTAGTTTATGTGGCTCTAGGGGCGATGATCAAAGTGCGTGGTGTTGGATTTATCCATAAAATTCTCCCGCCCGTTGTCGTTGGCCCTGTGATCATGGTTATCGGCCTTGGCCTTGCCCCAACGGCAGTGAACATGGCGGTAGGTAAAACTGGTGATGGAGCTGCACAGCTAGTTAATGGTGATGCTGCGATCATTATCTCGGCGGTCTCACTGCTCACAACCATTGTACTCAGCGTTTTTGCAAAAGGCTTTTTGAAGCTCGTTCCTATTGTTGGTGGTATTCTTGCTGGTTACTCTGTTTCTCTATTCTACGGTGTGGTTGATTTCACTCCCGTAGAGCAAGCGGCTTGGCTAGCCATGCCAAACTTCACCGCGCCAGAGTTCAATATCAACGCAATTTTGTTCATGATTCCTGTCGCTATCGCACCTGCGGTTGAGCACGTAGGTGACATGCTTGCTATCTCAAACGTTACAGGAAAAAACTACCTGAAAAAACCAGGCCTTCACCGCACAATCGCAGGTGACGGGGTGGCAACTATCGCAGCTTCGATGGTGGGTGCTCCACCAAACACCACTTACAGTGAAGTAACAGGAGCGGTAATGCTAACCAAAGCATTTAACCCTGTGATCATGACTTGGGCAGCAATCACCGCAATCGTACTTGCATTGGTAGGTAAGCTAGGTGCGGTTCTTCAAACGATTCCAGTTCCTGTTATGGGCGGCATCATGATTCTGCTGTTCGGCTCCATCGCAACGGTAGGCCTCAACACACTGATCAAGAATAACGTTGATTTACATAAGTCTCGTAACCTAGTGATTGTTGCCGTAACACTTGTGTTTGGCATTGGTGGTATGGCTTTCGGTATTGGTGAGTTCAGTCTACAAGGTGTGAGCCTATGCGGTATCGTGGCAATTATTCTTAACCTTGTGCTACCAAACGATTTAGGTGAAAACCACGTTGTGGATAACGCACAAATGGAAGAAGAAAGCGCGAAATAGTTCGTTTGCGCCGCTTTATTAGTTGGCGTGTCTTACTCTTCTCCTCTTGTAGATACAAAAAAGGCTTGGTTTTCACCAAGCCTTTTTCTGTTCAGTCATAGTAATACATCAAAGAATTACTTAGTACCGAAGATCTTATCACCTGCATCGCCTAGACCCGGAACGATGTAGCCTTTGTCATTAAGCTTCTCATCGATTGCCGCAGTGTATAGCTCAACATCTGGGTGTGCTTTTTCTAGCGCTTCAATACCTTCTGGTGCAGCAACAAGTACCAGCACTTTGATTTGGTTACAACCTTTCTCTTTTAGGAGATCGATCGTAGCAATCATAGAACCACCTGTTGCAAGCATTGGGTCAACAACAAGCGCAATACGCTCCTCGATGTTTGAAGCAAGCTTGTTGAAGTAAGGAACTGGCTCAAGCGTTTCTTCATCACGGTAAATACCCACAACACTGATACGTGCGCTTGGCATGTGCTCAAGAACTCCATCCATCATGCCTAGACCTGCACGTAGGATTGGCACTACGGTTACTTTTTTACCTTTAATCTGGTCTACTTCTACCGGACCGTTCCAACCATCAATGGTCACTTTTTCTGTTTCAAAGTCTGACGTTGCTTCGTAAGTAAGTAGGCTACCGACCTCAGTCGCTAACTCACGAAAACGTTTTGTGCTGATGTCACCTTCTCTCATTAGACCAATTTTATGTTTTACTAGAGGGTGCTTTACTTCAACAACTTTCATGTCCATCTCCGGCTATAGTTGGCAATATTTAAACAAACCTTCAGATTATACATGATTTTCACAGGGATATCAGGATAAATCACTAAAGAAAAAAACAGACGCAAACGTTTGCTATCTATGTTTAAGCACTGTTAGAATAGCGCCGTTTTCATATCCAACTTAATACCGAGGACTTCCCTGTGAGTGGTAACAACTCTTCTCTTAGCTATAAAGACGCTGGTGTAGATATTGATGCAGGCAACGCGCTTGTGGATCGTATTAAGGGTGCGGTAAAACGTACTCGTCGCCCTGAAGTTATGGGTGGTATCGGTGGTTTTGGCGCGCTATGCGAATTGCCAACTAAATACAAACAACCTGTACTGGTTTCTGGTACTGATGGCGTTGGCACAAAACTTCGCCTAGCACTGGATATGAACAAGCACGACACGATTGGCATCGACCTAGTGGCAATGTGTGTAAATGATCTTATCGTGCAAGGCGCAGAGCCACTGTTTTTCCTAGATTACTACGCAACAGGCAAACTAGACGTTGATACCGCAGCGGATGTTGTTTCAGGTATCGCAGAAGGGTGTGTTCAAGCAGGTTGTGCCCTAATTGGTGGCGAAACTGCGGAGATGCCTGGCATGTATGAAGGCGAAGACTACGACGTAGCTGGTTTCTGTGTTGGCGTAGTAGAAAAAGAAGACGTGATTGACGGCACGAAAGTCGCTGCTGGTGATGCACTTATCGCTGTTGGTTCAAGCGGCCCACACTCAAACGGTTACTCCCTTATCCGTAAGATCCTAGAAGTATCTGGTGCAGATAAGAGCGAAGAGCTAGCAGGCCGCACTATTGGTGAGCACCTACTAGAACCAACAAAAATTTACATCAAGTCAGCACTTAAGATGATTGAGAAACACGACATCCATGCGATTTCTCATATCACTGGTGGTGGTTTCTGGGAAAACATCCCACGCGTACTGCCTGAAGGCACGAAAGCAGTTATCGATGGTAACAGTTGGGAATGGCCAGTTATCTTCAAGTGGCTACAAGAGAAAGGCAACGTCGACACACACGAAATGTACCGCACATTCAACTGTGGTGTAGGTCTAATCGTCGCACTACCGAAAGACCAGGCAGATGCAGCAGTTGCTCTTCTTAAAGAAGAAGGCGAAAACGCGTGGGTGATTGGTCAAATCGCACAAGCAGACGCGAACGAAGAGCAAGTTGAAATCCAATAATTTGCAAATCGAGCTCAAAAGATAAGAAGAATGAGGACACTAGATGACTAGGTCCTCATTTTGCTATCTAGAACACTAAAAACCATTCTATTAGTAGGTAGTTTAGAAACTACATAACTCCAACCTACAATACCAAGGCGCTCTCGACATCATGAAAAACCATACCCTAAAAAACATTGTGGTCCTCATCTCGGGTAACGGAAGTAACCTGCAAGCTATCTTGGAAGCTTGCGAAGACAGCATGCCAAACGCACGAGTGGCAGCCGTGTTCTCTAACAAAGCAGATGCTTTTGGTTTAGAACGTGCAAAAAAGTTTGATGTGGACGGTCACTTTGTCGACCCTAAAGCATTCAGCTCGCGTGAAAGCTTTGATGCAGAGCTAATGAGTCAAATAGATGAATACCAACCAGACGTGATTATTCTTGCTGGTTACATGCGCATTCTGAGCAGCGCATTTGTTTCTCATTACATGGGTAAGATGATCAATATCCACCCTTCTCTTCTACCAAAATATCCTGGGCTACACACACACCAGAGAGCAATTGATGCTGGCGATAAAGAACATGGTACGAGTGTGCACTTTGTAACGGAAGAGCTTGATGGTGGCCCTGTCATACTGCAAGCAAAAGTTCCTGTGTTCGAAGACGATGATGCTAGTGTACTTGCGGCACGTGTTCAGGCGCAGGAGCACCGAATCTACCCTATGGTGGCTAAGTGGCTGGTAGACGAGCGGTTGATCATGAAGGATGGTAAAGCCTATTTAGATGGCGCAGAGCTTGGCGTACATGGGTACGCCTCAGATGAGTAGCCCTGAATAATAAACTCCAAGCACAAAAGAGCAGCCTGAGGGCTGCTCTTGGTTGTTTTAATACTTATAAACTTGATTCAAGAAAACCATGGTGAGACTAGAAACCTAAAACCCAACATTCTAAAAAATCCCATAACCACTTGAGTAACATAACACTCGGAAAGTAGATTCTGAATCTGGTTCGTTCTTCACCGTTCAGACTGACGAGGTGTTTTATGAGAAATTTCTATCAGTTACGTCTTTACAGCAAGCCTTAGCGAGACTAGGACTCTACTACCAGCACTCTAGAAAGTAAGAATGCTCATCCGTATCCGCCCTCGGTTTAAAACGCATAAAAATAAAGCTCGCGATTAAGCGAGCTTTATTTTTATATTCAGAGTAAGAGACCATCACTCTAACGGTTCGGTTGGCGCTTGATTGCCCGGCTTAGCCGCCGCAAACGGCACATTTACCAGTTCAGAGGCATTATTTTTGACTAGTTCACCTAGGTGAAACAAGCCGTATTCGCCAGGTTTCATACGCTGCCAAGCTTCGTTGCCCGTCAAAGGTTGAGTTGCGATCACAGAAACGATATCGTGTGGCGTTGTTTCTTCTTGGAAGTTAATTTCCACATCTTCATCAAGCAACGCGGCTTTTCCAAACGGTGCGCGTCTTGTGATCCAATACAAATGATTGGTGCAATACGTCATTACATACTCACCATCACTCAGAAGCATGTTAAATACACCCTTCTCTCTTAGCTCATCACAACATTTAGCAACATATAAGAATACCGACTCCATATCCTTTGGTGGCTCAGGATATCGATCTTCCATTTGCTTCAATAACCAGCAAAATGCCAGTTCACTATCTGTTTCACCGACAGGTCGATGTCGACCTGTATGCAAGTCTTGATAGCCAGAGAGCTGACCGTTATGCGCAAACGTCCAATACCTACCCCACAGCTCACGTGTAAAGGGATGAGTATTTTCTAAATTAACACCACCACGATTCGCCTGTCGGATATGACTAACGACCGCACGACTTTTGATGGGATAATTTTGTACCAACTCTGCAATTTTAGACTCACAACTTGGCTTGGGATCTTTGAAGGTTCGAAAGCCCTTCCCTTCGTAGAAGGTGATCCCCCATCCGTCACGGTGTGGGCCGGTTCGACCTCCACGCTGCATGAGCCCAGTAAAACTGAAACAAATATCCGTTGGAACATTAGCGCTCATACCGAGCAATTCACACATGGTTTAAAAAACTCCCTAACAACACAGCTCGAAACGGTGGCCGTAAACGATTATTCCATCTCTTTTTCGATCAACTGAATGATGATATGAATAATCTTAATATGAATTTCCTGAATGCGGTCTGCATAACCAAAGTGTGGCACGCGGATTTCAATATCTGCAAGGCCTGCCATTTTGCCGCCATCTTTACCTGTTAGCGCAATCGTCTTCATGCCTTTCGCTTGTGCTGCTTCAATCGCTTTCAGGATGTTACCTGAGTTACCTGAAGTCGACAGACCAAACAGTACGTCACCTTTTCGACCAACCGCTTCTACATAACGTGAAAACACGAAGTCATAACCAAAGTCATTACTCACACAAGAAAGGTGGCTTGGATCTGAAATAGCAATACCAGCATAGCCAGGACGATTTTCTCGGTAACGGCCTGTTAGCTCTTCGGCAAAGTGCATTGAATCACAGTGAGAACCACCGTTACCACACGACAATACTTTACCATCTTGCTTGAATGAGTCAGCAATCATTTTCGCCGCTGCTTCGATTTGCGCAATGTTATGGTCATCGCTTAAAAATTTGTTGAGCACTTCAGCAGCTTCGTTTAATTCACTTCTAATCAGATCATGGTACATAAGACGTTCTCTTTATTATTTCGGCTTCAGTCAGCTCTTGACTCACTGAGCAAATTGTTCTGATACCAATTTGGTATCGGACATTTCATAAACCGGAACTCGGGTTTGATTACTCTGAGTTTACCCACAAACGAGAATTAGTGTCGATAGTGAACCAACAGATTTAGATTAGTGATGGTAATAAACTTGTCAACTTGCTCATGAAACCATCACTCAAATCTCAACTTTAGAATTTTAACTCTACTTAGATCACTTTTTATTCAATCTTATGTTTTACATTTCCTTAATATTTTGATTACACTTAAACCAACTGGTTAGACCTCTTACCTAACATGCAGACGTACAAAACTTATAAAGTCTGAAAAGGAAAATATATATGGACATCTTGCTCTCAATCATCACGATGGCGATCGTGCTAGGCATTACGCTCTACCACCGCATGTCTCTCGTGAAATCTATTAGCTTACTCACCGCAGCCATGCTGGCTCTTACAGTAGCTGGTACTGTCGGCGTTATTGGTTGGGCGATTTACGTTCTCGCCGCCGCTGTGCTCGCGGTTCCTGGCGTACGTCAGTCTTTAATTAGCCGCAAAGCGTTAGTGCTTTTCAAGAAAGTGCTGCCAGCTATGTCTCAAACCGAAAAAGAAGCGTTAGACGCAGGTACCGTCTGGTGGGAAGCCGAACTATTTAAAGGCAAACCAGAGTGGCAAAAGCTACACGCAATTCAAGCACCTAAGTTAAGTGCGGAAGAACAAGCCTTTTTAGACGGCCCTGTGAATGAAGTGTGCGCCATGGTGAGTGATTTCCAAGTGACCCATGAACTCGCGGACTTACCGCCAGAAGTTTGGCAATACCTGAAAGATCATAAGTTCTTCGCCATGATCATTAAGAAAAAGTACGGTGGTCTTGAGTTCTCAGCATACGCGCAATCTTTGGTACTACAAAAACTAACGGGTGTTTCTGGCGTTCTATCGTCTACCGTTGGTGTTCCTAACTCTTTGGGCCCAGGTGAGCTACTGCAACACTACGGTACTGAAGATCAAAAAAATCATTACTTACCGCGTCTAGCTGAAGGTAAGGAAATCCCTTGTTTCGCCCTAACAAGTCCAGAAGCGGGTTCTGACGCTGGATCTATTCCAGATTACGGTGTGGTCTGTAAAGGCGAATGGGAAGGAAAAGAAGTACTGGGTATGCGCCTGACTTGGAACAAGCGCTACATCACCCTAGCGCCAGTCGCAACCGTACTAGGCTTAGCATTTAAACTTCGCGACCCTGAAGGTTTGCTAGGCGACAAAGAAGATCTTGGCATCACTTGTGCGCTTATCCCAACTGATGTCAAAGGTGTTGAGATTGGTAACCGACACTTCCCACTCAATGTGCCATTCCAAAATGGTCCAACGCGCGGTAAAGACATCTTTGTTCCTATCGATTTCATTATCGGTGGCGAAAAAATGGCGGGCCAAGGTTGGCGTATGCTGGTTGAGTGTCTGTCGGTTGGACGTGGTATCACGCTACCTTCAAACTCAACAGGTGGCATCAAAACTGCGGCAATGGCAACCGGTGCTTACTCACGTATTCGCCGTCAGTTCAAACAGCCTATCGGCCATATGGAAGGGGTTGAAGAACCATTAGCACGCTTGGGTGGTAATGCTTACGTGATGGATGCAGCAAGCAACTTAACCGTTGCGGGTATCGACTTAGGTGAAAAGCCTTCAGTAATCTCAGCTATCGTGAAGTATCACTGTACGCACCGCGGCCAGCAAAGCATCATCGATGCAATGGACATCGTAGGCGGTAAAGGTATCTGTATGGGACCTTCTAACTTCCTAGCTCGTGGTTACCAAGGTGCGCCAATCGCGGTAACGGTTGAAGGTGCTAACATTCTAACACGCTCAATGATCATCTTTGGCCAAGGCGCAATCCGTTGCCATCCGTACGTTCTTGAAGAAATGAACGCGGCGTATTCTGAAGCAAGTAATGCTGTCGAGAAATTTGATAAAGCGCTTGCTGGTCACGTGAGCTTTACAATGAGTAACCTAGTGCGCAGTATCTGGTTTGGTTTGAGCGACGGTCTGGGCTCTTCATCACCAACCAAAGATGCAACCAAGCGTTACTACCAACAATTGAACCGTTACAGTGCAAACCTTGCTCTGCTATCGGATATCTCAATGGCAGTGCTAGGTGGCTCTTTGAAGCGTAAAGAGCGTCTATCAGCACGTCTTGGTGACATTCTAAGCCAGCTATATTTGAGCTCTGCGACGTTGAAACGTTTTGAGCAAGATGGCCGTCCAGTTGAAGATTTGCCATTAGTACATTGGGGCTTGCAAGACAGCTTGAAGCAAACTGAAGTGGCAGTAGATGAATTCTTAGCAAACTTCCCGAACAAAGTAATTGGCCGTGCGCTACGCGTATTAATCATGCCATTTGGTCGCGTACGCAAAGCACCAAGCGATAAACTAGACAGTAAAGTGGCGCGCATTCTACAAACGCCAAGTGCAACGCGCTCACGCATTGGTCGCGGTCAATACCTTGAACCAACCGAGCACAACGCAGCAGGTAAGATTGAACTTGCACTATCAGTCATTCTTCAAGCTGAGCCTGTGTTTGACAAAGTATGTAAAGCGCAGGGTAAGCGTCGCCCATTCTTACGTTTGGATATGATTGCTCAGGAAGGGCTAGAGCAAGGCTTTATCACGCAAGAAGAAGCCGATCTACTCAGAGAAGCGGAACAGCATCGTCTAGATACAATCAACGTTGACGATTTTGAGCCGGAACTGCTTGCCGCAAAGCCGCTATACCCTCAGATGGATAGTGTCGCGTAACTCTAGAATCTGAGACCACAAACGGGAGTATCAGCTCCCGTTTTTTATTGCTTCCAGAATCGGATTCATAACACCTCACACTACAAAGCCCCCCTGCGCAATAAAATCCTCGCACTCCAATCTTTTCCCCGATTTCCAGTGATAACTAACTCACAGACGTTCCAACTAAGCGGTGTATACTTTAAGTAACTCACTCACATATATGGTAAATCCGTTGGCTAAAATATTACTCGCACAGTGGTTCCCAGGGCTTGTTCAGCTTAAGCATTATCAAAAAGAATGGTTTGTTAACGACTTTAGAGCCGCCTTTTCTGTTGTCGCGGTTGCACTGCCAGTTGCCATAGCTTACGCACAATTAACTGGTGTATCCGCAATTGTCGGTCTGTATTCGTGTGTACTGCCAATGTTGGTTTACGCCATGATGGGCACATCTCGACAACTCATTGTCGGACCCGATGCAGCAACCTGTGCAGTGATTGCTGCTGTTGTGACACCACTTGCCGCAGGTGACCCCACAAAACATTGGCAGTTGGTTATGACCATGACAGCGATGACGGGGATTTGGTGTGTACTGGCAAGTCGTTTCAAGCTAGGGGTATTTGCAGATTTCCTTTCTCGTCCGATTCTTTTGGGTCTACTCAACGGTGTTGCTCTCACAATTATCGTTGGTCAGTTTGCGAAAGTAGTCGGTTTGAAATACGAGCAACGTTATTTACTAGAACGTTTATGGGAAGCTCCACAACGATTAACCGATCTTCATTGGCCTACTGTAACTCTGAGTATCGTGACAGTTGTCGTTTATTTGCTCACCAAACGCTACCGACCAACTTGGCCTGCTGCCATGCTGGCGATCCTCGTAACTACTGCGTCAGTTTGGTTTTTCCATTTACAAGAGATGGGCGTATCGGTTGTCGGACTCACTCAAGGTGGCTTCCCTCAGTTTCAAACACCGGAGTTTGAGCTAGGTGAAGTCCGTGAACTAGTGGTCCCGGCGCTCAACCTTGCGATTGTCAGTTTTGTTAGCATGATGCTCACCGCCCGCAGTTTCGCTGCTAAAAACGGTTATGATATTGATGCTAATAAAGAGTTTCAGGCGTTGGGTTTTGCCAACATTGCCTCAGCGTTTTCGCAAGGTTTCGCGATAAGCGGCGCTGACTCACGCACAGCCGTCAATGATGCAAATGGCGGTAAATCTCAATTAGTTTCGATTGTCGCCGCAATCACCATTGCCATTATTGCGGTATTTATTTACGAGCCTTTACAGTTCATCCCTATCGCTTCACTTGGTGTTGTATTGATCATTGCGTCCCTATCGCTGCTCGATCTTAAAGCAATTTGGAAATTAAAATCTCGTGACAAAGATGCATTTTATCTGGCCATCATTACTTTTATTTCTGTGTTGATCGTGGGTGTAATACCGGGGATCACTTTGGCGGTACTGTTAGGGCTGTTTCAATTTTTACGGATTGTCATGCGACCGAGTGATCAGCTACTTGGCTTGGATGAAAAAGGTACCATTCGGACCATCGACGACTCAGGAAAAGCTTCGCCTATTCCTGGAATGGTGATTTACCGCTTTAACTCACCGCTAACTTACTTCAATGCTCCTTACTTTAAACGTAGAGTGTTAGAGCAGGCAGAGCATCACAAAGACGCAAGTTGCGTTGTCATCGACGCCGTATCGAGCTTTACTCACTTGGATCTCAGTGTGATGGCAACACTGGCAGATATTCACAATACTTTGAAAAAGAGAGGCGTACGCTTAATCCTCGCAGGAAGGAAACGACGTCTTCGTCAATGGTGTGAGCTTACTGGTATCAGCACCAGTGAAGGAGGCATCTTACTGCGAGCTGATATGTACCTTGCCATTAAACTTAGTGGCTGTTACATCAGTGCTGTGGGTGAGGGACAAATTCCTACTGTTCAAAAAGAGCCTGATTTAGAGCAGCCACCCAAACCAATTCCAGAAGTGGCTTAAATACAAATTTAATATAGAAAACAGGAAATTAAACTCCTGTTTTCTAGTGCTTATCTTCACAGCTGAATACGTGTTACGCCTTTGGCTTAAACTTTTTTGTCATCCCTTGGCTTTTAGGAGCCACCAGCCTATAACCAAGCTTTTCGTAAAAGACCGGTTCATCAGCAATCATAGAAACGTAAGAGCCTTCAAGTGCAACAGAAGAAAGATAACCGTCGATGTATTCCATGACTTTTCTACCTAAACCGTTGCCTTGATAATCAGAATCAACGGCAACGTCGACAATTTCGAAGTTACACGCCCCGTCACCAACAACCCGACCCATTGCAATGAGCTTTCCTTCATCCCGAACAGATACGCCATATAACGAATTGGGTAGACCAATTTCAGCAGCTTTCAACGATTTGGGTGATAGCCCGGCTTTGACACGCATATCACAGTATTCTTTCGGGCTTGGCACATGCTCTTCATATCTTATTGTCATTATGTACTACTCCTTTGTATCACCTTGGAGCTTACATAACTAAACTGTATGAATAAACAGTTAAACGTTGGAAAGATGTTCCCATTAAGCACACAAAGTATCAGGTCTAGAAAAGAAGCCACCGACAACTCTGACGCCATAATAGATATAAGTTGCTCTGAAGCTAGACATTCCTTTTTCTAAACATGTTTCTCTCAACAACGTATCCGCATGCTTTCGAGCACTTTGTGGCAACACCTCTTCCCTCATGAGTTGGTAAAGAGCATCATGCACTAAAGAAGCTTTCATAATGTTTTTTGTGTCTAACGCTGGCCCACTCGCTCCATCCCATGCATAGCCCTTTTTAATCGTTAACACGCCTTGTTTGGACAAACTAAGAAAAGGGCTGTCATACGCGTTACTCACTGAAATGTGAGTCTCAATCTTTTCTTCAGAATGGAGAGTGTATTTATACTTCTGACGCTTTTTGTATTTCATCAGAGACCTCGCGTTTACTTATTCTTATTTATCACGCACAGCTGAATATTTATCCAGAAACCCTACAAGATCGGCTCTTGTTATTATGGCGTACTACCTATTACAAAGCCCAAATCAATATAAATAGAACTCCATGCAATCAATAAAGCCAGAACCCCTGACTTTATTGATCAAAATTCAACCAGCAATCCTTATTCTGAAGGAAGTCTACTCAATTTTTTATGGATATCTTCTACAAAATTGGCTTGTTCACTTGGAGAAACCTCTAGAACATAATGAAAAAACGGACTTGTATGCTCAGTAATTTTATACTCTTCACTTAACAGCTTAATTACTTGTTCATGATTAAATCGTGCGGAGACTAAGCCACTCTCGGTTTCTTGAGTTATAACTATATAGTGAGCGGTTGGAAAAACCGTAAACCTTCCTTCGACAGGAAACCAGGGAGCAAAAGAAATAATCTCGTCATCAATTATGTATGCTTGAGGTTTACTGACATAAGTGTAAGGGTACTTTTCATCTAAATAGGGTCTTGCTGTATCAAACAAGCCATCATAATAAGTTGGTATTTCTACTTTTTGGATTTTACTTAAGGGATCAAAAGTGAAGGTATCAAGTGATTTTAAATTATTACTTCCCGCACCTGGATTATTAATACCATTATCAATAGAAGAGCAACCTACAATTATCACTGCACAAAAAAAAGCTAAAATTTTATTCATTATTTCTTTATCTTTAATTGATTATTTTGAAAGTTAGTCACATTAAAAATGCAACCAATTTAGAAAGTAAAAATGATATATTATTTATATAAAATCCCAAACATATATTTGAGTACAGTAAACTTAAATATTCATAATTTATCCATTTTTCTTCTTCCAATTTGGTAACTTGAAAAAAAACGGAGCCGATTGGCTCCGTTTCTCGCTTTATGTGTGTGTTACTACTATTTCTTTGGTACTTCTAATTGCATCTCTGGCATGGCATCGCGCTTCGCTTTAATTTTGCGCCAGACTATCCATGCAATGATCACAATCAGCAGCATTATCACGTTACCCACCGCGATAATAATCATGCTGCGCTTACGCTCAGCCTCCCGCTCAGCGATAATTTGCTTTTCCATTTCAATACGGCGCTGCTCGGCTAATTCAGCTTCTTTTGCAATTCGAGCAGCTTCTAGATCAACTTCATCAACAACACTGAAGGTTTGCTCTGGAATAGGAAACACCAACGGACGCTGGGTTGCAAAATCAGTGGCAAAGATCTCGCCGCGCCATGCGTACTTACCAAGCTCAGCATCGTTATTGAGGTTCAACGTAACTCTCATTCCATCTTTAGAGACCTGTCCTTGGCGGTAACTAATGAAACCATCGGGAGCGTCCTTTTTCACTGTGACTGCAATAGAGCCTGGTGCAATCATACCTTGCTCGCCACTCACCACTAATTGGTGTGGCTTATCGGGATTACGAGCCTGAATAAAAGTACGAGAGATTGGGTTCGGATAAACCAAGATGACTTGTTCTTGCGCTCGTAAGAATACGCCATTGCCAGACGTGATGCGCGCGCGGTACTTACCAGGCTCAACGTCTATTGGGAGCTGAACCGTAAACACACCATCCCCTGCTTTTTCATCCAAGCCTCGGCCGTCATCAGAAAACTCACCCACAACCATCGGCACTGGACGTGCTTCTTTGATCAGCTCATCTTCATTTTCGACAAACTTGGTAAATGTCACGCGCAGATTCACGCGATCAAGGAAGTCGCGCAATACAAGAGGTTTGCCGTCGGAGGTCAGGCGAGCTGTAAACTTAAGCGCTTCCCCATTATATAATCGGTTTGGGAACAGATCCGTACTGAGCTTTAGGTGAGAAATTAAGCGGATGTTATTTTTAGGCGTAACTTTCCCCACAGCCTGCCATGGACCTGGCATCGGGCTATCAACGGAAACTATATCGAGTGAGGCTTCTTGATACCAACGTACATTGTCGTAAGAGCCCCAGGCATAGTATTTTTTACCGTCAGGACGGACTAAAACAACTGGCTGAGAACTTTGCTCACGATAAACCAAAAACGTGATCTGCTCGATGGTTGGATCAACTCGAAAGCGATTGTCTAACAAAGACATTGTAGATTCACTCGCAGCACTCGAGAGACTACTCCATATCGCTAAAAACGCGACCAACAAAGCCCTCAACATAGCTTCTCCTATTGATGCCAAATACAGTCGTTCACCAACTCTAATCTTTTTTGGTGAGCTTCTAGTTCATCGGCACTTGCGCGCAAAACCTTTAGCGCTTTTCTTCCTTCAATACGACGAATGGTTTCTACTCCACCCTCTTGTTTATTCGCGTTAAATTCTAGACTCGTTTGACCACCCGTCATAAAGAGGTAAACGTCGGCTAGAATCTCCGCATCGAGCAAAGCTCCGTGGAGAGTACGGTGCGAGTTATCAATACCGTAACGTTCACATAAGATATCAAGGTTGTTTCGCTTACCAGGGAAGATTTTCTTCGCCATAGCAAGGGTGTCGGTCACCTTGCAGTAGTCGTCCGTTTTGCCGATGTTAGGATCGAGCATGCCAAACTCGTAATCCATAAAGCCGGTATCGAAGGGCGCGTTGTGGGCAACAAGTTCTGCGCCTTTAATAAACTCAAGAAACTCTTGGTGCACGCTCGCGTATTCCGGTTTATCAACCAAGAATTCATCCGTAATACCGTGAACTTCAACCGCTTCTGGTTGGATTTCACGATCGGGTTTTAAATAAACGTGGAAGTGACGACCAGTCAGCTTACGGTTGATGATCTCCACGGCACCGATTTCAATAATGCGGTGTCCCATGTAGTGAGGACCACCCTCGCGGTTCATACCTGTGGTTTCGGTATCGAGAACGACAATGCGGTTATATTCAGAATTGCTGCTGGTATTCATAAGGTTATGTATGTCAGACTATGCTTTATTAAATGTTTCGGCTAATAGTACCAAAAAATATGACCAAACACGTTGAGATTTTCACTGACGGTTCTTGTTTAGGTAACCCAGGACCAGGTGGTTACGGCATAGTATTGCGTTACAAAGACGTAGAAAAGACACTTTCCAAAGGCTATACGTTAACTACCAACAACCGCATGGAAATGTTGGCAGCTGTCGTCGCGCTACAGACGTTAAAACAACCTTGTAAAGTCACTTTAACGACTGACAGCCAATATGTGCGCCAAGGTATTACTCAGTGGATCCATAACTGGAAGAAGCGTGGTTGGAAAACAGCGGATAAAAAACCCGTGAAGAATGCCGATTTATGGCAAGCTCTAGACAAAGAAACCGCACGCCATCAAGTTGAATGGCATTGGGTAAAAGGCCACGCAGGCCATCGTGAGAACGAAATGTGTGATGAGCTAGCCCGTACTGCTGCAGAAAACCCAACTGAGGAAGATACAGGTTACCAACCCTCTTAGCGAGATTCTTTCCTCATAGTGTTACCCTCTCGATTCATCACCCCAAGTGGTGTGAGCTTTTTCTTCAAGCGCCAATGCGGTTTGATAGGCTTGAGAGGGTATGTCCGTTTCCGCGCGACTATGTAATACAAACTCCCAGCGGGTGATGCCCAATCACCAAGACTATTTTCCAACCATGTCCACATCGTACGGTAACGTTTCATCGGAAACAGCGCATAACGATCACAATGAATCACTTGATAATTAAGTAACCCTAACCAATCTTTGATGCGGTTCGACGTAAACATTCGTCCACTCCAAGGCAAATTATGTTTACGCCATGGAAGCAAACTCGCTAATCCAGTCAAGCTTAATGGGTTGAATCCAGTAATAATTACATAGCCATCATCCATCATCACTCTATCGACTTCACGCAACAAACGGTGTGGATCGCTTGCATAGTCGAGCTGATGAGCGAGTATCACAACATCAAAGCTTTTTTCCAAAAAGGGTAATTCGTAACCATCTGCAATCACATTATGCAACGGGTTCTGGATATCTACGTTGACTTGGTGTTGAATGTTACAATTACAGCTGGTTAGCTCACAGCTCAACCCGCCCAGTTTGAGCATATGGTAGCCGAAGAGTTTCGGGCACCATTCATCAAGTCGGGTCTGGATTGACTCAAGCACCCACGGACCGTTGTTCATTGCTGACCAAGTCGACGGGTGTGGTATAGTTTTGTTGCTGAGTGCTGGTTTCATTAACCACCTGACTAAAATGGGTGACGGAGAACGAATCGTGTTAGAGATCAAAAGCATACCCGCATTTAATGATAATTACATCTGGCTGATACAAAATAGCGATAAGCGCTGCGCAGTCGTTGATCCGGGCGATGCGAAGCCAGTATTAGAATTTCTGCAGGCTAACGAATTAACTTTAGAAGCGATTTTAATTACGCACCACCACAACGATCACATTGGTGGCGTTCCAGACTTAGTGCGTGCATTTCCTGACGTCGCCGTTGTGGGCCCAAAATCAGAGCCAATTCCAACCCTAACGACACCAATGGAAGAAGGCGACAAGCTGGAGTTGTTTGGTGAGATTTTCTTAGTACTTGGGTTACCCGGCCATACTTTGGGCCATATCGGTTACGTTGGGGACGGAAAACTGTTTTGCGGTGATGTGCTCTTTTCTGCTGGCTGCGGTCGTATTTTTGAAGGTACGCCTGAGCAAATGTTTGAATCACTGAGCAAACTAACGTCTCTACCAGAAGAAACTCAAGTCTTCTGCGCGCATGAATACACGGCGAGTAACGTGGCGTTTGCTCTAGCGGTTGAACCTGACAATGAGCAACTTCGCCAATATCGCGACGATGTAAACCGACTGCGAGCACTCAACATTCCGACACTTCCAACAACAATACGCAAAGAAAAGTGGATTAATCCGTTCTTGCGAACCTCTAACCCTGACGTGGTTCAATCTGTTGCTAGTCGCATTAAAAATAGCGATCCATGCTCAGTTTTTACTGCTTTACGCGAGTGGAAGAACGAATTTTAACCATTTTCTGCTTGTAAGTTTGCAAGACCCCAGTATTATCAGGGACTGATTTTTCGAGAAGCGCCACTGGCGCTTCTCTTACGTTTGGGGTTGATATAAATCTATTTGAATTTCTCCCCATTGCATAATTAGAAGCTCTTTGCCTCTATAAATTAGTTAGTGTTTAAAAGATGTCTATTATCTTGCGACTGCCACGCACATTACGTTGCGCGACAGGCAGGTGAAGATAAACAGGCCCTAAATAGGCTGAATCCATGCGTTTGAAGTATACTTGGGCGTTGGCGTTGTTATTATCTGGCTGTCAATTGACTCAGTCAGATTCAACGTCTTCTACACCAGAAACCAATAAATCTGAGCAGACTGCAAAGCAAAATGCAGTAAAAGCTCAACCGGGCAATAAATCGTCACTAGCAAAAAAATCCGCTAACGACGCGCCTAAAGTTCTCTCCCCCCAAGAACAAGAAGATGTGTGGCAACGTATCGCCATGCAGCTGGACATGGATATCCCAAACCACAAGAAAGTGGACTACTACCGTACGTGGTATTTAAAGCACCCAAATCACCTTTACACGGTATCTAAGCGTGCGACTCCTTTTCTATACATGATCACAAAACGTATCGAAGAGCGCGGACTTCCAATGGAGCTTGCTTTACTTCCTGTAGTGGAAAGTTCATTCGATGCCTTTGCCTACTCACATGGTAGCGCGGCTGGGTTGTGGCAATTTGTCCCTGGCACCGGAAAAATGATGGGACTAGAGCAAAACTACTGGTATGACGGTCGCAGAGATGTGGCAGCAGCAACGGATGCAGCGCTGGACTACCTAGTACAACTAAACGAGCGTTTTGATGGTAACTGGGAACATGCAATCGCCGCTTATAACAGCGGTGGTGGCCGTGTTTCTAGCGCAATTCGTAAGAATAAAAAGCTCGGTAAACCTATCGATTTCTTCTCATTAGACTTACCAAAAGAGACCAGTAGTTACGTTCCTAAGCTATTGGCCTTGGCTGACGTTATCGCAAACCAAGACAAGTACGGACTTAATATTCCTGCAATTCCAAACAAGCCTGTTCTAACGCTTGTTGATCCAGAAGAGCAGTTAGATCTGGCTATTGCCGCAGATTATGCTGGCATTAGCGTAAAAGAGTTGCAGAGTTACAACCCAGCATACAACCAGTGGTCGACAGCGCCTGAGGGGCCGCACCAACTTTTGATTCCCGTAGAGAAAAAAGAGACTTTTCTCACCAAGGTGGAGAAAAATCGCGGTAAAGGGATGAAGGTCGCTCGCTACAAGGTGAAATCTGGTGACTCTTTAAGCGTGCTAGCTAATAAATACGGCACAACCACGAAAGTCATTCGACGTGCCAACGGCCTATCGAATAACAACATTCGTATTGGTCAATACCTATTGATTCCGACATCAACAAAAGACGATGCAAAATATGCATTAACGGCACAAAACCGATTAAACAAGACTCAATCTCGTGCTCGTGGTCAACTCAAGCTCACCCATGTCGTTCAGTCTGGAGAAAGTTTGTGGTCAATCGCACGTAACAATAAAGTGTCGTATAAATCGTTAGCTAAATGGAATGGTATGGGCCCTAAAGATCCATTGCGTGTGGGTCAAAAGCTAGTGATTTGGAAGGACTCAGACAAAGGCTCTGTGATCCGTACCGTTTTCTACAACGTTCGCTCTGGCGACACTATTAGCGGCATTGCAAGCAAGTTCAAAGTAAAAACGAACGACATCGTGAAATGGAACTCGCTACACAAGAAAAAATACTTACAACCAGGTCAAAAGCTTAAGTTGTACGTTGACGTAACGAAGGTAAGTGTATGAACCCATCAAGCAATCCACTTGTGATGCTGTTGGACATTTTTCGTTCTCCAACATCTTGTTTTCTTGCGCTTTATCAACGCGGTGGATGGGGATGGCAACCGTTCATCTTCCTGATGCTTAGTCCGTTTTTATTCTGGGGTGCTTACTTTTCGAATGTCGATTTCACGTGGCTCAGTGACCAACTTGCTGCGCAATTTCAGCAAATCGACCCGAAGCAGATTGAGCTATTAGAACCAAACACGCTAATGGCAAGCGCGATCATCAATGATGTATTCAACCGCTTTGCCACCTTACTATTGCTCGCGCTTTGGTTCTTTCTTGCAACAAAGGCAAGCAAACAACAATACGGTTACTGGAAATGGTTTGCCGCATCGTGTGCTATCTTATTCCCAGCAGTATTGGGCGATGTAGCAAGCTACGCGAGCTTGCTACTCAAGCATGGTCAGGTAATGACTTACGCTGCCGATTTAAATAGCCTCAATGGTCTATTAAAGCTGCCTCTTACTAACGAATGGTCTCATTTCGCTAGCTCGTTACCTTTGCTTCTGCCTTGGTACATTGTGCTCGGCTACGGCGTTGTACTGACGTGGACGGAGTTTGAACGTGGCCAAGCTTTGGTGATAGCAAGCCTGCCATGGGTATTCTTCTACGTTATTTGGGCGCTTTATATTGTGGTAACCTAAGCTAGTTATTTAACGTAAATGACAATAACAATGGGTTATGATCGGAAGCGTCGCTCTGCGGCGCTTTTGCGTACTTAAGCGTCAGACCTCGGTAAAACACATGGTCCAGTGGTAACCCTGTTATAAATTGGACTCGATGATCCGGCAAGAACGTCACCTCTTGTAAGTCCGCAGCCTTTAAGGCCTGCCTCATCGCATTAACGCGAGATTCACTCCAGCTATTGAAGTCTCCAGCAAATAGAATTGGCCCCACATGATGCTTTAAAAGCATTTCAAGCGCCGTTAACTGCGATACATACTCTTTTGTACCTACGGTGAAGTTAATCGCATGTACATTCACCACTGCGAGTTTCTCGCCATTACTCAAGTGATACTGGCTATATAATGCAGACTTAGGTAAGCGAAGCCACGGCTCTTTAGAGGTGTAAGCGCAGGCTTTTTCTGGTTGCCCTTGAGCAATACTAATTACACCGGCACCGCTACCCAGCGCCTTAAAAGCACTCACTTGATTACTAACCCAGCGACCATCCACCAACCACTGTTTAAATGATGGTGTCATGCTGGCTTCTTGCAATAACAGCAGCTGCTTATCAGCAGAGAATTCATTGAGTGCACTTTGCCAATTCGTTCGGTTCTGTTTGTAGATATTCCAGACAAGTACATTGATTTCACCGCCCTGATCCAAAGCTTTTGAGCCGCTAAATTCGATACACCTAATATCCTGCGTCAACTCTGAGCCTGTTTGAGTAATGATTTGCGGCTGATCTGGTACGGTGAAAATAACTTGGAAGCCGACCAATACCGCCATAATAAGAAAAGCTAACGCCAGAAAAAAACGCTTAAACATACGACAAACCTGAATGTAGGCACCCGAAATCTAGAACAACCAATCTCGGGTTAAATGATTTCACTAATAAGCAAACAACAAAAAAGGAGCCACTTGGCTCCCTTTTAGCATAATAAATACGAAACAGGTGACAAGAAACCTTAGATCGCGTCTTCGTCTTCTTCACCAGTACGAATACGAACCACACGCTCAATATCAGTGACGAATATTTTACCATCACCAATCTTACCAGTTTGCGCGGTTTCAATGATTGTCTCTACGCATTTATCAGCCACATCTTCCGTTACAACGATTTCGAGCTTCACTTTAGGTAGAAAGTCCACCATATACTCTGCACCACGGTAAAGCTCTGTGTGACCTTTTTGGCGACCAAAACCTTTCACTTCAGAGACAGTCATCCCTGTAATGCCAACTTCAGCTAGCGCTTCTCGAACATCATCCAGTTTAAATGGCTTGATAATCGCTTCAATTTTTTTCATGTTCATCCCTTAAGCTTCAATCGATTGCGCTTATTATCGTTTAGCGTTTCGCAACATTCAATGTTTGTCTCTGCTCCACCAGCGAAAATCCAGGCTGAGCAAATTAACATAGCGAATATCGTGAGTTGATAAAACCCAATGAGGACTGCTCAATGCCCAATCGTCCAAGCTTTACTTCAGGCTCACGTTTACTTCAAACTTGCGTAGTAAGCCGCTACGTTAGCGATGTCTTCATCAGACAACAATGAAGCTTGAGCTTGCATCACAGCAGCAAGTCCACCTGTTCGCTCTTTATTTTTATAAGCTTTAATTGAACTGATAATATATTGCTCATTTTGCCCTTTCAGATTTGGGTAACCCGGAATGACAGCAATACCATCAGCGCCATGACACGCCGCGCATACTCCCGACTTTGCTTGACCTGCTGCAGCATCTCCCGCAGCTAGAGCTTGCCCACTGAACATGGTTAGCGCCACCATTGCGCCCATGATTGTTTTCTTCATTGCTTCACCTAATCAATTATTATTTAAGGATTTTTATATTTTATAATCGACATTGTGGCATGAATTTTCATTACCTGCGCCAAATAAGTTCACAATCTTGACCATTAAACGCCTGATCAACGAACAGATCTGCCACAGCAACGACTCGGTCTTGATACATCAAAATCGGAACTTGACGACGCAGCCAGCTTGGCACATTGTATTCTTGGAACAACTTCTTCAGTTTTCGACTGTGATTACGCGTGGTTGGATGCGCTGATAAGCCTTCCGGATTAAAGGTCACGCGAAGCAATTCTGGCTGACTCGGAAGCGCAATCGTTGCGTTGCTAGAACTCGTCGTTAAGGTCAGCTCCCCTAGCCGCTCTGGAAGCGATAAAACGGTATCGACTTGAATCGTACTTTGCCACTCAGTGACGTCAGCGATTTCCGTTACCCAATAGAGACGATTTCGAAAACGGCGCACTTCACCTTGTTTAAGTTGTAGTTTGGGGTTGGCATCTTGCTGAGCTAATGCGACTTCATTCCAGATAAGATTGAGTTGTACCTGAGTCGGCATACTAGTATTAAGCTTAGCCAGCCACATACGAATCAAGCGCGCACGCGCTAATCCACTGTGCTTAGCCAGTTCTTCAATACTCAAACTTAGATCCGTTTGTAAAGCGCGTTCAAACACCGCGCTCAATAGTTCATCCAATAGCGCTTCTTGTTGAGCACATAAACTTGCACTGCGCTGAACCGCTTGATGGATACTCGGCCAGCGACCAGACAATTCAGGAATAACACAATGACGAAGAAAGTTACGATCATAACGGGTATCTTGATTGCTTTCGTCTTCCACCCACTCCAAGCCTAATTTAGTAGCGGCTTCTTCGATGGTCTTCCGCTTGATAGTAAGCAATGGTCGAACTAGAGATCCGCAAGAAAACGGCATACTCTCCGCCATCGAAGATAACCCTTTAGGCCCGCTGCCGCGCTTAAGCGCAAGGAGAAAAGTCTCTATTTGATCGTCGGCATGTTGACCAGTCAACAGTATATCGCCTTCTTGAATGTACTTAGTTAAGGCTTGGTAGCGAGCTTCACGAGCAAGAAGTTCAATACTTTCACCATTGCTGATGTCTAAGCTCACTCGCTCAATCGAGCATGATATGCCCACTTGTTTTGCCCAAAGTAAGCATTTATCGGCCCAATCATCGGCGTTCGAGCTTAAACCATGGTGCACATATACGGCGTGGCACTCTATCGAATGCGCTTGTTGATAGCGACGGAGTAATTCGAGTAAAAGACGTGAATCCACTCCTCCGCTAAACGCCAAGACAACCTTAGTGCCTGATTGATAGTAGCGGTCGAGAACTTTAGCAAAATGCGGGTAAAGCGATTCCATAAACGATCCGATAGATGCAAAAAAGGGCTGGACTCTCATCCAACCCTTTCTATTTTAACTGTTATCACTTGAGATATCAGCTAACACTTAATAGCAATCACCGAAATTAACAGTAACCGTAGCTCATTAGGCGCTGGTAACGACGCTCACGTAGCGTCTCTTCATCCAATTGTTCTAGATCTTCTAGCTGACGAAGTAGTGTCGCTTTCATATTCGCTGCCATTTGAACATGATCTCGATGAGCGCCGCCTAGTGGCTCTTCAATGATTTCGTCGATCAGTTCAAGCTCTTTAAGACGCGGAGCAGTTAGACCCATTGCCTCTGCCGCTTGTGGCGCTTTGTCTGAATCACGCCATAAGATTGAAGCACAACCCTCAGGAGAAATTACCGAGTACGTAGAGTACTGAAGCATGTTCACGTAGTCGCCTACACCGATTGCTAGTGCACCACCAGAACCGCCTTCACCAACAACGTTACAGATTACTGGCACTTTAAGACCAGACATCACTTTTAGGTTTTTCGCGATAGCTTCAGATTGACCACGCTCTTCTGCGCCCACACCTGGATACGCGCCAGCCGTGTCGATAAATGTGATGATCGGCATGTTGAAACGCTCTGCCATTTCCATCAAACGTAGCGCTTTACGGTAACCTTCTGGTTTCGGCATACCAAAGTTACGTTTCACCTTTTCTTTGGTCTCACGACCTTTTTGGTGACCAATGATCATCACAGGGCGGCCTTCAAGGCGAGCCATGCCACCCACAATCGCTTTGTCGTCTGCAAACGCGCGGTCACCCGCTAATTCATCAAACTCCTCAAAAGCGTGTTGGATGTAATCCAGCGTGTAAGGACGTAGTGGGTGACGAGCCAGTTGAGCTGTTTCCCATGCACCTAGGTCACTGAAGGTTTTTTTCTTCAGCTCTAAGCTTTTCTTCTCAAGCTGTTCGATTTCTTTATCCAGGTCAATCGCAGAATCACCACCGTGACGAGAGACATCACGTAATGCTTCAATTTTCGCTTCTAGTTCTGCAATTGGCTTTTCAAATTCAAGAAAGTTTAGGCTCATCTATGAATCCTTGTTTACTCAGCGTCTAACATATTGCGCTGAATTTTTAGTTAAATTCGAGTTCTACCTGGCTTTTGCCAAGCAACTGTTTTAAATCGTCGAGTAATGTATCACTTGGCGTTACTCGCCACTCGGTGCCCAATGTTAACCGCGCTCTGGCGTCGGCACGCTGGTAGTATACATTGACGGGTACGGTTCCGGCTTTGTGCGGTTCTAAAATACGGCTGAACTGCTCAAAAAACTGATCGTTGATCTGAGTTGCATCTATCGATACCGACAAACCACGAGCGTATTTCTCGCGCGCACTGCCGAGATCCATAACTTCACGCGCCGACATTTTAAGGCCACCGTTGAAGTCATCAAAGCTGACCTGTCCAGAAACGACCAAAATTCTGTCTTTTTCGAGAAGTTCAGCGTATCGATCCAGCGCATCGGAGAACAACATCACTTCCATACGACCACTTCGGTCATCCAGTGTCATAATACCAATTCGTGTACCACGCTTGGTCGTCATTACACGAGCGGCAATAACCAGGCCGGCTACCGTGACAGATTGATCGCGGCGAGTGGGCGTTGCGTCTTTTAGTCGACAACTGGTGTATTTGTTTAGTTCCTTTACGTAGGCGTTAATTGGGTGCCCTGTCAAATATAGACCTAGGGTATCACGCTCGCCCTCTAACCACACTTTTTCTGGCCAAGGCGGAACCTGCGTATACTTATGCTCTACTTCTTCAGGTGCATCCGTTAGCACACCAAACATATCCGTTTGACCAAACGCCTCAGCTTGGTGATGTTGACTTGCTGCTTTTACCGCATCATTGAGTGACGCCATCATCGCCGCACGGTGTGGGCCTAGTCGATCCAACGCGCCCGCGTAAATCAGCTTCTCTATCACTCGTTTATTGACGCGTTTTAGATCAACTCGAGCACAGAAATCAAATAGGTCTTTAAAGTGACCACCTTTATTTCTCGCCTCAAGAATAGCATCGATAGGACCTTCACCTACCCCTTTTATCGCACCAATACCGTAAACAATTGCGCCATTTTCATCAACATTAAAGCGATATAGGCCAGAGTTGATGTCTGGTGGCAGCACGGTAAGCTTCATACGGAAACACTCATCGACCAAGCCAACGACTTTTTCCGTGTTATCCATATCGGCTGTCATTACCGCAGCCATAAATTCGGCAGGATAATGTGTTTTCAGCCAAAGAGTTTGATAAGAAACCAATGCATAAGCAGCAGAGTGCGATTTGTTAAAACCATAACCGGCGAACTTTTCTACCAAGTCGAAGATTTTCATCGCCAACTCGCCATCGATACCGTTCTTTATTGCACCTTCTTCAAAGATAGCACGTTGTTTTGCCATCTCTTCTGGCTTTTTCTTACCCATTGCACGACGAAGCATGTCCGCACCACCTAGCGTGTAACCTGCTAAGATCTGCGCAATCTGCATTACCTGCTCTTGGTACAGGATGATGCCGTAGGTTGGATCAAGCGTCTCTTTTAGCGACTCGTGTTGCCACTTTTCATCTGGATAAGAGATCGCTTCTCGACCATGTTTACGGTCGATAAAGTTATCTACCATGCCCGATTGCAAAGGACCCGGACGGAAGAGTGCTACCAATGCGATAATGTCTTCGAAACAGTCTGGCTGAAGTCGCTTGATCAGCTCTTTCATGCCTCGAGATTCAAGCTGGAATACTGCTGTCGTTTCAGAGTTTTGCAACAAACGGAAGGAGGCAGGGTCTTCTAACGGTATGGATTCAATTTGAACCGGTTCTTTACCTTCTCGCTCTAGACGTGGATTAATCAGCCCTAACGCCCAGTCAATAATGGTTAAGGTACGTAAACCCAAGAAGTCAAACTTAACTAGGCCAGCGGTCTCAACATCGTTTTTATCAAATTGAGTAACCGGGAAGTGACCTTCAGCGTCTGCATAAATTGGCGCAAAATCGGTAATTGTTGTAGGTGAAATTACAACACCACCAGCGTGTTTACCGGCGTTTCGCGTACAGCCTTCCAAAATATGACACATGTCGATGAGTTCTTTAACTTCCTCATCGGCCTCATACAATTCAGGTAGTGCAGGTTCAGCTTTAAACGCTTTATCTAGCGTCATACCTGGATCGGGCGGGATCAGCTTTGAAATACGATCAACAAAACCAAATGGGTGGCCCAATACGCGGCCAACGTCACGGATTACCGCTTTTGCCGCCATGGTACCAAACGTGATGATCTGAGACACCGCGTCACGACCGTACATTTCCGCAACGTGGTCAATAACCTGGTCACGTTTATCCATACAGAAATCGACGTCGAAATCGGGCATCGAAACACGTTCTGGGTTCAAGAAACGTTCGAACAGCAAGTCGTATTCTAGTGGATCCAGATCGGTGATTTTTAGTGCGTAAGCCACCAAAGAACCAGCACCGGAACCACGTCCAGGACCGACAGGAATTCCATTATCTTTTGACCACTGGATGAACTCCATTACGATCAAGAAGTAACCAGGAAATCCCATTTGGTTGATAACATCTAGCTCTATCTGAAGACGTTCATCATATTCAGGGCGGCGACGTTTTCTCTCTTCCTCATCTGGAAATAGGAACTCTAAACGCTCTTCCAACCCCTCTCGGGATTTCATGACTAGGAACTCAGTCTCTTTCATCCCTTCGGTTGGGAAAGCTGGTAGGAAGTACTCCCCTAAGCGCACAGTCACGTTACAACGCTTCGCTATCTCGACACTGTTTTCTAACGCTTCAGGAATATCAGCAAACAGCTCGCACATTTCTTCTTCTGTACGAAGATATTGCTGCGGACTGTAGTTTTTTGGCCTGCGCGGATCTTCTAATGTGTAACCATCGTGAATCGCTACGCGTATTTCATGAGCATCAAATAGGTCTGGACTCAGGAATACAACTTCATTGGTCGCCACTACTGGCAAGTCTTGCTGCTCTGCCAATTCAACCGCAAAGTGAAGATAAGTTTCTTCATCTGGACGACCGGTACGAAGTAGCTCAAGATAAAAGCGATCTGGAAAATGCTGTTTATAGAAATCAACACACCCTTGCACTATTTGACGGTTGCCTTTCAAAAGGCCGCGACCAATTTCCCCGCTTTTACCACCGGATAATACAATCAGGCCTTCAGACATTTCAGCCAACCAGGCTTTGTCAATCACTGGGTGGTGTTGAACATGTCCACGTAAGTACGCTTTTGATATCAATAACGTCAGGTTCTTATAACCCACATTATCCGCCGCAAGCAAAGTCACTTGTGTCAGCTCTTCACCAAACTCGTCCGACTGCATTTTAAAGTCAGCACCAATGATCGGTTTAACACCACTGCCATGCGCCGTACCGTAAAACTTCACCAAACCACATAGGTTGGTAAAGTCGGTCAACGCCATTGCGGGCATACCGAGCTCAGCAACTTTCTTTACAATTGGCGGAACTTTGTTGAGGCCATCCACCATCGAGAAGTCACTATGAACACGCAGGTGGATGAATTTGGGATCTGACATTAACAGGTACCGTGTAACTCTATTTTGTTGGGGATTCTAACCTAAAGAGGTTGGGTTTATAACACCAATTAGATCGTTTGATTATTCTATGCCTAACGCTTTTTTTACTGGCTTGAAACTCTTGCGGTGTTCACTGATCACTCCGTGTTGCTCAATCGCTTCAAAGTGCGCTTTAGTTGGGTAACCTTTGTGCTTCGCGAAGCCAAATTGTGGATGAAGTTTATCCAACTCTTCCATCTCTTGGTCACGCACGACTTTGGCAATAATTGAAGCCGCACTGATTTCGGCAACACGTAGATCGCCTTTTATTACAGCTTGAGCATCCATTGGCAGCTCCGGACAACGGTTACCATCAATCAACACTAAATCAGGTTGAACCTGTAACCCCGCCACTGCACGCTGCATCGCAACCATAGTCGCCTGCAAAATATTCAGTTGATCGATTTCTTCAGGAGAACAACGCCCGACCGCCCACGCCAATGCTTTTTCTTTGATTTCAGGAAGCAGCGCCATGCGTTTCTTTTCGGTCAATTTTTTCGAATCGTTCAACCCTTCAATAGGATTGTTAGGATCAAGGATAACCGCAGCGGTGACGACGTCTCCTACCAAAGGGCCACGTCCTACCTCGTCGACTCCGGCCACAAGCTGATAACCTTGCGGATATTCAAACGGAGGGAGTTCAACTTTGGTTTTGGTCGCTTTTGGTTTAACAGCCATGATAAATCTCTATTTTTCAATCAGTTTTAGAACCGCGTTTGCGGCTTGTTGATCCGCATCTTTACGAATCCAATGATGCATTTCCGTAAACTTATCTAACATCGGTTTATTATCGCTTTCCAATAAGCGAGAAACCTCAGTAAACAAATTGTCTGGTGTGCACTCATCTTGTAGATATTCTTTGACGAGCTCATCATCCGCCAAGATATTCGGCAATGACACATACTTCGTTTTCAATAGACGTTTAGCTAAAAAAGCAGTAAATGCATTCACACGATAACCCACCACCATTGGACGCTTGAGAAGCATACACTCCAACGCTACGGTACCGGAGGCCAACATCACGGCATCGGATGCGGTGATGACGTTGCGTGCGGTGTCATCAACTAACTTGAAGTCCAACTCTGGCGCTAGCTCTTTCCATGCTTGTTCAAACTGCTCACGGCGTTTTTGATTAACAAGCGCGACAACAAACCCCAGTTCTGGAAATTTGTTATGGAGTAACTTGCAGGTTTCAATAAATGGCTCTGAGAGCATTTTTAACTCGCTACCACGACTGCCTGGCAGGACAGCAAGCCACTTTTTATCTTGTTCTAAACCAAGCAACTCACGTGCAGGCGCTTGTTCTGATTCTAGTGGGATGGCATCAGCCAAGGTATGACCAATGAACTCGCAAGGTACATTAAATTTGTCGTAAAACGCTTTCTCAAACGGAAGAAATGCTAGCACCAAGTTCGTTGCCGCTTCTATTTTAAAGATGCGCTTCTGACGCCAAGCCCAAACAGACGGACTCACGTAATGAACGGTTTTAATGCCCGCTTGCTTGAGGTCAAGCTCCAAGCGTAAGTTGAAGTCAGGAGCATCGATCCCGATGAAAACATCAGGCGGATTCTGAGTAAAATACTGAACGAGCTCAGCTTTCACTTTAAGAAGTCTCGGTAAGCGGCCTAAAACCTCGACTAATCCCATCACCGCAAGCTCTTCCATATCAAACAGAGACTCGCAACCTTGGGCTATCATTTTCGGACCGCCAATGCCTACGAACTCTGCGTCTGGATATTGCTGCTTTACTGCTTTGATAAAGCCTTCACCTAGCGTATCGCCAGACAATTCTCCGGCAATGATGCCAATACGTAATGGTCTTTCCATATCTACTTCGCTATTTTTCCTGTGCGCTATGGATAACGGTTTGCCTTATCCATAAAACACAAAAAGATCGTAACCTCAAATTCGGTCACGATCTTTTTATTTATTGGTTCATTCGCCAATTAACGAATAATGCCACGTTCCGTCGTTTCCAGAATATCTGAGAAACGCTTCACAGCCGGCCACTCTTGAGCCATTTCAGCCAGAATAGGCTTCACTTCTTCTAGCGTCTTACCTGAACGGTAGATTTCTTTATACGCTTTTTGCAGCGCACGAATCTCTGGTTTCTCAAAGCCATTACGCTTCAAGCCAACAAGGTTCAAGCCGAATGGAGTAGCGTGGTTACCTTGCGCGAGTACATAAGCTGGGACATCTTGCACCACAGCTGAACAGCCGCCAATGTAAGCGTAAGCGCCCACTGTACAAAACGGATGAATCGCAGACAGTGCCATCACACCGGCATAATCATCAACAGTAACGTGACCACCAAGAATCGAGTTATTACCGATATGAGTGTGGTTACCAATAACAACATCATGCGCAACGTGTGCATTCACACACAATAAGTTGTCATCACCAATGATCGTGGTTGCTTTGTCCTGCACTGTGCCGCGGTGAACTTGGACCGCTTCACGAATGACGTTACGGTCACCGATAACCACAGTTGTGTCTTCACCACCGTATTTTTTGTCTTGGTTTTCTTCGCCGATGACAGCATGTGGGAAAATACGGTTATCTTTGCCAATAGTCGTGTGACCTTTGATCACAACGTGAGACATCACTTCTGTGCCTTCACCAATTTCAACCGTAGAGGTGATGTACGTAAAAGGACCTACTGTTACGTTAGCACCAATTTTGGCGCCCTCTTCTACCACCGCTGCCGGGTGGATTTTAGCGGTTTCATGAATCATATTAAAACTCTCGACGAGCACACTTCAGTTCTGCAGAACATACCACTTCGCCGTCAACTTTTGCTACACCGCTAAATGCAGCAATGCCGCGACGTTCTTTCAGAAATTCTACCTCAATAACCAATTGGTCGCCCGGAACCACTGGTTTACGGAATTTCGCGCCGTCTACGCTTGCAAAGTAGTACAGTTCATTTTCTGTTGGTGCACCAAATGATTTAAATGCAAGTAAGCCTGTTGCCTGAGCCATTGCTTCTAAAATCAAAACACCTGGGAATACTGGTAGTTGAGGAAAGTGACCTGTGAACTGAGGTTCGTTAACCGACACGTTTTTAATCGCGTGAAGGTACTTCTCTTCTTGGAAGTCTATCACTCGGTCGATCAATAAGAATGGGTAGCGATGAGGTAGTAGCTCTTGAATTTCAGAGATGTTCATCGTTTTCTTTTCAGTAGTCAAAGTCGTCTTCCTATATCAATTTTTTGCCGCCAAGATGGCAAACGTGGCAACAGGTCGTAAAGCCGAATCGCTTTGCAATATACTAGCAAAATACGCACCATCTTGGAGTTAAATCTACTTAGAGCGCGTCATTATAGAAGAAAAAGACCCGCATTTCGCGAGTCTTCTTACAGAATATGGAACTAGAGCTTGTTAGCCTTCGTGTTAAATACAGAGCGAAAGATAACTTGTTCTAAATTTCTTCTTTCTGTTCCAGCTGTTTTTCAACCGCTTTTAGGCGCTTATTCATCTCATCAATACGGTGAACTCGAGTCGCGGTCTTACGCCACTCTCTGTTCGTTTGTAGTGGGATACCTGATGAGTAAAGGCCTTTTTCTTCGATACTGCGCATTACCATGCCCATACCTGTAATAGCCACACCATCTGCGATAGTGATATGGCCATTCAGAACAGACGCGCCGCCAATCTGGCAGTACTTACCAATTTTTGTACTGCCCGCGACAATAGTACCACCAGGCATCACGGTACCATATCCGATCTGCACGTTGTGCGCGATTTGAAGTTGGTTATCCAGAATGACATTGTCTTCAATGATAGTATCTTCGAGTGCACCGCGGTCAATCGTAGTACAAGCACCAATCTCAACGCGGTTACCGATACGCACTGAACCAAGCTGAGGAATTTTGATCCACTCGCCTTTGTCATTCGCATAACCGAAGCCATCAGAGCCAATGACGGTACCCGATTGAACGAGACAGTCATCACCCAATGACACTTCATGATAGATAGTGACATTAGCCCAAAGCTTGGTGTTATTCCCTAGCTTGGCGTTCTTACCGATAAAACAACCAGCGCCAACGCTTACGTTATCGCCGAGTTCTACGCCCGTTTCAATCACAGCGTTAGCGCCGATTGTAACGTTCTCACCCATCTTAACGTCAGCGGCAATCACAGCACTTGGTGCAATATCGTCTGCCGGTTTTGGTGTGGTATCCATCGCTTGGACCACACGAGCAAATGCGACATAAGGGTCTGAAACCACTAGCGCATTTCCAACGCATTGATCTTTATGCTCAGCCTTTACCATAACGACGGTAGCTTGGCACTCAGAAAGGTGTTTTGCGTATTTTGGGTTAGACAAGAAGGTTACGTCACCTTCTTGTGCTTTATCCATTGGAGCAACACGGCTTACAACGAGAGACTCGTCACCAAACAGCTCACCCCCGGTAATTGTCGCCAATTCGGCTAATGTTAATGTCTTCATAACTTCTTATTTTAGAGCTTTAATTACGTCTTCAGAAATATTGTATTCTGGCTTGCCGTACTGCAAAGCAGAGATATCAATCACAAGATCGTAACCATTTTTGTCTGCGACTTTCTTAACTGCATCTTGAATCGTTTTGAAAAGCTTCGCTTTTTCTTCAGCTTCACGACGCGCACTTGCTTTTTCAAGTGCTTGTGCTTTCACTTTGTACTCGCTGTCTAGCTTCGCGATATCGATACGTAGCTTTTCTACTTCGTCTTGACCCAAAAGCTCACCGTCACGTTGTAGCTTTTCGATCTTTGTTTTAGCTTGCGCTTGGATTGACTTCAGTTCATCAGCTTTGCTTTTGAAGTCTTTCTGCATTTTTTGTAGTACAACTTCACGTTGAGGAAGAGCTTGGAAAACTTGAGCTGTATTTACGTAAGCAATTTTCTGTGCAGCTTCTGCCGCATTTGCAAACATTGAAGAGCTCAGTACAAGAAGGCCAATCCCAGCCGCTTTGATCATTTTATTCAAAATATTTTCCTCTTTAGAAAGTTCTACCGATAGTGAATGTGAAGAACTCTTCATCATCGCCATCAAATTTCTTAATTGGTTTCGCTAGTGAGAAGACTAGTGGCCCCATTGGAGACATCCACTGCAACGCCGCACCGTAAGAAGAGCGGTAGTTGGTTGGATCTGAGTAATCGTAGTAGTAACGGTCACCATATTCCGCACCTGAATCGCGGTAGTCAAACTCCGTATCCCAAACACTTGCCATATCAAAGAAGATACTGGTACGAATTTGGTTTTGTACTTCTTCTGATGCAAATGGTGTTGGGACAATCAACTCAACACTTGCTAGCGCTACGGCGTTACCACCAACAGAGTCATCTGTTGCTGTATCTGCGCCATTGTTTGAACCAGATGTATCACGGTAAACCGCTTTAGGACCAACAGAGTTTGAGCCAAAGCCACGAAGCGATGTAAAGCCACCTGCGTAGTAGTTTTCGTAGAATGGGAACAAGTTATCGTTACCATCCGTTTGACCGTAACCATTACCGTAACCTAAGCGGCCACGGAACAAGAGGGTAAACTCGTGCTTTTTAGTCAATGGCACATACTGGCGAACATCGTACTGCATTTTGAAGTATTGAACGTCAGAGCCAGGTACGGTCATTTTATAGAATGCACGCTGATGGTTACCTGCCGTTGGGAAGTAACCACGGTTTAAGTTATTACGTGTCCAAGAGATATTGAAGTCGAAGTCGTTTGTGTTCAACGCCCCACTAGAATCAATGTTGTCTGCTTGTGCTCGTAAGAACTGCTCTACCTGCAAGTAAGGCGATAAGTTACCGATCTTGTTGTGCGTATAACCGACACCGAATTCAAAACGGTTCAACTCATCGAATGGGAAGCCCCACGTTAAGCTCGCGCCATAGCTTTCGTTGGTATAGTCAACGATATTGGCTTCTTTCGCTTCAAATTCGTTATAGAAAACCTTACCACCTAAGCTTACACCGTCTAAGTTCCAGTACGGATCACGGTAATCTAGACTGATGTTTTTCTGGTAGTCATTCATCATCGCATTGATACCAACACGGTTACCGCTACCAATAAAGTTATCTTGTTGCAGGCCAACCTGGAAGCTCACACCCGATTCTGTACCGTAGCCAACACCGAAGTTAACGCTACCAGAGTTCGCTTCTTTGACAGAGTAAACTAGGTCAACTTGATCATCACTACCAGGAACTCGAACCGTCTGTACTTCAACATTTTCAAAGTAGCCCAAACGATTTAGACGAGTTTTACCCGTTTCAATCGATTTCGAGTTCAACCAACTGCCTTCCATCTGACGCATTTCACGACGAAGGACTTCATCTTTGGTTGAGTTATTACCCGTGAAGCGAATATCACGAACATAAATTCGGTTACCCGGGTCTACGTTAACGACCAAAGAAACTTCTTGATTCTCGTCGTCAAACTCTGGAATGGTATTCACTTGAGGATAAGCATAACCGGACTCACCAAGCACACGCTTAATCCCTTCTTCCATTGAAGTCACCAACGAGCCGTTGTATGTCTCATTGTCTTCAAATGGCACAAGTCTTTCGAACGTCGCTTCCTCACCAATCAAATCACCACGGAACTTCACGTCCTTAACGGTGTAAACCTCGCCCTCTTCTAGACCAAGAGTAATGTATACCCCTTTCTTGTCAGGAGAGATTGCAACTTGTGTCGAATCAACGTTAAATTTTAAGTAACCACGATCCAGGTAGAATGATTTGAGTGCTTCAATATCACCTGCAAGAACTTGCTTTTGATACTTTTCATCAGAAAGGAAATTCCACCACGGCACATCAACATTTAAGTTAAAGCGCGAAAGCAGTTCTTCATCACTGAACACTTCATTACCGATAAAGTTGATTTGCTGAATTTTTGCCGACACACCTTCAGTAAAGACAAACTTAAGATCAGAACGATTACGTGGTAGTGGAGTCACCACCGCTTTTACTGTTGCGTTGTATTTACCTACGCTGTAGTAAAAGTCTTCTAAGCCTTTTTCAATGTTGCTTAGCGTGGTGCGGTCAAGCGCTTCACCTTCACGAACGCCAGACGCGTTCAGGTTTTCTTGTAGCTGCTCGTCCTTGATTGCTTTGTTACCTGAAAAAGAGATGCTTGCAATGGTAGGACGTTCTTTGACTTGAACCATCAGAACACCACCGTCACGCAACACTTTCACATCTTCAAAGTTACCAGATGCATACAGGGCGCGGATAATTTCTGCAACATCGCCTTGGCCAATGGTATCACCGACACGTACAGGCATTTTCAACAATGCAGCACCCAGTGCTACACGCTGCAATCCATCGATTTCAATATCTTGAACTACGAAGTTCTCTGCTCCATTTGCAGATACACTGGTCGCCAGTAAACTTGCAAATAGAATTCGCTTAATCGCCATACTTGTTCTAATTATTCCTTGCTACTGCTTTTGTCTCTGAACTATCACAGACGAGTAAAATCATTAAATAGCGCTAACGCCATGAGCGAGAAGATGATCGCACCACCAATTCTAAAGCCCATTTCCTGCACTTTCTCAGGAACAGGACGTCGAATGACTGCTTCAATTGCAAAAAACAACAAATGACCGCCATCCAACATTGGTAAAGGAACGAGATTAATAATACCTAGGTTAACACTAATTAGAGCGAGAAAACCTAAAAAGTAGACCAAACCATAATCTGCTGTCGCGCCTGCGCCTTTGGCTATTGATATTGGTCCACTCAGATTATTCAGACCAACGTCTCCAACAATCAGCTTCTTAAGCATGCTGATTGTCAAACCAATGACTTGGCCAGTTTTGTCTACTGCTTTACCTATTGACTCGAATACACCAAACTGAAGATCGAAGCGATAACTTTCTGGCCATTCTGCGACTTTAGGTGCAATACCTGCAAAACCAACGACTTCTTTGTTAGCTAGCTCACGGCTACCGGGCGTCAGCGTCAATGTTTGCTCATAACCCTGACGCAACACCGTCAATTCAAGGGGTGTATCAGGATTAGAACGAACCGCTTCAACCACTTGCTTCCATTCGGTTACGCGTTGTTGACCAATTGCGACAACCTCATCACCTGGAAGCACACCGGCTTTTTCCGCCGCTCCACCTTGCGAGACCTGCTCGATAACTCGATACACCTCCGGTGTATACGGAGCAAAACCTAACGACTGCATCGCTGACTGAGTTTCTGGGTCGAACTTCCACTCACGTAAATCGAGCGTTTTCGTTACTTCTGAACCAACTTCATTCGCTGACGTTAGTGTTACCGTCATCAAATCATCGCCAATATGAGAAATCAATCCCATATTTACTGATTCCCAATCCGGAGTTTTGATACCAGATATCGATTTAAGTTCCATTCCAGATTCAATTCCAGCTTCCGCGACAATCGAATTGGGCGTAACTTCACCAATTACAGGCTTAACAGCCGGGATACCAATTAGAAATACCAGCCAATAGGCAAAAATTGCGAAAAGAAAATTAAAGATGGGGCCAGCCGCAACAATAGAGGTTCGCTTCCATAACGGCTTCTTATCAAACGCTAGGTGCTTCTCATGTTCTGGCACCTCATCGACACGGCTATCAACCATTTTCACATAGCCACCGAGAGGGATCATTGAGATGCTGTACTCCGTTCCGTCTTTGCCTACTTTACTCCAAATAGACTTGCCGAAACCGATTGAAAACTTTTCAACTTTAACGCCGCAACGGCGAGCAACCCAAAAATGCCCAAATTCGTGCACGGCAACAAGAATGCCCAGTGCGACGATAAAAGAAATGAGATTCCACAATATACCAGTCATCAGCTACGCTCGCGTATGGTTTCTAGGGCAATAGTTCGTGCCATTCTATCTAGCTCGAGCAAGCTTTCCAAGCTATTCGCATTCTCAGCTTTGCAGCTTGCGTTGATTTTATTCAACACAGACTCATTGATGCGAGCAATATCGGTAAAACCTAGTCTGTTATTTAAAAATGCATCAACAGCGACTTCATTAACTGCATTCAATGCCGTTGTTGCGTGTTGACCTTCATAACAAGCATCAATTGCGAGTTTTAAACATGGGTAACGAGCAAAGTCAGGCTGCAAAAACGTCAGCTCACCAACTTTCGTGAAGTCTAGCGGCTTAACCCCAGCTTCTACTCTTGACGGGTATGACATGGTGAGCGCAATTGGCGTCGCCATATCCGCTTCTCCCATTTGTGCCAAGACCGAACCATCACGATACTGAACCATAGAATGAATCACAGATTGAGGATGAATAATCACCTTCAGTTGTTCGCGAGCAGCATTAAATAGCCACTTAGCTTCGATATACTCAAGGCCTTTATTCATCATCGTGGCAGAATCAACAGAAATTTTTGGCCCCATCGACCAGTTTGGATGAGCAATCGCCTGCGCGGGTGTCACCTGCTCCAGTTCTGCGATGTCAGTGTAACGGAAAGGGCCACCAGATCCAGTCAACAAAATATGAGAAATGCCATGTTCTTGTAAATTGCAACGACCCAGATTGGTTTGTACTTGCTGTGGTAAACATTGGAAAATGGCGTTGTGTTCACTGTCGACGGGAAGTAGCTCTGCGCCAAATTCTTCAACGGCATCAATAAATAGCTGGCCTGACATTACAAGTGCTTCTTTATTTGCCAACAAGACTCGCTTACCTGCTTTCACGGCAGCCATGGTAGGCAATAAGCCAGCGGCTCCTACAATAGCAGCCATTACACTGTCGACCTCGTCCAGCGAAGCAATATGGCATAGCGCATCAACACCACCTAGCACTTCGGTACCTGGCGAAACCGAGTGTAGCTCAGCTTGAAGTTGAGACGCCGCAGCTTTATCTGCCATGACCGCATACTTAGGTTGCCACTGACGACATAAACCGATCATCTTTTCAACGTTAGTGCTTGCCGCTAAGGCAACGACAGAAAACAGATCTGGGTTTTGTTCGACCACTTTAAGCGTGCTTGCACCAATTGATCCAGTAGCACCAAGAATCGTTAACTTTTGCATGTTGTAAGACCGTTAGAAAGCTCAGGAGCGACGACGCCGCTCCTGATAAATTAGAATACGTAGTAAAGAAGAGCAAAAACTGGGAATGCTGCGGTTAGGCTGTCGATACGATCTAGCACACCACCGTGCCCTGGGATAATGTTACTGCTGTCTTTAATGCCTGAGACACGTTTGAACATACTTTCAACCAGATCACCAAGCACTGAAACAACGACAGTAACCAGCGTAATCAGCACCATATGGACAGGGCTAGTGAACTGGATATCGAACCAATCAGCAAATGCCCACGCTACGATTAATGCCGTGATAATGCCACCAATTAACCCTTCAATGGTTTTATTGGGGCTTACATGAGGAGCCATCTTACGTTTGCCTAAGCTTTTGCCTGCAAAGTAGGCGCCGCTATCTGCAGCCCATACCAAGAAACAAACGTACAACACAAGCTTTGCGCCGTGGTATGGATCTACAGTGATGTCATACGCTCTGAGAATAATCACACTCCAAAGGAATGGGATTAATGTCAGAAAACCAAATACATGACGTAAAACAAAATTACTTTGCCAAGATTTCGTCGTTTTGGGGTAAGTAATCGCCATTAAGCTAGCAATAATCCACCAAACAAAACCAATACCCAAGACGACATAATGAGGTGTCGTTAAGTGATTGAGGCTATATGCATCAGGCGAGATGTATAGAAAACTAAGTCCGGTAATAATGATTGCCGGCACAAGGGCAGCAATGCGAGAGTTGCTTCCTGTAAACTGAGTCCACTCCCAAAAACCTAATAGCGTTATTGCAGTTAAAGCGGCAATAAAGCCCATTAGCGGTAATTTAAAAATGCCTAAAATAACCAGGGGAGCTAAAATTAGTGCTGTTATTATTCTCTGTTTCAAACTAACTAGTCCTTATTGAGCTGCCATCAATGCCTTTATTTGTTCACCTGTACAGCCAAAACGACGTTCTCGGTTGATAAACCAAGTCACAGCTTCTACCAAACTGTCTTCATCGAATTCTGGCCAGTACTCTGGTGTAAAGTACATTTCTGCATAAGCCATTTGCCATAACATAAAGTTGCTGATGCGGCACTCTCCACTGGTGCGAATTAAAAGATCCACTTCCGGTAGGTCTGCCATGGTCAAATGCTCAGTGATTAGCTGCTCATTGATATCCTCTACACGAATTTCACCGTTACGTGCTTTTAGCGCTAACGTTTTAGCAGCTTCTGTGATGTCCCATTTACCGCCATAGTTGGCTGCAATGTTGATCACCATACCCGTGTTATCTGCCGTTAGGTTTTCTGCTTCTACAATTTTCTTTTGTAGACGCTCACTAAATCGACTGGTATCACCGATCACGCGCAACCGTAAGTTATTTTTGTGTAGTTTTTTTACTTCACTAGACAGGACCGTGATAAACAGTTCCATCAAAAGACCCACTTCTTCCTCCGGACGACGCCAGTTTTCACTACTAAAAGCAAACAGCGTCATGGCTCTAATGCCTAGTTTTGAAGCAGCAGCCACGGTCTTACGAACGGCACTAACGCCTTTTTTATGACCAAATACGCGAGGTTTTCCTTTGGACTTAGCCCAACGGCCATTACCGTCCATAATGATGGCAATATGCTTAGGAAGGGAATCAGAGAAGGCTTGAGAATTTTGCATAGGGAGTTAATTGAGTTCCATCAGTTGGATAGACTAACATAAAAAAACGCTGAGCTGTGAGCACAGCGTTTTCCAACAGTGATGTGTGTGGGAGTATTAAACTTCCATCAACTCTTTTTCTTTTGCAGCAAGAACTTCATCGATCTTCTTAACTGCAACGTCAGTTAGCTTTTGAATTTCGTCTTGTGCTTTACGGTCTTCATCTTCAGAGATTTCTTTATCTTTTAGAAGCGCTTTAAGATCGTTGTTTGCGTCACGACGGATGTTACGAACAGCAACACGACCACCTTCAGCTTCACCACGAACGATCTTAACTAGGTCTTTACGACGCTCTTCCGTTAGCGGTGGAAGTGGAACGCGGATGATAGTGCCAGCTGACATAGGGTTTAGACCAAGGTCAGACGTCATGATCGCTTTTTCTACTTTCGGCGTCAGCTCTTTATCAAAAACCGTGATTGCAAGTGTACGCGCATCTTCAGCAATAACGTTTGCTACTTGGTTTAGAGGTGTTGCTGCACCGTAGTATTCTACAGAAATACCAGATAGTAGGCTTGGGTGTGCACGACCTGTACGAATTTTAGAAAGGTTGTTCTTAAGCGCTTCAACGCTTTTATCCATGCGCTCTTGCGCGTCTTTTTTGATTTCGTTAATCACAGTTTCACCTTAAAAATGTCATCTTTCCTGAAGAAAGCCTAAAACGGTTGAGCAAAGCAAGCACCACCCTAACGCTTTGGAGTGGCACCTTAAGCCAAGCTTATTCGTTGATGAGCGTGCCTTCTGCTTCGCCCATAACCACGCGACGTAGTGCGCCTGGCTTGTTCATATTAAATACGCGGATTGGCATTTTGTGGTCACGAGCTAGCGTAAACGCCGCCAAGTCCATAACTTTCAGCTCTTTATCCAGAACTTCTGCATAAGATAGCTTATCATACAGCTCTGCGTCTGGGTTTGCTACAGGGTCAGCAGTAAATACACCATCAACTTTCGTCGCTTTTAGTACAACATCCGCTTCAATTTCGATACCACGTAAACAAGCAGCAGAATCCGTTGTAAAGAACGGGTTACCAGTACCAGCAGAGAAGATGACAACTCGGCCTTGGCGAAGCTCACGGATCGCATCAGCCCAATTATAGTCGTCACATACGCCTTTTAGAGGGATTGCAGACATAACGCGCGCATTTACGTATGCACGGTGAAGAGCATCACGCATCGCTAGGCCATTCATTACTGTAGCAAGCATACCCATGTGGTCACCAACTACGCGGTTCATACCAGCTTCAGCTAGGCCTGCACCACGGAACAAGTTACCGCCACCGATAACTACACCAACCTGAACACCCAGTTCAACCAGTTCTTTAACTTCTTGTGCCATACGATCAAGGACCGCAGGATCAATACCAAAACCGTCTTCACCTTGAAGAGCTTCACCACTCAGTTTTAATAGAATACGTTGATACGCTGGTTTAGGGTTCGTAGTCATGGAGTTTACCTTCCAAAGAGAGTTGTTGATTAACAGTCATGAATAGACACAACTTCAGTTATGGCTATTCATCACGGCTAATCGTTCACTGCTCATAAAAAGACCGCAGCCTTGGCTACGGTCTAATCTTTATACAGTCTCTAAGGATTAACCTTTTTGAGCTGCTGCAACTTCTTCAGCGAAGCTCATTTCTTCTTTCTTCTCGATACCTTCACCTACTTCTAGGCGAACGAACGTAGAAACTGAAGCGCCTTTTTCTTTCAGCATTTCGCCTACAGTTTTCTTAGGCTCCATGATGAAAGCTTGACCTGTTAGAGAGATCTCGCCAGTGAATTTCTTCATGCGGCCAACAACCATCTTCTCAGCGATTTCAGCAGGCTTGCCTTCGTTCATTGCGATTTCAACTTGAACCGCTTTCTCTTTTTCTACTACGTCAGCTGGTACGTCTTCTGGGTTAACGAACTCTGGCTTAGAAGCAGCAACGTGCATTGCAACGTGCTTAAGAGTTTCTGCGTCGCCTTCACCAGCAACAACAACACCGATTTTCTCACCGTGACGGTAAGAAGCGATTGCAGTGCCTTGAACGTATTCTACGCGACGGATAGTGATGTTTTCACCGATTTTAGCTACTAGAGCTACACGTGCGTCTTCGAATTGTGCTTGTAGTTCTTCAACAGAAGCTTTTGAAGCTAGAGCTGCAGCTGCAACTTCTTCTGCGAATGCAGTGAAGTTACCGTCTTTAGCAACGAAGTCAGTTTGGCAGTTAACTTCAAGAAGAACAGCAACGCCGTTTTCTTCTTTGATGATGATTGCGCCTTCAGCTGCAACGTTACCAGCTTTCTTAGCTGCTTTCGCTGCGCCAGATTTACGCATGTTTTCAATTGCTAGTTCGATGTCAGCGTTTGCTTCTACAAGCGCTTTCTTACATTCCATCATGCCAGCGCCAGTACGCTCGCGAAGTTCTTTAACTAGAGCAGCAGTTACAGTTGCCATTCTGTCTTCCTCGTTTGATTCGAAATAAGGTAAAAAACAGGGGCCTAACATTGTCGGCCCCCATTGCTAACTATAACTTAGTTTATGCTACACAAAGGTTTCACATAGACCAAGTGTGACACAGAGCCGCTATTATTCAGCTTCTACGAAACCGTCTTTTTCAGCAACTGCAGCTACGTCTTTGTTACGACCTTCAGATACTGCTGAAGCAGCAGCGTTCAGGTATAGCTGTACAGCGCGGATCGCGTCGTCGTTACCTGGGATTACGTAGTCAACGCCGTCTGGGTTAGAGTTAGTATCTACCACAGCGTATACTGGAATACCTAGGTTGTTAGCTTCTTTAATTGCAATGTGTTCGTGATCAGCGTCGATTACGAATAGAGCGTCTGGTAGGCCGCCCATGTCTTTGATACCACCAAGAGATTTCTCTAGCTTCTCCATTTCGCGAGTACGCATTAGAGCTTCTTTCTTAGTTAGTTTGTCAAAAGTACCGTCTTGAGATTGAGTCTCTAGTTCTTTTAGACGCTTGATAGACTGACGAACTGTTTTGTAGTTTGTAAGCATACCGCCTAACCAGCGGTTGTTTACGTAAAACTGGTTGCTTGCGATTGCAGCTTCTTTAACAGCTTCAGATGCAGCGCGCTTAGTACCTACGAATAGAACCTTACCTTTCTTCTCGCCAACTTTAGCTAGTTCAGCTAGAGCGTCGTTGAACATTGGTACAGTTTTTTCTAGGTTGATGATATGAACTTTGTTACGAGCGCCAAAGATGAATGGCTTCATTTTTGGGTTCCAGTAACGAGTCTGGTGACCGAAGTGAACACCAGCTTTTAGCATATCGCGCATTGATACAGTTGCCATTTTAAAATCCTCTATGGGGTTAGGCCTCCACATTCCCCATAACTCCGACCAAGCTTCTGCTCAGCACCCCGGAATATGTGACGGAATGTGTGTGATTTAAAGATAAAAGGTTATTCGGATGAAGCTTGCTTCGCCGCTTAACTTTGCTAAACGAAGAGAACAGTCCTCTATTCCGGCGCGCTTTATACCATATTTTAGCTCACTGTGGCTAGTAAAAATTATTTCTTCACCGAGCCACTTTCTCCTATTTATAAGCAAAACTTTAAACATATGATCGAATTAAGAATGATGCATATTCCTATCTAACTTGGGTTAACGCCCCGATGTCTGATAGAATGCGGCCATTCGCACGTTTACGTGCTTAGGAATAAGTAGAGAAAGCCAATGTCAATCAAGATTAAAACTGCTGAAGAAATAGAACGCATGCGCATTGCGGGCAAGCTAGCCGCAGAGATTCTAGAAATGATCGAACCACACATCAAAGTTGGTGTGACGACAGAAGAGTTAAACAAAATCTGTCATGAGTACGCTCTAGAAAAAGGTGCATACTCTGCTCCGCTTGATTACCATGGTTTCCCTAAGTCGATCTGTACTTCAATCAACCATATCGTATGCCACGGTATTCCAGCGGAAAAAGACGAAATCGGTAGCAACGGCCAAATGAAGCCGGCGGTACTAAAAGATGGTGACATCTTGAACGTTGATATTACCGTAATCGTTCCAAATGATGAGAATGCCGATCTGAGCGTGCGTCCTCAGGGTTACCATGGTGACACTTCTAAGATGTTCCTAGTCGGTGATGTTTCGCCTGCAAACAAACGTCTGTGCATGGTAGCTCAAGAAGCACTGTATGTTGGTATGCGTACCGTTAAGCCAGGTTCAACGGTTGGTGACATCGGTACAGCTATCGAGAAGTACATCAAAGAGAATAACAAGAACAATCCTCGCAACAAGTTTTCTATTGTGAAAGACTTCTGTGGTCACGGTATTGGCGATGAGTTCCATGAAGAACCACAAGTGGTTCATTACAAGAACAAAGACCGCCGCGTACTAAAAGAAGGCATGTGCTTTACTATTGAGCCGATGATTAACGCTGGTAAATTTGGTTGCTCTGTTGATGCACAAGATGACTGGACTGTTTACACGGGCGACGGCAAGAACTCTGCGCAATGGGAACATACCATTGTTGTAACAAAAGAAGGTTGTGAAGTACTGACGCTTCGTAGCGACGATACGATTCCTCGCCTAATGAAAAACGCGTAAAGCTGACGACCACTCGTTGTTTACTATATCCCTGCTTCGGCGGGGATATTTTTTATCTGCCGGAAATTTGTTAGATTGTTATTAGATTAGCTTGCACGGATGGCAAATATGACACTTCAGTCCCCTCTTACCTTTTCCGATGAACAAATCAATATCGGTGAACTCAAACGAGAATTAGAGAAGTTTAGCTCTAATCAAAACCAAGAGTTTCTCAATCATCATCCGGTAACAAGCTTGGTTTTAGCCAGAGCTGAATATATGGATCTGCTTCTCAATCGTTTGTGGCAACATTTTGGTTTCAAGGATATTTACAACATTTCCCTAGTTGCCGTTGGTGGCTACGGACGAGGCGAGCTGCATCCGCTCTCCGATATCGATATTTTGATTCTGTCGAACAATAAACTGCCAACCGCGTTAGAAGCAAAAATCAGCGAATTCATTACGCTGTTGTGGGATTTAAAACTCGAGGTCGGACACGCTGTTCGCACCGTTACTGAATGTGCTGAAATTGGTAAAACCGATCTAACGGTCGCGACAAACCTGCAAGAAGCGCGACTGCTGTGTGGAAGCGAGGACACCTTTCAGGCACTGAAGAAAGTCGTGTTATCAGACTCCTTCTGGCCAAGTGAGACGTTTTACCGCGCTAAAATTCAAGAGCAGCGCGAACGCCATGCGCGTTACCACGACACGACCTACAACTTAGAACCGGACATTAAATCAACCCCTGGCGGGCTGCGCGATATTCATACATTAAGCTGGGTCGCTCGACGTCACTTTGGTGCGACTTCATTGTTAGAAATGAGCCGATACGGATTTTTAACTGACGCAGAATACCGAGAATTGGTTGAATGTCAGGACTTCCTTTGGCGAGTACGTTTCGCTCTGCACATGGAGCTTCGCCGCTATGACAACCGCTTGACCTTTGCCCATCAAGCACAAGTTGCGGAAAATCTAGGCTACGTCGGAGAAGGCAATCGAGGCGTAGAAATGATGATGAAAGAGTTCTACCGCACGCTTCGTCGTGTGGCAGAGCTCAATAAAATGCTACTCAAACTCTTTGACCAAGCGATCATTAATGGTGGGGCGACAGAAAGTGCCGAGATTCTCGATACGGACTTTCAACGTCGCGGTTCTTTAATTGAAGCGCGGAAACCCGCATTGTTCCAAGCTCGCCCAGAAACTATTCTGGATATGTTCTTACATATTGCTAACGACTCAACTATTGAAGGGGTGAGCCCACCAACGCTGCGTCAACTTCGCACCGCTCGCCGTCGGCTCAACAAGTTTTTGCACACCATTCCTGCTGCGCGTGAAAAGTTCATGGCGTTATGTCGTCACCCTAATGCTCTGCACAAAGCATTCAGCCTAATGCACCGATTAGGGGTTATGGCGGCCTATTTACCGCAATGGAGTCAGATTGTTGGTCAAATGCAGTTTGACTTATTCCATGCCTACACAGTTGATGAACACAGTATTCGCTTACTTAAACACATCAACACTTTTAGTGACCCAGAAAATCATGCGAAGCACCCTATTTGCTGTGACGTCTACCCACGGATGCAAAAGAAAGAGCTGCTGATTATTGCCGCTATTTTCCACGATATCGGGAAAGGTCGTGGCGGCGATCACTCAATTATCGGTGAAGGAGAAGCGTACGACTTCTGCATTGAGCATGGTTTATCGAAGCCCGAAGCGAAACTTGTCGCTTGGTTGGTAAGACATCATCTATTAATGTCTGTCACCGCACAGCGCCGAGACATTTATGATCCCGATGTCATTACCGAATTTGCCAAAAAAGTCAGAGACGAAGAATCTCTCGATTATCTTGTATGCCTGACAGTTGCAGATATTTGTGCAACCAACCCAGAACTTTGGAATGCGTGGAAACGAACTTTACTTGCGGAGCTGTATTACTCCACGCAACGTGCTTTACGCAGAGGCCTAGAGAATCCTGTCGATGTGCGTGAGAGAATTCGCCACAATCAACAAATGGCCTCCGCAATGCTGCGCAAAGAGGGGTTTGCCGCGCGCGAAATTGAAGTATTGTGGCAACGCTTCAAAGCTGACTACTTCCTTCGTCATACCCATACGCAAATCGCGTGGCACTGCGAACACTTACTTCGCATGGAAGATCCGACTAAGCCTTTGGTATTAATCAGTAAAAAAGCCACTCGTGGCGGCACTGAGGTGTTTGTATATACGAAAGACCAGCCTGCTTTATTTGCGACGGTCGTAGCGGAGTTAGATAGGCGTAATTTTAATGTACACGACGCGCAAATCATGACCAGCAAAGATGGGCACGTGATTGATACCTTTATGGTACTCGATCAACATGGCGAAGCGATCGATGAGTCTCGTCACGCCGCGGTGATTAAACACCTCACCCATGTACTGGAGGCGGGCCGACCAACCAAGATTAAAACGCGCCGTACTCCGAACAAACTTCAGCACTTTAACGTGAAAACCAAAGTCGACTTCTTACCAACCAAAGGTAAAAAACACACTTTAATGGAGTTTGTCGCGCTAGACACACCGGGGCTGTTGGCCAAAGTAGGCCGTACGTTTGCTGATTTAAACATCAACCTTCACGGTGCTAAAATCACCACCATTGGTGAGCGAGCAGAAGACTTGTTTATTTTAACCAGTGATGCAGGGGGAAGGTTAAGTGAAGAACAGCAAGATGAGCTAAGAGAGAGATTGATCGAAAAGTTATCTGATGAGGTCGCAGCTTAGATCAAACCTGCCAATCTTTTCGGTTCAGGGCGAGAGCGATCTTGCCCACAAGTTAAGCATTTTGGCTAAATATCAGCTATCTAGCTCATACATAGGCTGCTACAGTTATATCAATATCAATTCGATGTAATAGAGGTAGCCTATGTATCCCCACCTCACTGGTTTGGGTATTCACGACCCTAAGCAGATTGAACGTTATTCCCTACGCCAAGAAGCACACAAAGACGTACTCAAGATCTATTTCCACAAGCAAAAAGGCGAACTGTTCGCTAAAAGCGTTAAATTCAAATACCCACGCCAAATCAAAAATGTTCTTGTTGATAGTGGCAGTCACAAATATAAAGAAGTAACGGAAATCAACCGTAACCTCACATTAGTCATTGATGAGCTGAATAAAATCACTAAGCCAACGAAACAACCTGAGGTTGATGTAAAAGAGAAAATTCTTTCAGACCTTCGTCATTTAGAAAAAGTCGTTTCGAGCAAGATCGCAGAGATCGAAGCGGATCTCGCAAAACTAAAGTAAAACGTTAAGTCTTAAATATTAAAAAAGGGTTAGCATTGATGCTAACCCTTTTTATTTGTACCCAATCATTATCTAGATCTAACTGCGCCGATTATCGGTTGATCATCGATTCATCCCACTCAAATCGAGTAAACAATTGCTGCCAAGTTTCATCAAGATTAGCCGTCATAACAATCTCTTGATCGGTAAATGGATGGATGAACCGTAACTCTGAAGCATGCAGTAGCAGACGATGAGATTCAAACTCTGTGCGATACAGCTTGTTGTGCTTTCCATCCCCGTGCGTTGTATCACCCACGATCGGATGGCGTAGATGTGCCATATGACGACGAAGTTGGTGCTTACGCCCCGTTTTAGGTTTCATCTCAACTAAGCAATAACGCGTTGTAGGAAATTTACCCGTCGAATAGGGAACTTCCACTTTAGCCAACGGCTTATATTCCGTCACCGCTTCTTGCGCTTCTTTTTCTTGTGAAGCGAACTTATCAGCAATCTTGTCTAACTCCACTTTGAGTGCGTAATCCAAGACGCCCTCTTCCTCAATCCAACCGCGTACTATCGCGTGGTATGTCTTTTCCATTTTATGTTCAGCAAACATCGGCATGACTTGTGATGCGACTTCACTCGACAACGCAAACACGAGCACACCAGATGTTGGACGATCCAGACGATGCAATGGGAACACATGCTGACCAATTTGGTCGCGCAAAGTTTGCATGACAAACTGAGTTTCGTGTTTATCTAACCAACTGCGATGCACTAACATGCCTGCAGGCTTGTTGACCGCTACAAAATATTCATCCTGATAAACGATCTCCAGCTCAACTGGTTCTGAAGATCGCGTTAGTTCTTGTTCTAGCATTCGTTTACTTACACAGTTCGTCAATGGTTCGGATTGTAACGAGCAGCTCGGCGAACTGCGGTTCCTGCTTCCACGCTTCTGAAAAATAGGGCTCGAGAGAAAACCCTCTTGGCAGTGGTTGGTTATTTTTCACTAGTGCGTGCATTCTGGCTATAAAAATCCACTGCAACCACTCATGAGGATGCAATGTATCAATCGCAAATGGCTCCGCACTTTGTAAGGCTTGCTCTGAAGGCATAGTGTATTGCCACAATTTATGCTCTCTAAGCTGCGTTTCAAGTTGGTGAAGTAAGTCGACCAATTGAGTATTTGTTACCATTAATTCTATCTCGAACCTTGAATTAGCCGAGAATGATACCATTTCTTGTGAAAAGAACGTTAGGACGTCGTATTTAATGGAAAACATTCAAACCCTCACTCAACTGTTGAACAACAGCCACTGTGATTATCAAATCTTCGATCTTGGTCGCCGTATCAAAACCATCGCTAAGAAAGAGTTTACCGATGTAGAAAAAGGTCAAGCACCTTACCCATTTCCAATGCAGCGTAAAGCACACCTTGCCATCGCTTATTGGAATGAACAAAAGCAACCTTGGATTTGGTTTCTAAAGTTTGAATTGGACGAGCGCGGTTTGTTAAAGCAAGCGGATATCGGCAATTTCATTAAATACGTCGTGGAGGCTATGGGAACACGCCTCAATGATGATATCACTGAAGAGCAACAACAAAAGCTGTCTAACAACCCATACACTTTCAAACCTTCCGAAGATAAAATGGCCGTGTTTCATAGCCAGGTCCGCGCAAACCTCAATCTTCCTACCAGCCAATATTACGAGCATACCCAGCATTACTTCTCTGGAGGTTTAGGCTGGGATAATTGGCAAACTGTAGGTCTGCAAGGTATCACAGACATAGCCGCTCGCCTGGACAAAGAGCAAAACGGGGTAATGATACGCAAAGCGTTGAACCACCTACCAAATGAGCCACTTTATGCCCTATTAGGTGCGCTTGAGCACGTAGAGCTTCAAGAGCGTTTAGCAGAACGTATCGCGGAAAAGGCACAGCAAGAAATCGCAAGTAGCGAACCTGATCTCTTCCTACTTTCAGCACTTATCCGAGCCCTTGCTGGTGCACCAACAGAAGTCGCCTCTCCAGTGTTAGATGCGATATTACATAGCCCTCGTTTAAGCCATCAGGAGGTATTGATTGGTGTGGCGGGTCGCGCTTGGCACTTACTCGCCAATGAAAAGGTAGCAGAACAGTTTTTGCTGCGTTTAGCTCAAACCGGTAATCAAGCCCTATTTAATCAGTTATTTGCCGATTTAGTGATGCTGCCAGAGTTAAGAATGGTGTTATTGCCTTTACTGCATTCAAACCCATCAGAGGAACTAGCAAATGCGCTAGTAAGCTTACAACAAACAACAAAAAGCTAAGAAAGGTTCAGGAATGATTGGTGATCTTTTAGCAATTTTAGGGCTCTGCTTTTTCTGTTACCTGTTTTGGCAACAGCGTCGCCAAGCCGAACTCGCAAAAGCGGCCATCACGCGTAAATGTGAGCAATTGGATCTCCAATTAATCAGCATCGCCTTTGGTGCCCATAAACTAAAAACGCCAGACGGAGTCTGGCGTTGGCATACGGTGTATCAATTTGAGTTTTCATCTCTTGGTGACGATTGCTACCAAGGAGAGTTAACCATGGTCGGTTTCAGGCCGCAGAACTTTCACCTACCACCGCATCGCTTGTAAATTCCATTTCAAAGTAAGGACCATATATATCCTTACTTTCTTTTGTTTCAACAAATCCCAGCTTTTTCAGTACTGCCATAGAAGCTTGATGATTGCTATTCACGTTAGCTTTCACCTTATTCAAGCCCAATTCACTGCACGCTTTGGGGAAAAATGCTTTTAGTGCTTCTGTTGCTAACCCTTTACCCCAATATGATTTATCAAAAATAAACCCTAATTCAGGTTCGGAATCGAGATTAGCAATGAACACGTGCCCCATATAGTCACGACTGGTGCTCTCTAGCACTGCCATACTATAAATGTTCTCATCATCCAGTATTTTCTCAAACATCTGTTTGGCAGACGCAACTGTATACGGACCATTCAATTCAGCACGGTTTTTCGCACAGCAATTCAGCATGACGAATTCTAGTTGCAACGACTCATTGTAGGGTAGAAGAAGCATTCTTCTGGTTACTATGGCCACATCTGTTCCTTGATTACAACAAACTTAATCTATCCGCAGATCACAAACTCGATGAGCTGAACATGCTCAATGATTGCGGGCATAACACCTTGTAGAGAAGCCGAAAGTTAAACCAACTGGTTGGAAAGGATATTGATCTGAGTTGTTTTTTATTAAGTGTTATTAGGAATTTATATATTTTGTGATATTGATATCCCCAAGTAACATCGAGATGCTTAATTCAATGAGAGCACTGGATATCGTTTTTATATAAGAAAGACCCCGACACATAAGTATCGGGGTCATGGTCTTACTCGCAGCAGTCCGGCTACTAAAAGTGCTCCATGCATCATCCATAATAGTGGCTGATTCCGTCAGCTTATTCCTTACGTCGCCGTCCTAGCGGTGTCCTTATCATCCTGACTGCTAACATTCCTCGTTAGCACACGTCACTTGTTCCTTGAGCGGTGTCCCTTGCATCTTCCTGATGCTGTCCATAACCTCAATCCTAGAGGGGTCCATTGTCTATCCTTAGTCATCAACATCCTATTGATGATCGTATCCTTACAATGTCCTACGCTCCATGCTTGATTAATCATCCTGACCAACCAAATCGTCTTCCTGACGATAACCAAATCCTTGGTGCTTTCCTGTTCCATGTCTGCTTCCTGCTGACAACTCTCAATTTACGCCTTTTCCAAAAATAGACAATCTATCCAAGATAAATATTTGGCTCTCACATTGGTTAACAAGTTGTTAAATCATTATTTATCAGAAACTTAAGCTCTTCAGCTTCTCTTTTTCCGCTTACGAAATCGTTTTCTCTCACAACCTATGTAAGAGATCTCTCACACTACACTCTCCAAAATGCCATTCGCCAAATCAGCGCACTCAACGTATGATGATAGATATATCGTTGTTAAGGATTAAAAATGTTAACTCAAGACGTTACTAAAGAATTAGAAGCGGCAATGGAACAGTTGCAACAACAAGGAAAAGAGCCAACCGTAGCGTTAGTGAAAGCACGATTGAAAACGCCAGTTCCAATGCCAGCGTTAATCACCGCAATAAAAAGTTGGAAGAGTGCTCAACGCGTACCCAAGGTTGAAATCGCAGCACAGCACCACACCGATAATGATCGTCTTGAAGCCCTAGAACACACCGTAAAAATGCTAGCCATTCGTATTGAAGAGTTAGAAGCGAAACTCAGTGAGAAATCATCATGAAGTTATGGGTAGATGCAGACGCGTGTCCAAAAGTTATTCGCGAAACCATTGTGCGTGCCGCCGAGCGTACGGGGATTGAATGTACGTTTGTCGCTAACCACGTTGTCCCTGTGCCGAAAAGAGACAACATCCACTCGCTGCAAGTCCCTGCGGGATTTGACATCGCAGACAACGAAATCGTCAAGCGTGTAGAAGCCAACGATTTGGTGATCACGTCAGATATTCCGCTTGCAGATGAGGTTATCTCTAAAGGCGCTCAAGCCCTCAGTTCTCGTGGCGAGCTCTATACAAAAGACACCATCAAAGCTCGCCTAAATATCCGCGACTTTATGGAAACCATGCGTTCAAGCGGAATTCAGACAGGTGGGCCCGCCGCGCTTTCTCAAACCGATCGACGCGAATTTGCAAACCATTTGGATCGTATTTTGGCGAAATTTAAGAAGTAACCCTCACTCTATTCATATTGAGCCAGCAAATAAAAGCCTGGCTCATTCCTGAAAATTCATTCTCAGCATTGCACCCAAAGCGTGCTCTTACTCCCATTTGTTTTGTTCTGTTTATTTTTCATCTCGCTCACCATAGCTTCAATATGCAACGTGGTTTATTTTGAACGACGTTTTTAATAAGTGTATAGAGAATAATGGGCTTTAACATCGTTTCCAGTGGAAGCTACCTGCCAACGAATCAATGGTCTGATCGAGAGATGGATCACTTCCTAAAATTAGCGCCAGGGACCTGCCGAAATAAATTCGACGTTGAATATCGTCATGTAGCCAATACAAAAGAGACCGCTATTTACATGGCGGTGCAGGCAATAGAGCAGTGTTTAGGAAACACACATACCTTAAGCTCCGTTGATCTCCTTATCTACGCTAGCGGCACACACCACCAGTCTCTACCCTACGACGCCTCAGCGGTTCTCGCCGCGTTAGACGCTCCAACATGGCTAGAAAGCTATGATTTGAACAGCACCTGTTTATCCTTTCTCTCTGCGCTTGACCTTGCTCAGAGTCTATTCTTAGCAAAACGGTACCGTCGGATTCTTATTGTCACCAGCGAACTCGCCACTGGCATCACACTGAATCGAAATTTTACGCTCAGCAACCTTATTCGCGGACGGTGCCGCCGCATTTTTGCTCGAAGAACACGACGATGATGGATTGCTCACCAGTCACTTTGAAACGCATCATACCGGGTATTCATTTTGTCAAATTAAGGGCGGAGGTAGTCATATCAATCCGCATACCTCCGAGCATCAAGCCTATTTAAAAAGTTGCCAGTTTGAAATGGAGGGCAAAGCACTCTTTAAACATGTGCGTAAAGCCTTACCAGCGTTTCTAAAAAAAGGCTTTGACGCCTCTCCGGTAACACTCGGCGATATTGATTATTTTCTTCCTCATCAAGCCAGCGCGCATGGATTAAAAAAACTGCCTTCACTCACCGGGCTACCAACAGAGAAAACCGTTAATCACTTTTCGACTTTGGGAAACCAAGTCGCCGCCTCACTCCCAATTAACTTACACTGGCTGCGTAATCAGCCAGAAGCCGCAGGAAAACATGTGTTATTAGCTGGCACCGCCGCAGGGTTGTCACTAGGGATGGGAGTGCTAAAACTATGAAGATATTGGTCACTGGTGGCAGCGGGATGTTGGGTAGCGCAATTCTGAGAATGTTTCACCAGCAGCATGAACTGCACTTTACAGCACGAAATACAGTCATAGCTAAACAACTCGCCGAGCAATTCGATGTTATCCCACATATAGTCGATTTAAGAGACCACTCAGCAGTTCATGCGGTATGCCAAGGTATGGATGCAATCATCCATTGTGCCGCTCTCTCAAGCCCATGGGGAAAGTGGCAGGCGTTTTATCAAGCCAATGTAGATGCCACCAAAAACCTCGTCAATGCGGCTAATACCTATCAAATCTCGCGTTTTATCCATATTTCCTCCACCAGCGTCTACTTTGACCATCAAGACCGTTGGAATATTCGAGAAACCGACGCCATAGCTTCATACTGGTGTAATGATTACGCACACACAAAATACCTATCGGAAATTGAAGCCGTAAAAGGCCAAAGCAAAGCGATCATTTTAAGACCGCGTGGCATTTTTGGACCCAATGATCGCGCGATTATCCCAAGAGTGCTTAAGGCGATAAAAAACAACACTCTGCTTCTGCCATCGGGTAGAAATCCTGTGGTTGATCTGACCTATGTCGACAACGTTGCCCATGCAGCGATGCTCGCTTGCACTCAGGCAGGCCAACTTCAGCATGGTGATGTGTTCAACATTTCCAACAACGAACCAATGCCAATTGAGACTGTTCTGCAAGCTTTATGTGAGGGGTTAAACCTAAAAGTAACGTTACAATCATTACCATACGGTGTGGTATCACCATTATTAAAGCTCAGTGAGCAAATACGAAGGCACTTACCACATCAGCCAGAACCAAGGCTCACCTCATACAGCGCAGGATTATTTAACTATCATCAAACTCTGGATATCAGCAAGGCGAAACAAACACTGAATTACCAACCGCTTTTTTCAATTCAAGAAGGAATACAGCAGTATGCAAACTGGTCTAAAAATAAAAATCTTTGAGGCTGGACACTGCGTACACCCAGGCTTTGTTGTCAAACCAGGTTCTGGTATCAAGCCTAGAGCATTTCCGGCAGCCGTTGCGTTAATTCAGCACCCAACACAAGGCAACATCCTGTTTGACACGGGATATCACGAGCATTTTTTTAGCGCGACTCGCCCCTTCCCTGAACGTTTTTATGCTTGGACAACACCTTGTCGCTATAAAAAAGAACACGGAATTGTTGCGCAGTTAGCAAAAGAAAGTCTCAAACCTCATGATATTGAACACTTAGTACTCTCCCACTTCCATGCTGATCACATTGCTGCCGTGTCTGAGTTTTCCCACTCTCAATTGCATTGCCAACAAAAAGGGGTGGATGCAATTACTAAAAGTGGTCGAATTGGAGGCGTAAGAAAAGGATACCTAAAAGCTCTACTTCCTCAACAACTTGAATCTAAATTATTCATTCATAGTGACTTTTCTGTACCAATCAGCCAAATTCTTCCTCAGTGCCAAGGTGTTAATTTGCTCTGTAAAGACATGTTCGACGACGGATTCATTTATATGGTTAGCTTGCCAGGCCATGCTGCGGGTCAAGTGGGCCTATTAGTTAAGAGAGAACGAGATTGGATGTTCTTACTCGCCGATGCATGTTGGTTAATTGAGAGCTTGAGTGAAAATATCGATCAGCATTGGCTGGCTAACATGCTTTGCGATGACACAAAGGCCTATAAAAACACCCTCTCCGAGTTGAGAAGTTGCTACCAACAAACCCACCACTTTGTTCGCTTCGTGCCTTCACATTGTCAGGAAACTATCCAGCAGCTAATCAAAGAAGGGTGGATGAAGTGATAACGCTTATCTCAGAATTCTGGCGAACCCGCTACCGCCCTTTCGGTTCAAGGGAACAAGTCGAAGCTTGGCAGCAACGACATTTAACGCAACACCTAGATTGGGTATGCTGTAATTCACCGTATTACCGCTCACTTCAAGGTGCAGTACTTAGTGATTTCCCTATCATGAATAAGCAAACCATGATGGAGAACCTCTCGGAGTTGAATACGAAAGGCTTAGATGCTGAACAGCTAATGCAACAAGCACTCGAAGCAGAACAGTCACGCAACTTCGCCGCTTCAAAAGTTGGCGATGTTACTGTTGGGCTTTCTTCGGGCACATCAGGCATGCGCGGGTTGTTTCTTGCTGACAAACAGGAAACGCAACTGTGGGCTGGCAATATATTGGCTCGCCTGTTGCCCAACCTATGGCAAAAGCACCGAATTGCGCTAGCCTTGCGCGCCAACAGCCCACTGTATAAATCCGTCGCGAAAGGCCCTGTCACATTCTTTTATGCGGATTTAACTAAACCTTACCAAGAATGGATAAAAGAGTTGGATGAGTTCCAACCCACGCTTTTGGTTGGTAGTGCGCAAGCTCTTCAGCTCTGCGCCCAGTTCAGCGGTCAATTTGGTCAACCCGCAATTCAACCACAGCGGATCATTTCTGGTGCAGAAGTCCTAACTGAGAGTGACCGTCACTTTATCTCTCAACGGTTCGACAGCGAACTCCATGAAGTCTATCAATGTACCGAAGGTTTTCTTGCATGTACTGATCAGCATGGACAAATGCGCTGGAATCAAGATGTTGTTTACATCGAAAAACATTGGCTGAATACCGAACGTACTCATTACAGCCCAATTATCACCGATTTTCGTCGTAAAACTCAGCCCATTATTCGTTATCAGCTCGACGATATTATTGAGAATAAACAGGATAATGGCGTATTTGAACCTCTTGGCGCGATTGCCGGACGATGTGGTGATCGCCTCACGCTAAACGCAAACCACGTCCCAGTGACGGTGTTACCAGATCTCATCTACCGCGCTATAACACTATCCGCCCAAAGTCGCGTGGATTACCGAATCACCCAAACAGGGTCACAAGCCATTCAAATTGAAGCGGATGTTCACCACCATCGGGTTATACATCAAGCCTTGATAAAGTTGTTTGACCAATTGCGGCTTGATCCTGTCAGATTTAGTTACCGCCCTGCGCCTATTTGGACGCCAATGAATAAACAACGACGTGTGGTGAACATATGCGGGTCTTAATCACCGGAGCCCGAGCACCAGTTGCACTAGAGTGGGCAACCATGTGTATGCATCATGGACATGACGTAATTCTCACCGATTCGCTAAAAAAAACTCTAGGATCGTTTTTGCGAGGTATCGAGTCTTATATCCCCACCGCTTCGCCTCGATTTGCGTTTCCCACCTATCAACAGCAGATCCTAAAAATCATTACTCAGATGCGTATTGATATGGTGATACCCACTTGTGAAGAAGTGTATTACTTGGCTCATGTTGCCAAACAATGCCCAGAAGTAGATTTTTTTCTGCCCAATGTAGGACTACTCAATGCCCTGCACAACAAGTTGACCGTCTTTGAACAGCTTCAAGATTTGCCAGAAATTACACTTCCCAAAACTCGTTTGGTCGCTGATAAAAGTGAGGTTGAAATTAATAAGAGAACCGTTCTAAAGCCAGTTTACTCTCGGTTTGGCGGGCAAGTCATAAGAGATGTGACGACTCAGTCTATTTCTGCCGCCACGATATCGCCCCTTTTCCCTTGGGTTCAGCAACAAAAAATCCAAGGGACTCCGGTGTGTAACTATGCAATTTTTGAACATGGTGAACTTAAAGCACACCAAGCTTATGTACCGAAATACTGTGTAAACAGCTCGGCCGCCAGTGCTTTTCAGCCGATCTCATGCAAACGACTAGATAGATTTATCGCCGCTTTTGGTAAACGTCATACTTATCATGGGCAAGTGTCGTTTGACTTCATCAAATCACAAGATGAACTCTACGTGATTGAATGTAACCCAAGAGCCACCAGTGGTTTGCACCTACTCTCGTCTCGATGCAACCAACTGCTTCCTAATATGGAGTTTACCAGTCCTTCCAAGCAGCGATTGCATCATTTAGGTCCAATAACACTCATCGCTGCAGGCGGGTTATCCCTGTTCAAGGCTCGAACTTGGCAAGATTGGTGGTCTGGAGTGAATGTGATGCAACAGCATAACTTACCGGTCGGGAGCCAAATCCGGAGTATGTTTGAATTACTCCGGTTAGCTAGGCAGAACAAGACGAAGTGGAGCGACGCTTCTACCGTTGATATTGAGTGGAATGGAGAGGCATTGAACTCATGACACTTTCCTCTCAAGAATGGCATCAAACCTTTATCACTCTTATGCAGTCAAATCCTATTGATGAATGCACAGCAAGCTTTGGTTGCTACTATATCGATGATGTTGCCATTCCTTACTCCGTAACACCAAAAATACCAAACAACTGTTATGCAGTCTCCCCTATGACACTGCTTAGTGGCTACGCCGAAGAAGAGCTTCACAAAGTCAAAAATGTGGCTGTTCGATGGGTATGTAAGTTACTTATTAATATGACTAAACCAATCTTATCATTGGCTGGATTGGATCAAGTCCAAACGCTCAACAATCAGTGCTTGTCCACCAATATGTATAGCGAACAATGGGCAGCCTTAAATCTCGATGAACTGCGTCGCGTCGCACTCGATCAATACCCCACCTTTCCCTTGGTGCTTCGCTCCCTCAACCAGCGTCAGCATTTACACTTAATTCAGCGATTGAAGCAGCCAAAATGGCAAAGCTTGGTAACACGACAAGTGTATTTACTTGATGATTGGCAAGCGTTCAGCTTCAACCGAGATTTAACGAAAGACTTCAAACTGCTTAATGATAAAGATTGGCAGTTTAGGCCACTGACCACTGATGAAGAATTTCAGCGCGCCAAAGAGTTATATGACATGCTTTACCTTAATAAATACAGCATCAATAACATCCAGTTTTCAAGCCAATATTTAAAACAGGCGAGCCAGAACAAATTAGTACATTTAGTGGGACTGTTTTATCAAGAAGAGATGCTGGCTACGTTAGGCATTGTAGAAATTGATAATGATATGACTTGCCCAATTTTTGGCTACGATACCAATAAGCCACAACGCCTCGCATTGTATCGTCGAATATCGGCCTATACCATCCGCCATGCCATGATATACCAGCGTCGCTTTAATATGAGCTCAGGTGCTCCGGCTTTTAAACGCAACAGAAAAGCCCAGCCAGAAATTGAATTTAGCTATGTGTATATTGCGCACTTACCCTGGTACAAACGCATAATTTGGAAAAGCTTGTGCTGGCTCACTCAGCACTTTTATCGCCCTTTGTTGATACGTTTTCAGCTATAATCCGACATCTATAATCAGGTAAGCCTGCGTACACAGTCTCAATCGATAAAAAAGCCTGCGACGTTCGCAGGCTTTTTATAATGGAGCTGTGCCGTCCTAAATAAGGTTGACACTTTCCACCCCCAAAATTGGAGAGTGTTATGAAATCAACAACTAAAAGAAC